>NZ_CP186283.1:1200000-1575000 GCF_049331905.1 Pseudomonas cimarronensis | reverse complement strand
TCTGGTAGTCAGCATTCAGGCCAAGGCTCACCGCCTTGCTGCCCTCGCTGAAGTTGGGGCCATGGCCATCGACGTCATGCGACCAGGCAATGCTTGGCGAGAGGTTGACCCCGGCAAACACGTTGCTGTAGTCGAGGCTGGCGCGTACGCGATAGCCCCAAGAGCTGCTGGTGAAGAAGCCATCGTCATTACACTGATCGGGATTGGCTGCGTTTACCCCGGCAGTACAGGTGGTGTTGGGGTTGAGCTGACCAATGCCGTAGACCGGATCGCGACCGAAACGCAGCTCACCGACATCATCAGTGATACCGCTGATATGGTTGTAACCCACCTCGCCCAGCAGGGTCAGGCGACTGGCCCCCAGTACTCGGTCGAAAAACTGCACCGCCGAGACTTGCGCCTGGGTCACCGGCTTGCGCACATAGCCGGCCACTTCCTCGCCCACGACATTGCGCCCATGACCACTGGTGAATACCGGTGAAAAGCCCTGACGCAGGGATGCAAAGGTCATGTCCGTGGAGTTGATGCCGATTGGCATGTTCGGCCGATAGCTGAGCTCACCCGACAGCGCGGTGCCATCGATATTGGTCTGGAAACTGATGCCATACAGACGGATGTCTTCTGGGTACTCCAGGAAGTAGCGGGCTGCCTGCGGCGCACCCGTGCCGACAATGATGCTGCCGCTCGGGGTACGGCTGTGGTAATTCATCGCGTAGAGGCCGAACTCGGTGTCATTCAACGACTCGGCAAACCAGCGCAAGGCCACGCCGAATTGTCCACTGTCACGCGCATCACGATCACCTGCGCGTGGAATGAACACCGGGTTGCCCGGCGCACCGGTGTTGTTGGACGCGTCCGGCGCAACATCGGCCCCGGCTACCACCAGGCGGTCATTACAGCCATCGGCGGCCGTATCGCTCGGTGCAAAGAACGTCCCGCAGTTATCGATAACGGTCTGATCCCACTCCAACTGGTAGAACGCCTCCATGCTGATGGTGTCGGTCAGGCTCTGCGATACGTAGAGCATGTTGACCGGAATCAGCCCCTCCTTGATCTCCGCACCTGGGCGGCGGAACGCTGCCGCATCCACGGGGTTGATCGAGTTGATCGAGTTACCGATAAAGGTGCTCTCACCCCAGCTGACCACTTGCTTACCAACCCGCACACTGCCCGGCAGGCTGCCGAGGTTGTAGTTGTGGTAGATGAAGGCATCGAGAATTTCCGCACCGGCGGCCTGAGCCGCCGTCTTGCGGTTGTGGTCATCGATGTCATACAGCAGGCGGCTTTCGTCCTTGGTCTCGAAGTCGTACCAGTACTTGCCGCGAATAAACACGCCGGTATCGCCGTACTTCAATTCAAGGTCGTGAATACCTTTGAAGATCTTCGAAAAAGTTTCACCTTTCTTGAAGTTAAGGCGCCCGTCGTCGTTGGTCTGAGAGGACGCCTTGCCACCGTTGCGCGTACCGATAAAGTCAGGATCGGCACCACGCACGCTCCAACTGGCCCCCACCGAAAGTGATGAGTCGAACTGCGCTTCGACCTCACCGATATTGAATGTAATAGCCTGGACAGGCGCGACACAGCCCACAGCAATGGCAATCGCCAAAACGCTGGGCTGGAAGATGGCATGTCTTGTTGTTGTTCTCATGCGGCTCTCCTGGAAAGCGGGGTTTCGTGTTGAGGCCCCACGCTACTCAGCCGCCTTGAGCGGGATAAGCGCCCGAAAGAGGTATTTGCCCTGTCAGCCGAAAGAGTGAATACGCCTCTGGAAAGCCGCTCTACAGCAGGCCCATCGACCCGTTCAATAGCGCTTTATAGGGCGGATGAATGGCCCGGGCGATTGAGCAGAGGGATTGACCGCCATCAGCCGAGTAATCCAGGTGCCAACCGCCTCGGCACCGGTGCCATTACCAAGCCCGCCGCACATGTATTGATTTGAATACAGCGTAATGAAAGCGACACAAATCATTCAGCCCGCGACACGTGAGCCTTTGCGCGGCGCACTCTGGATAAACCGCACCAATCCGTATCGAAATCGATACGAAGAACAACAGACCAACCCCTAAAAACATACTAAGTAATTGTTTTTATTGATAAAAATAACAGTGGCACCACCCTTGCTATGGTCTTTTCACCTTCAGCGCGTGCCCAGCACGCGCGTCCAGCACATCGCCCCCAGCAGAAAGGGCGAGTCACCACCCTTGAGGAGTACACATGAGCGAATTGCGTTTTACCGTCGAGCACGAATGGCTGCGTCAGGATGCCGATGGTCTGGTTACCGTGGGCATCACCGCCTATGCCCAGGAAGCCCTGGGTGACGTGGTGTTCGTTCAGCTGCCAGAAGTGCAGAGCTATGCCGAGGGTGACGAAGTGGCCGTGCTGGAATCGGTAAAAGCCGCAAGCAATATCGCCATGCCGCTGGACGGTGAGGTGGTTGAGGTCAATGGCGAGCTAGAATCCAGCCCTGAGCTGGTCAACGAAGATCCCCTGGGCAAGGGTTGGTTCTTCCGTTTCCGTCCGGCCAATGCCAGCGCGGTAGCCGACCTGCTCGATCAGGCCGCCTACGAGCGCCTGCTCAACGCCAATGCTGACGCCTGAGAGATTGCAATGACCAAGCTGACCACCCAGAACGAATTTATCGCCCGCCATATCGGCCCGCGTGACGCCGATACCGCGGCCATGCTCGAACTGCTCGGCTACGCCAGCATCGACGCACTGACCGATAACGTCATCCCTGACAGCATCAAGGGCTCCAGCGTGCTGGGCGCCCAGCCGGGCCTGTCGGAAGCCGACGCCCTGGCCAAGATCAAGACCATCGCGGCCAAGAACCAGCAGTTCAAGACCTATATCGGTCAGGGCTACTACGGCACCCTGACGCCGAGCCCGATCCTGCGCAACCTGCTGGAAAACCCGGCCTGGTACACCGCCTACACCCCGTATCAGCCAGAAATTTCCCAGGGCCGCCTGGAATCCTTGCTGAATTTTCAGACCCTGATCAGCGACCTTACTGGTATGCAGATCGCCAACGCCTCGCTGCTGGACGAAGCCACCGCCGCTGCCGAAGCCATGACCTTCTGCAAGCGTCTGTCGAAGAACAAGGCCAGCAACGCCTTCTTCGCCTCGCAGCATTGCCATCCGCAGACCCTCGACGTGCTGCGCACCCGTGCCGAACCGCTGGGCATTGAAGTGGTCATCGGCGACGAAGCCGCCATCACTGACGCCAGCGCCTACTTCGGCGCGCTGCTGCAATACCCGGCGAGCAATGGCGATATCTTCGACTACCGCGAGCTGGTTGAGCGTTTCCACGCCGCCAACGCCCTGGTAGCCGTGGCCGCTGACCTGCTGGCCCTGACCCTGCTGACCGCGCCGGGCGAATTCGGTGCCGACGTGGCCCTGGGCAGTGCACAGCGCTTTGGTGTGCCGCTGGGCTTCGGTGGCCCACACGCCGCCTACTTCGCCACCCGCGATGCATTCAAGCGCGATATGCCGGGCCGCCTGGTCGGCATGTCGATCGACCGCTTCGGCAAGCCGGCCCTGCGCCTGGCCATGCAGACCCGCGAGCAACATATCCGCCGCGAGAAGGCCACCAGTAACATCTGTACCGCCCAGGTACTGCTGGCCAACATCGCCAGCATGTACGCCGTGTACCACGGCCCGAAAGGCCTGGTGCAAATCGCTCAGCGCGTGCACCAGTTCACCGCCATTCTGGCCAAGGGCCTGCGCGCTCTGGGTTACAGCGTTGAACAGGAATTCTTCTTCGACACCCTGACCCTGGCCACCGCCGGCAAGACCGCTGCCCTGCACGCTGCTGCACGCGCTGCTGGTATCAACCTGCGTGAAATCGATGGCGAGCGCCTGGGTCTGTCCCTGGATGAAACCACCGATCAGGCGGCCATCGAAGCGCTGCTGGCGGTATTCGCCGACGGCAAGGCTGTACCCGCCTTTGCTGAACTGGCTGCCGGGGTAATCGCTCAGCTGCCAAAAGGCCTGCTGCGCGAAAGCGAAATCCTCAGCCACCCGGTATTCAATCGCTACCACAGCGAAACCGAGCTGATGCGCTACCTGCGCAAGCTGGCCGACAAGGACCTGGCGCTGGACCGCAGCATGATCCCGCTGGGCTCCTGCACCATGAAGCTCAACGCTGCCAGCGAAATGATCCCGGTGACCTGGGCCGAGTTCGGCAACCTGCACCCCTTTGCCCCTGCCGAACAGAGCCAGGGTTACACCCAGCTGACCACTGAACTGGAAGCCATGCTCTGCGCGGCCACCGGTTACGACGGCATCTCCCTGCAGCCGAACGCCGGCTCCCAGGGCGAGTACGCCGGCCTGCTGGCCATTCGTGCTTACCACCTGAGCCGTGGCGACGATCAGCGCGACATCTGCCTGATTCCGCAATCAGCCCACGGCACCAACCCGGCCACCGCCAGCATGGTTGGTATGCGCGTGGTGGTGACTGCCTGCGACAGCAGCGGCAACGTCGATATCGCTGACCTAAAGGCCAAGGCCGAAGAGCACAAGGATCGCCTCGCCGCGATCATGATCACCTACCCATCGACCCACGGCGTGTTCGAGGAAGGCATCCGCGAGATCGCCCAGATCGTCCACGACAACGGCGGTCAGGTGTATATCGACGGTGCCAACATGAACGCCATGGTCGGCCTGTGCGCCCCAGGCAAGTTCGGCGGCGACGTCTCTCACCTGAACCTGCACAAGACCTTCTGCATCCCGCACGGCGGTGGCGGCCCAGGTGTCGGCCCGATTGGCGTGAAAGAACACCTGATCCCATTCCTGCCCGGTCACGGCCATATGGCCCGTAAAGAAGGTGCGGTCAGCGCCGCGCCGTTCGGCAGCGCCAGCATTCTGCCGATCACCTGGATGTACATCAGCATGATGGGCGGCGAAGGCCTCAAGCGCGCCTCGCAAATGGCCATCCTCAACGCCAACTACATCGCCCGCCGCCTGGAAGAGCACTACCCCGTGCTGTATTCGGGCAGCAACGGCCTGGTGGCGCACGAGTGCATTCTGGATATCCGCCCGATCAAGGACAGCAGCGGCATCAGCGTTGACGATGTGGCCAAGCGCCTGATCGACTTCGGCTTCCACGCCCCGACCATGTCCTTCCCGGTGGCCGGCACCCTGATGATCGAGCCGACCGAAAGCGAATCCAAGGAAGAGCTGGATCGCTTCTGCGACGCCATGATCGCCATCCGCAACGAAATTCGTGCGGTGGAAGCCGGCCAGTTGGATGCCAACGACAATCCGCTGAAAAACGCCCCACACACCGCCCTGGAACTGACCGGCGAATGGACTCACGGCTACAGCCGCGAGCAGGCCGTGTACCCGGTGGCCAGCCTGATCGAGGCCAAGTACTGGCCGCCGGTCGGCCGCGTGGACAACGTGTTCGGCGACCGCAACCTGATCTGCGCCTGCCCGTCCATCGAGGCGTACCAGGACGCGTAAAGAACCTCCCCTCGGAAGAGGGGCCGGGGGAGAGGGTAATGCGGTTGTTAGGCAACCCCTCTCCCTAGCCCTCTCCCCAAAAGAGAGAGGGCATGGTTCAACGTTCAGCTTCACCCAAGAATTTCGACTCACCTCTACCCGAGGCGGGTTAGCTGCACCTCATATAAAAACCAGAGGGCCTCACCATGTTCAGCAAGCACGACCAACTGCAAGGCTACGATGATGCCCTGCTCGCCGCGATCAACGCCGAAGAGCAGCGCCAGGAAGACCATATCGAGCTGATTGCCTCGGAAAACTACTGCAGCCAGCGCGTGATGCAGGCTCAAGGCAGCGGCCTGACCAACAAGTACGCCGAAGGCTATCCGGGCAAGCGCTATTACGGCGGCTGCGAGCATGTCGACAAGGTCGAGGCGCTGGCCATCGAACGCGCCAAACAGTTGTTCGGTGCCGACTACGCCAACGTGCAGCCGCACTCCGGCTCTTCAGCCAACAGCGCGGTGTACCTGGCCTTGCTCAATGCTGGCGATACCATCCTCGGCATGAGTCTGGCCCACGGCGGCCATCTGACCCACGGCGCCAAGGTGTCGTCCTCCGGCAAGCTGTACAACGCGGTGCAGTACGGTATCGACGAGCAGGGCCTGATCGATTACGCCGAGGTCGAGCGCCTGGCCGTCGAGCACAAGCCGAAAATGATCGTCGCTGGTTTCAGCGCCTATTCGCGTACCCTGGACTTCGCCCATTTCCGCGAAATTGCCGACAAGGTCGGTGCGCTGCTGTTTGTCGACATGGCCCACGTCGCCGGCCTGGTCGCAGCTGGTCTGTACCCCAACCCGATTCCGTTTGCCGATGTGGTCACCACCACAACGCACAAGACCCTGCGCGGCCCACGTGGCGGTTTGATCCTGGCCAAGGCCAATGAAGAGATCGAGAAAAAGCTCAACTCCGCCGTATTCCCCGGCGCCCAGGGCGGCCCGCTGATGCATGTGATCGCCGCCAAGGCGGTGTGCTTCAAGGAAGCGCTGGAGCCAGGCTTCAAGACCTACCAGCAGCAGGTGATCAACAACGCCCAGGCCATGGCCGAAGTATTCGTTGCGCGCGGCTATGACGTGGTCTCCGGCGGCACCGACAACCACCTGATGCTGGTCAGCCTGATCAAGCAGGGCCTCACCGGCAAAGCTGCCGATGCAGCCCTGGGCGCGGCGCATATCACGGTGAACAAGAACGCCGTGCCGAACGATCCGCAGTCGCCGTTTGTCACCTCGGGCATCCGCATCGGCACCCCGGCCGTCACCACCCGCGGCTTCAAGCAGGGCGAGTGCCGTACCCTGGCTGGCTGGATCTGCGACATCCTCGATGACCTGGAAAACCCGGCGGTAATTGAGCGCGTCCGTGGTCAGGTCGCCGACCTGTGCGCCAGCTTCCCGGTCTACGCTGACTAACAGCAGCTTCTTTTGCGCAACGCAGACGCGGTTACAGACCGCGCTGCATCAACGCCGACTTACGAGGTTGGCTTAAAGCCGGAGACAGCATGTCACTTAGCGTTTTTGACCTATTCAAGATCGGCATCGGCCCGTCCAGCTCGCACACGGTGGGCCCGATGCGCGCCGCCGTGCGCTTTGCCGAAGGCCTGCGCCGCGATGATCTATTGGCCACTACCGACAGCCTCAAGGTCGAGCTGTACGGCTCCCTCGGCGCGACTGGCAAGGGCCATGGCAGCGACAAGGCCGTGCTGCTCGGCCTGGAAGGCGAACAGCCGGACACGGTCGACACCAATACCGTTGACGCACGCCTGGTAGCGATTCGCAGCAGTGGCGAGCTCAAACTGCTCGGCGAGAAAACCATTCGCTTTGTCGAAAAGCAGCACCTGGCGATGATTCGTAAGCCGCTGCCCTTTCACCCCAACGGCATGATCTTCCGCGCCTTCGACGCCGCCGGCTTGCAGATCCGTGCGCGCGAGTACTACTCAGTGGGCGGCGGTTTTGTCGTCGATGAACAGGCCGCCGGGGCCGACCGTATCGTCGAAGACACCACTGCCCTGCCATACCCCTTTACCACCGGCAAACAGTTGCTGGCGCACTGCGCCGAACACAACCTGTCGATCAGCCAGGTGATGCTGGCCAACGAGGCCGCCTGGCGCCCGGAAGCGGAAACCCGCGCACGCCTGCTGCAGATCTGGCAGGTGATGCAAAACTGTGTCGAAGCCGGTTGCCGCAACGAGGGCATCATGCCCGGCGGGCTCAAGGTCAAACGCCGCGCCGCCGCCCTGCACCGCCAGTTGTGCAAACACCCGGAGGCCAGCCTGCGCGATGCGTTGAGTGTGCTCGACTGGGTCAACCTCTACGCCCTCGCAGTCAACGAGGAAAACGCCACAGGCGGGCGCGTGGTCACCGCGCCCACCAACGGCGCGGCCGGTATCGTGCCCGCCGTGCTGCATTACTACAGCCGCTTTATCCCGGGCTCCAACGACGACGGCGTAGTGCGCTTTCTGCTTACCGCTGCCGCCATCGGCATCCTCTACAAAGAAAACGCCTCGATCTCCGGGGCCGAAGTCGGCTGCCAGGGCGAGGTCGGCGTGGCCTGCTCGATGGCCGCAGGCGCCTTGTGCGAGGTGCTGGGCGGCAGCGTCAACCAGGTGGAAAACGCCGCCGAGATCGGCATGGAACACAACCTTGGCCTGACCTGCGACCCCATCGGCGGGCTGGTGCAGGTGCCCTGTATCGAACGCAACGCCATGGGCTCGGTCAAAGCGATCAACGCCGCGCGCATGGCCCTGCGCGGCGACGGTCAGCACTTCGTCTCGCTGGATAAAGTGATCCGCACCATGCGCCAGACCGGTGCCGATATGAACAACAAGTACAAGGAAACCGCTCGCGGCGGCCTGGCCGTCAATATTGTCGAATGCTGATTTGTAGGGTGCGCCGTGCGCACCAAACCCTTGCAACGGTGCGTATGGCGCACCCTACTGGAGAACCGCATGACCACTGAAACCCTGGCGAAAACCCCACTACACGCCCTGCACCTTGAACTGGGCGCACGCATGGTGCCGTTCGCCGGCTACGACATGCCAGTGCAATATCCGCTGGGCGTGATGAAGGAACACCTGCACACCCGCGACGCTGCAGGCCTGTTCGATGTATCGCACATGGGCCAGATCGTCCTGCGCGGCGCGAATGCCGCCAAGGCCCTGGAAACCCTGGTACCGGTGGACATCATCGACCTGCCGGTGGGCATGCAGCGTTACGCCATGTTCACCGATGACAATGGCGGCATCCTCGACGATCTGATGGTCGCCAACCTGGGTAACGACACGCTGTTCCTGGTGGTCAACGCCGCCTGCAAGGAGCAGGACCTGGCTCACCTGCGCAAGCACATCGGCAGCCAATGTGAGATCGAAAGCCTGTTCGAAGCACGCGCGCTGTTGGCGTTGCAAGGCCCGAAAGCCGTCGACGTGCTGGCGCACCTGGCCCCGGAAGTAGCGAAGATGACTTTTATGCAATTCGCCCCGGTGCGCCTGCTCGGCGTCGATTGCTACGTCAGCCGCTCCGGCTACACCGGCGAGGACGGTTTCGAGATTTCGGTGCCGAGTGAGCACTGTGAAACCCTGGCGCGCAGCCTGCTGGCTGAACCGGAAGTAGCCGCTATCGGCCTTGGCGCGCGTGACTCGCTGCGCCTGGAAGCAGGCCTGTGCCTGTACGGCCACGACATGAGCACCAGCACCACGCCGATCGAGGCCAGCTTGCTGTGGGCCATGTCCAAACCACGCCGCGCCGATGGCGCCCGTGCAGGCGGCTTCCCCGGTGCCGAGCGCATCTTCGCCCAGCAACAAGAAGGCGTTGCCAGCAAGCGCGTCGGCCTGCTGCCGCAGGAACGTGTGCCGGTGCGTGAAGGCGCGGAAATCGTCGATGCCGACGGCAATGTGATCGGCAGCGTGTGCAGCGGTGGCTTCGGCCCAACCCTGGCTGCCCCGGTGGCCATGGGTTATCTGCAGAACAGCCATATCGCCCTGGATACCGAGGTATGGGCCATGGTGCGCGGCAAACGCGTGGCGATGAAAGTGGCCAAGACCCCGTTTGTACCGCAGCGCTACTACCGCGGCTAAAACAGCCCAAACGTAGCCCGGATGCAATCCGGGATGGCTTGATGGCCAATCCCCCGGATTACATCCGGGCTACGGAGTCACTAGTCGCGCAGCTGCCCAACCATGGCGGCTGCCACGCTCAGTACATCCTTACCCAGTTGCATCGAACGTGCACCACTCCAGCCGGAGTGCGGGTTGGGCCGGTCATCGTGGTCCTTGAACGGCATCTCGATGGTAAAGGCCAGGCAGTCGAACTCCAGCCCCACCGCATTGCAGGCCAGGGTGGTATTGGCCTGGCCGGGTTCGTCACGCGGGTAGCCAAAGACCGTCTGGAACTCGGCCCCGTGCTGCACAAGCAACTGCTTGAATTGCTCTTCCAGTCTTTCCAGGCGTGGGCTGTAGCCGGGGTTGCCCTCACAACCAGCGGCGAAGACATGAGGAATTTCCTCGTCGCCATGGATATCCAGAAACAGATCCACACCCACCTCGCGCATCTGTTGCTGGACGAAATACACCTCGGGGCTGTCCGCCTCACTCGCCGACTGCCAGGCGCGGTTGAGGTCGCGACCGGCATAGTTGGTGCGCAGGTGGCCACGGAACGCGCCATCCGGATTCATGTTTGGCACCAGGTACAGATCGGCCTGTTCCAGCAGCGCGCTCAGCTCGGCGTCATCAGTCTGTTGCAGGCGCTCGATCAGCCCCTGCATAAACCACTCGGCCATATGCTCGCCCGGATGCTGCTGGGCAATCAGCCAAATCTTGCGCTGCGCCTGAGGGTTGCGACTGATGCGCAGCAACTCGATGGCGCGCCCTTCAATACTGCGCCCCGTAGCAAACAACTCGGCGCCGGCCAAACGCTGTGCGTCCTCGATCAGTTGATCATGTCGCGCACGGCTATAAGGCTCGAAATAGGCAAACCAGACCTGCGCCTGCTGCGTCTCGATGTCGAAATTCAGCGCACCGTCCTCGAAACGACTGGGCACACGGAACCAGTTGACCTGATCATAGGACGCCACGGCGTGATAGCCGCTCCAGGCATTTTTATAGGACGACTGGCCAGCGTTGCTCAGACTGAAGCCATAGCGCTGGCCCGGCTGCAAGCCCTCGACCTTGAAGTGAAACCACTGAAAATGCGCGCTGTTGAGGTCAGGGCGAATGGCCAACAACACCTGTTTTGGGTTACTGGTGTCGATGACTTCGATATTGCCGCTGTCGAAGTTGGAGCTGATCTGCATGGGTGCCTCGCAGGCCGATGGTGGCGACTGGCTGCAAGAATCGCAGCTCTGTGCACACAGGGAAACGCTGCAAGCGACAAACTGATATGAATTGCATCTAGGCGCAACTTGCTGGCGCACAGGCAGTCTGCTGCTAACGACCCACTCAGCACAGGAGAACACCACGCATGGTGCTTCGTTATCTATTCGCAACGCTGCTGTGCAGCGGGCTGTTGCTCGGCGGTTGTGCCAGCACACCACCCTCTCAGCCGCCAGCAACCCAGACCGATACCGGGCAGCACGATGCCGCCGCGGCCCAGGCTGACTTGCAGCGTCAGGCTAACCGTGGCGACCTCGACAGCCAGTTCCAGCTCGGCAGCCTGTATTTCGTCCGCCAGCCCAAAGACCTCAAGCAAGCCGAGCACTGGTGGAAACAGGCTGCCGACAAGGGCCACGCCATGGCGGCGGTGAGCCTGGCTTACCTGTACACCGGCCGCGACAACCCGCAGTTCCACAACCCGCAGCAGATGCTCAAATACCTGAATCAGTCAGCGGCGGGGGGCAACCCGATGGCTCAGCACATCCTCGGCAACCTCTACCTGACGGGAGAGCAAGGCGTACCGCGTGATCCACTGCAGGCCAGGGCCTTATTCCAGAGCGCCTGTCAGCAGAACTACGCGCCCAGCTGTGAGGCGCTCAGCAAGACACCCTGAGCGGCCTCAGGTTTCTACCGCCGTGTTGTCGATCGGCTCCGCTGACTCGCGGGCCGGCGGCTCTTTCGCCGTATCATCCGGCTGCGCGTCTTCGGCAGGCTTGCCCAGCCATTCATTGGTCGACTGCTGAACCTCATCCACCTGTTTGTTGAGTTGTTGCAAGGTCTCGTCGACCGCTTCGCGGGCTACATCCTGTACCGCCTGTTCTGCTTTCTCGGCGAGTTTCTGCGCTGATTGCTCGGCGGCCTCACAGCCGACCAGGCCCACCAGCACCAGCCCCAGGGCCGTCATCTGCAGCACTTTGTTCATCACTGTCTCCATTACTCAATGTTGCCGATTTGATCGGTGGCAGCCGACTGTGACCGCCACCGGTTTGCATTCAGGCCTGCGGCTCAGCCGGGGCCTGACCACGGGTTTTCCACAACGACAGCAGCACACCGCAAATCAGTAGGCCCAAGGTCACACTCAGGGAAATCACAGCCGGAATCTTGCCGATGATGCCCACCAGGAAGATCTTGCCGCCGATAAATACCAGCACCAACGCCAGGGCGTATTTGAGGTAGGCGAAGCGGTGAATCATCGCCGCCAGGGCGAAATACAGCGCCCGCAGGCCCAGGATGGCGAAGATGTTCGAGGTGTAGACGATGAAAGGGTCCTGGGTAATGGCGAAGATCGCCGGCACGCTGTCCACCGCGAACACAAGATCGGCACACTCGATCAACACCAGGGCCAGGAACAACGGCGTCGCCCATAGCACGGATTTACCGCTGGCATCCGCCTGACGGACGAAGAAGCGCCCTTCATGCAGACGATCGGTCACGCGCATGTGTTTACGCAGAAACTTCACCAGCACGTTTTCGTTGAGATCAGGGTGGGCATCGACCTTGCTGAACAGCATCTTCACGCCGGTCAGCAGCAGGAAGACGCCGAACACGTAGAGAATCCAGCTGAACTCGGCGATCAACGCCGCGCCCACACCAATCATGATCGCGCGCAGCACGATGACCCCGAGGATGCCCCAGAACAGCACCTCGTGCTGGTACTTTCGCGGGATGGCCAGGAAGCTGAAGATCATCGCCATGAGGAATACGTTGTCCATCGACAACGATTTCTCGATCAGAAAGCCGGTGTAGAAATCCATCCCGGCGTCACCGCCCTTGACCTGCCAGACCCAAAGGCCAAAGAGCAAGCCTGCGGTGATGTAGCCAGCGGACAGCAACAGGCTTTCGCGAACGCCGATTTCTCGATGCTCACGGTGCAGCACCCCGAGGTCAAAGACCAACAGGCTGATGACGATGCTGATAAAGACCAGCCACAACCAGGTGGCAGTGCCGAGAAATTCGGCCAGGAAGAACGGTTCTAGGGCAGTCATGAGCCCCTCCTCTGAGTGTCGAAGTTGTACAAACTGCAACTCCGACATGGCAGCGGTTAGCTGTCAGAGGGGCCCGGCGTTGCGCGGGCAAATGTAGAGAGGCGTATGGATTTCCTCAATCGCGCAGAGGTTGCAAGGTATTTCAAGACAATCACGGGCCTAGCGGGCAAACAACCAGGCGGCAATATCGCCTTAGAGCAGCCATGTGCGCCACACATAGCCCTGCATGTGCCTAACCCAGCACAACCTGCGGATGACCGAATGCCTCGTGAGTACACCGGAACGTAATGCCATAAATATAAAACCACGCACAACTGGCGCTTTGACGAATAACTGCAGCAACCGACGCCGTAGATTTGGCGTCAAATTATTAAAATAAAACCATTAAAAAATCAGACAGATATGCAACTGCTCAGCATCACTGAATAAACCTCTACTCGCCCCGTCGCAACAGCTCTGCTGCGCGATGCCTCACAGCTCAGGGCCTTGGTGGGCTGGACATTTAACTTGGCATCGCCATAATTACTCGGCGCGCACTAAGCAACCCTTTCAATAACCTATTAAAGGGTTTACATACGGCGGCAATAGTCCCTAAAACTATTCACCCCGCCTCAATAAGCGCGCAAATTGAACCTGATTGGCCGCCTCAAATGCTCAGGCAACCACCTGACATTCAGCCAACACTTCTGTTTCAAGACCATGGGTAACTACGTGACGAAAGACGAACTGCGCGCTGAACTCGAGCGCCAGGCGCAGCGTTACAAGGATGTTTACGGCGGGGAAGTCATCACCTACGCCGCTCAACCGGACCCCGAGCGCAAGCCGTGGCGCAAGAAGGCCAACCTTCTTGATCAAGCGTTTGAAAAAGAGCTCGAAAAAATCGAAAAGGAACTGCGCAGCAAAGCCGACGAGGCCGCCAGCTGACGCAAAGTCCGCAGGCCAACCCCGAACGGGGATGGCCTGATTAATCAACGCCTTTTGCCGCCCATCAACGAACCCAACAGACCGCGCACCAATTGCCGACCGATCTGGTTGGCGGCTTGGCGCATGGCGGTTTTCACCACCTGGCTGGCCAAACCACCCAGCAGTTCGCCTGCCGCACTGCCCAGGCTGTTGCCCTCGGCCCTCTTGCCGGCCGCACTGGGCTTGGCCTGTTCGGCCTGCTGCGCAGCCGCCTGCTCGGCGCGCGCCATCAACAACTCATAGGCTGACTCACGGTCAATCGGTTTGTCATAGCGCCCCAGCAGCGGTGATTGGCGGATCAGCGCCGCGCGCTCGGCTTCACTCAGCGGCCCGATCCGCGACTGCGGCGGTGCCACTGCAACTCGCTGCACCATGGCCGGGGTGCCCTTGATTTCCAGCGTACCGACCAGCGCTTCACCAATGCCCAGTTCGGTCAACACTGCCAGCGTGTCGATACTCGGGTTGGGGCGAAAACCATCTGCCACTGCACGCAGCGACTTCTGTTCTTTGGCGGTAAAAGCGCGCAGGCCATGTTGAATACGCAACCCCAGTTGAGCCAACACAGCATCCGGCAGATCACCCGGCGACTGGGTGACGAAGTAGACACCCACGCCCTTCGAGCGGATCAAACGCACCACCTGCTCCAGGCGCTCCTGCAAGGCCTTGGGCGTATCGGCGAACAGTAGATGCGCCTCATCGAAAAACAGCGCCAGCAGTGGCTTGTCCGCATCGCCACGCTCCGGCAATTGTTCGAACAGCTCCGCCAACAGCCAGAGCAGGAAAGTCGCATACACCTTCGGTGCCTCATGCACCAAACGGCTGGCATCCAGCAGGTGAATGCGCCCGCGACCATCTCGGTCAGGATGCAGAATGTCCTCAAGCTGCAGCGCCGGCTCGCCAAACAGCGCCTCGGCACCCTGCTGCTCCAGACCAGCCAGCTTGCGCAGCAGGGCTTGCGAAGACGTCGAGGTAAACAGCGCACTGTCCTCACCGAGCACTTCTGGGTGACTTTTCAAGTGCGCGAGCAACGCCTTGAGGTCTTTCAGGTCAAGCAGCAGCAAACCCTCGCGGTCCGCCACCTTGAACGCCGCGTACAGCGCCGCCTGTTGACTGTCGGTCAGTTCCAGCAGCGCGCCCAGCAGCAACGGGCCCATCTCGCTCAGCGTGGTGCGCAGTGGATGGCCACTCTTGCCATGCACATCCCACAGGGTTACCGGGTAAGCGCACGGCTGGTGGTTGAGCCAGGGCATGCTGGCGATTCGCTCAGCCACCTTGCCTTGCGGTGCACCGGCCGCCCCCAGACCGCAGAGATCGCCTTTGACATCGGCGGCAAACACCGCCACACCAGCATCGCTGAAGGTTTCGATCAGGCGCTGCAAGGTCACGGTTTTACCGGTGCCCGTAGCGCCGGCAATCAGCCCGTGACGGTTCGCCAGACGCAGCGCCTGCCCCACTGGCACGCCCTGCGGATCGGCCCCTACAACAAACTGGTCGAGTTCTGCCATCTTGTTATCTCCGTGGTTAAAGCTTTACTGCAATCAGGCCGACATAATCGGTATTGCCGCAGCCTCTGCGACAGCCATTGCCTTTACATCAGCACAAGACTGATGCCAGAACTTACCGGACGCAAGAAGCCATGACCAACAACCTCAAGTTCAGCCACAAGATTCTGCTCGCCGCCGCGCTGGTGGTCATTGCAGCCTTTTCCCTGTTCACCCTCTATAACGACTACCTGCAACGCAATGCGATCCGTGAAGACCTGGAAAGCTACCTGCAGGAAATGGGCAACGTCACCGCCAGCAACATTTCCAACTGGCTATCAGGGCGCATCCTGCTGGTGGAAAACGTTGCGCAATCGGTTGCCCGCGATTCTTCCGGTGAGGCCCTGACCAGCCTGCTGGAACAGAAGGTGCTGGCCTCCACCTTTGCCTTCACCTATCTGGGCAGCGCAGATGGCAGCTTCACCATGCGCCCGGACGAGGACATGCCCGATGGTTACGACCCACGCCAGCGCCCCTGGTACAAGGACGCCATCGCCGCAGGCGGTAGCACCCTCACCGAACCCTACGTTGACGCCGCTACCAGCGAGCTGATCATTACCATTGCCACGCCCGCCAAAGCGGCCGGCGTGGTCGGTGGCGATCTGAGCCTCAACACCCTGGTCGACATCATCAACTCTCTGGACTTTGCCGGCATGGGTTATGCCTTTCTGGTCAGCGCTGACGGCAAGATTCTGGTTCACCCGGACAAATCCCTGGTGATGAAGAACCTCAGCGAGGTCTATCCGCAAAACACCCCACGGATCAGCGGCGAATTCAGCGAAGCCGAGCTCAATGGCGAAACCCGCATACTCACCTTCGCGCCGGTCAAAGGTCTGCCTTCGGTGAGTTGGCACGTGGGGTTGTCCGTTGACAAGAGCAAAGCCTACTCGATGCTTAGCGAGTTCCGCGCTTCAGCGATCATCGCCACCATCATCGCCGTGGTACTGATCATTCTGCTGCTGAGCATGCTGATCAGCGTGCTGATGCAACCGCTGAATGTCATGGGTAAAGCCATGGAGGATATCGCCCAGGGCGAAGGCGATCTGACCAAGCGCCTGAGCATTCAGTCCAATGACGAATTCGGCCGCCTGGCCAGCGCCTTCAACCGCTTTGTCGAGCGAATTCACAGCTCGATTCGCGAAGTGTCGTCGGCCACCAGCCAGGTCAACGAAGTCGCCAAGCTGGTAGTCGGCGCCTCCAACTCGTCGATGATCAACTCGGATGAACAGGCCAGCCGCACCAACAGCGTGGCCGCCGCCATCAATGAACTGGGCGCCGCCGCTCAGGAAATTGCCCGTAACGCCGCCGACGCCTCCAATCAGGCTTCCGATGCACGCCAGTTGGCTGAAGACGGCCGCCTGGTCGTGGAAAAAACCATCCAGGCAATGAATGAGCTGTCCGGCAAGATCAGCGCTTCCTGCGGCAATATCGAAACCCTAAATAGCAAGACGGTGAACATCGGGCAGATTCTTGAGGTGATCAAGAGCATCTCCCAACAGACCAACCTGCTGGCACTCAACGCCGCCATCGAAGCCGCGCGCGCCGGTGAAGCAGGCCGGGGCTTTGCCGTAGTGGCCGATGAAGTACGCAACCTGGCGCACCGCACTCAAGAGTCGGCCCAGGAAATCGAGAAGATGATCGAGGAGCTGCAGGTTGGCTCGCGTGAGTCGGTGACCACCATGACGGAGAGCCAGCGCTACAGTGAAGAGAGTGTGGAAATCGCCAACCAGGCCGGCTCGCGCCTGAGCAGCGTCACCGAGCGCATTGGCGAGATCGATGGCATGAACCAATCGGTCGCCACCGCAACCGAAGAACAGACCTCGGTGATCGAGGCGCTGAACATGGACATCACCGAAATCAACACCCTCAACCAGGAAGGCGTGGAAAACCTCAATGCCACTCTGCGAGCCTGCGGCGATCTGGAGCAACAGGCGCTACGCCTCAAGCAACTGGTCGACAGTTTCCGCATCTGACAAACAGGCCGTCGCAGGACGGCCGACGCATGCTGAAGATAAACGCATCGGGGCGCTCAATGAGCGCCCCGTTGTCATTTCTGTGGTTCGGCTGCCACCGGTGTTTGCTGCAACTGACGCCATAACTCGGCAGCATCGGCAAACTCGGTCCCGTCTTCCGGGTTCAGCGCCTGGGGGTCATAACGTTGAGTACAACCCTCGCCGACTATCGGCGGCGCCGTGGCGGTCCCGCGCTCATGGGGATCACTCATGCTTCAGCCCTCCAGCCGTCAATTGAGCGCCACATGCCCCTGGTCGTGCTGAGCAAATTCTTTGACCGCACGCAGCACATCACTGCGGCTGACCTGGCCAATCAGGCGACCGCCCTCAACCACAGGGAGACGCCGCCGCCGACCGCGTAAAAAACGCTCGGATATCTCGATGATGTCGGCCTCAGGCGAAATCACTTCGACATCGGTGGTCATGTAGGCGCTGACATCACCACCGGCTGACTCGTAATAAGCGCCGGAGAGAATACCGCGCAAACAATCGCCTTCCGACAGCAGCCCCACCAAGTGGCCCTGCCCATCAACCACCGGCGCACCGGAAATACGGTGTTCCAGCAAGCGATTGATGGCGGTAAACAAATTCATCTCGGGACGAAACGTCACCAGATGGCGGGTCATGTAGTCACGTACCTTGATTGACTTGAGCATCGGCAAATCCTCTTGGCGTGTCCTGAACCGAGCCGCAGCCTGCACCTCAATCGAATACTACGGTCTTGTTGTCGTGCACCAGCACTCGGTCTTCCAAGTGATAGCGTAGACCACGTGACAGCACCATCTTCTCGACATCCTTACCCAGGCGCACCATCTCCTCAATACTGTCGCGGTGGCTGACACGCACCACGTCCTGCTCGATGATCGGCCCGGCGTCCAGCTCCTCGGTAACGTAATGCGAGGTTGCACCGATCAGCTTGACCCCACGCAGCGAAGCCTGATGGTAAGGCTTGGCACCGACGAAGGACGGCAGGAAGCTGTGATGGATATTGATCACACGCTGGGAAAACTCGGCGCACAACTGCGCAGGCAGAATTTGCATGTAACGCGCCAGAACGATCACATCGGCATTGTGTGCCTTGACCAGCCGTTCGACCTCATCAAACGCCGACTGTTTGTCCTGCGGATCAACCGGTACATGGAAATATGGAATGTCATGCCACTCAACCATGCTGCGCAGATCATCATGGTTGGAGATCACGCAAGGGATATCGCAATCAAGCTCATCGCTGTGCCAGCGATGCAACAGATCAGCCAGGCAATGTGATTCGCGACTGGCCATCAGCACCACACGCTTCTTCTGCGCGGAATCGGTTACTCGCCATTCCATGGAAAACTCGCGAGCAATCGGCGCGAAAGCCTGACGAAAGCCATCCAGGTCAAAGGGCAAGGAATCGGCGCGAATCTCGTGGCGCATAAAGAACCAGCCACTCTGATTATCCGAATGGTGGCTCGCTTCAGTAATCCAGCCGTTATAAGTGGCCAGAAAATTACTGACCTTGGCCACGATACCAACCCGATCCGGGCAGGCAATGACCAATCGAAAAGTACGCATCAGCGGCTCCAGCACGCAAATAAAGTCGGCCATTCTAGTCACTGCGCAGAAAAACTGCAGTACCCACCTAGGCCGCTGTGACACCGCGCGACGCCCAGCATATGTAAAAAACTGCAAGTAAAGGTCGCTACAAACTAATGCGCATGAGCGAAAACAATCAGCACACCAGAATTATTCCGGCGCGTACGCATTACTTAACAATACAATTCATAAAAAATACCGATAAAGCGGTTTACTTGTGAAAAGTGCCTGACTACTATTGCTATCACTTTATCGTCAATCCCGAATACAGGTAACTCACATGTCGCTGATCAACGAATACCGCGCCACCGAAGAAGCCATCAAAGAGCTGCAAGAGCGCCTGAAAAATCTGTCGCAAGACGACAAGCTGAAAAAAGAACTGGAGTTCGAAGGCAAACTGCGCGCACTGATGGGCGAATATCAGAAGTCCCTGCGCGACATCATTGCTATGTTTGACCCAGAAGCCAAAAGCAGCAAAGCCACTCGTGCCGCCAAACCTGCTGGCAGCAAGCGTGCCCGCAAAGTTAAGCAGTATAAAAACCCGAACACTGGCGAAGTTATCGAAACCAAAGGCGGCAACCACAAAACGCTGAAAGAGTGGAAAGCCAAGTGGGGCGGTGACGTTGTTGAAGGCTGGGCTACCCTGCTGGGCTAAGCCGCACACGCCACATTTGCTACACCTAAAAACGCCAGCCTTGCTGGCGTTTTTTATGACCGGCCATTCATGGCAGCCGCTCTTCGCGCCACGCTATACATGCACTGTTATCGGCCCAGACACATCGCATAGCAATAGCGCACTATTACCCTTACATATCAGAGGGCATATTGCTGGCGCAGGCGCTCGGCATATTCACGCCACTCCAGTAATACCGCATGCTGCGCGGCATCCACTCCGGCCAGCGCATCAACCAGCGCTTGCTCAAATTGTTCAAGGGTATTGGGTGCACCATAGTGCGGATGACTCAGGCGCTGTTGGCAGAATGTTCTCCAACGCTGCTGCTCATCAGCATTCAAGGTCGCGGGAAAGTTGCGCGCACGGTAACGAAACAGCAACTCAGGCAAACGCCCATCATCAAATGCCCAGGCTGCATCAGCCAGACGCTGTGGCTCGGCACGCCGCACCTGTTCGCACAAACGCCGGTCACGGTCACCAATAAAACCATCGTACAACTGCTGTTCAGGATCTTCGTTCGGCGCGAATTGTTCTTCGCCATATACCTGCACCAGTTTGTTCTGCCAAACCGCCGCATTAACCTGTAACTGCTCGGCCTGCGCCTGATACGCAGGAAGATCCAGTTGCAGCCGCTGAATATCCTGCACACGCAATACATTCATGGGCGCAACAACCGGACAGCGGTTGATATGCAGCAACTTCAGCGGCACTGGCAATTCACCCTCAGCCAACTGTTCGCGGCGTGTGTAAAGACGCGTACGCAATGTTTCGGCGGACTCATTGAGTAACGGTGCGCAGTCGGCCTGCAGATCACAGACAATCAGTGCATTACGATTGCGCGGGTGCCAGGCCAGGGGCAAAACCACCGCCAGGTAGTGACGCGCGCCGGCGTAACGTCCGGAGATATGTACCAGTGGCTGCAACAAGCGTATTTGATCCTGCACGCGCTGCTTGCTGCGCAGTTGATACAGGTAGTCGTACAGCTTGGGTTGTTTACTACGCAGCAAGCGCGCCAGAGCAATGGTCGCCCGCACATCGGATAACGCATCGTGGGCCTGGCCATGCTCAATACCATTGGCAGCGGTCAGGCGCTCCAGCTTGAGCGTCACCCGCCCGCCCTCTTCAGGCCAGACGATGCCTTCCGGGCGTAACGCATAAGCCGTTCGCACCAGATCAATCAGATCCCAACGGCTGTTGCCCCCTTGCCACTCACGGGCATAGGGGTCATAGAAGTTACGGTACAGGCTGTAGCGCGTCACTTCATCGTCGAAACGCAGGCTGTTGTAGCCCGCTCCACATGTGCCTGGCTGCGACAGCTCGGCATGCACGCGGCTCATAAATTCGGCCTCATCCAGGCCACGCTGCGCCAGGATGCTCGGGGTAATGCCAGTCACCAGACACGCAGCCGGATGCGGCAGGATGTCGTCACTGGGCTGACAATAGATATTCAGCGGCTCGCCGATTTCATTGAACTGTTCATCGGTACGGATTCCGGCAACCTGCAGCGGGCGGTCACGGCGCGGGTCAATACCAGTGGTTTCGTAGTCGTACCAAAAGAGGCTAGAAGTCACGGCGGCATCCTGATGCTGGGGCGCAGGCAGTCTAACACCCCTCTGCAAGCGCACATTCAAACGCAGAACCTTGCGCCAGCTCACGCCCACAGCGCCCCTGCCTTGTCGTGCATCTGGTCGCCGACTAGAGTGTGCATCGTCAACCACCACTCCATGATCAAGGACGTCCCATGAGTGATATCAGCTCCAGCAACCCCTATGCCGCCCCCGCCAGTGCCTTGCAGGAAACGCCCCGCGACACTCAGGTACCCAGCATTGAAGAAGCCCTGAGCCGCGGTTATGACTTCACCATCGGCGACCTGCTCAGCGAAGCCTGGCAACGATCAAAGGCACCATCTTCGGCGTACTGCCAGCACCGCAATAAATAGCCTCTTGGCACCGGTTCAAGCGATTGAGCCGGTTGCTTCCCTGCCTGCTGCTGGCTAGCATCGGGCTTTCCTCGATGCAGTCTGCCGATGCCGCTCACGCCAACCCCTGACTCAGTTGCCGCCCGCCCGCTGCTGGATACCCGTTATCAGGTGGAAACACCGGAAGGCATCGACCTGATCCTGCGCCCGGCGGGTGTAGTGCCACGCGCGCTGGCCTTCGCCATCGACCTGCTGATTCGCGGCGCGTTGCTAGGTGCGCTATTCACCGTACTGGCGCTACTCGGCCAGTTCGGTATGGGTCTGGGCACCATCCTGCTGTTTCTGGTGACCTGGTGGTACATGGTGCTGTTTGAGGTGCTCAACCAAGGCCGTTCGCCCGGCAAGCAGATGATGGGCCTGCGGGTGATTCATGATGACGGCACGCCAATTGGCTGGGCCGCGTCACTGACGCGCAATCTGCTGCGTTTCGTCGACATCCTGCCGTTTGGCTACACCCTGGGCATTCTCAGCTGCCTCAAACACCCGGCGTTCAAGCGCCTCGGCGATATCGCTGCCGGCACCCTGGTGGTGTACCGCGATAACGCCCCGGCAGCCCCCGAACTACCGCAAGCCGAACCCATCCGCGCACCGTTTAGCATGAGCCTGAGCGAGCAGCGCGCCCTGCTCAGCTTTGCCGAGCGCACGCAGAATCTATCCAGTGCACGGCGTCAGGAGCTGGCGAGCATTCTTGCCGAACCTTTGCAGGTGCCGGCCGAGCAAGCAGAACAGCAGATCCACGGGATTGCCCGTGGCTTGTTAGGGCCGACATGAAACAGAGCCTGTTTGAGCACCAGCACCAGGCCGAATGGCAAGCCTTTGCCAGCCAGCTCGAAAGCCTTGAGCGCGGCAAGGCCGACAGCCAGCAGTGCAAGGGCTTTGCCGCCTCTTACCGGCGTTTGTGCCAACACCTGGCACTGGCGCAAAGCCGCGGTTACAGCAGCCACCTGATCGAACAGTTACAACAACTGGCCATGCGTGGCCATCAGCAGTTCTATCGCCATCGCAGCCCACTGGGGGCACAACTGCTCGGGTTTATCCTGGCCGGCTTCCCACGCCTGGTACGCGCCGAATGGCGTTTTGTCGTCGCCGCCAGCCTGCTGTTCTTCGGCAGCCTGCTGCTGATGGGCACACTGGTGTATCACTTCCCCGATCTGGTCTACGGAGTGATGGCGCCCGACCAGGTCGGTGAAATGGAAAAGATGTACGACCCCGACGCCAGGCGCATCGGCCGCTTCAGCGAACGCGACTCCGGTGATGACTGGATGATGTTCGGCTACTACATCATGAATAACATCGGCATCGCCTTTCAGACCTTTGCCAGTGGCCTGCTGTTTGGCCTCGGCAGCCTGTTCTACCTGCTGTTCAACGGGCTGATGATTGGCGCAGTGGCCGGCCACCTGACGCAGATCGGTTATGGCGAAACCTTCTGGTCATTCGTCATCGGCCACGGCTCTTTCGAACTCACCGCCATTGCCCTGGCCGGCGCGGCGGGCCTTAAACTCGGCTGGGCGCTGCTGGTGCCCGGCCGCCTGCCACGCGGTGAAGCACTGCGCGTAGCCGCCGGCAGCAGCGTTCGACTGGTCGGCGGGGTGATCGTGTTTCTCCTGCTGGCAGCGTTTATCGAGGCTTACTGGTCATCCATGGATCTGGCCAGCCCCGCGATCAAATATGCAGTCGGCACTGGGCTTTGGCTGCTGGTGCTGAGCTACCTGCTAGTGGCTGGCCGGGGTGCACATGCGCCTGACTGATGCCAGCGTGGCCATCCGCCCGCGTAGCGCCTGGGAAGCGATGGATCTCGGCGTACTGCTGGCCAAACAGCATGCCGGCCTGTTGATGCTCAGCTGGGCGCTGGTAACGGTGCCAGTCTTTGCCCTGCTGTGCCTGCTGCTGTGGGATTACCCAAGCATTGCCGTACTGATTTTCTGGTGGCTGAAACCGGCCTTTGAGCGCCTGCCGCTGTATATCCTCTCGCATGCCCTGTTCGGCGCCACACCAAGCCTCAAGCAGGCGCTAAAAGCCCTGCCTGGCCTGCTTAAACCGCAACTGCTGGCCAGCCTGACCTGGCGCCGATTGAGCCCCACGCGCAGCTTCGACCTGCCGGTGATGCAGCTCGAAGGCCTGTCCGGCAAGGCGCGCAACCAGCGCCTGATCGTCCTCGGCCAGCGCGATGCCGGCGGAGCCAGCTGGCTCACCATCGTCGGTGTACACCTGGAAATGGCGCTGTGGTTCGGCATCATCAGTTTCGTCTACATGCTGCTGCCGGCACAGATGGAGCTGGACTGGAGCTGGGACAGCCTGATCAATGCGGCATCTGGCGAGTGGCTGTGGCTGGAGCATCTGTCCAACCTGACCTACGTTCTGCTGCTGATTCTCTGGGAGCCGATCTACGTCGCCTGCGGCTTCACCCTTTACCTGAACCGCCGCACCGCACTGGAGGCCTGGGATATCGAACTGGTCTTCCGTCAGCTGCGCCAGCGCCTGACGGGCGTGGCTTATGCCCTGCTGCTGGGCTGCGGCCTGCTGTTGATGCAGCTGCCAAGCAGCGCCATGGCCGCCACAACCGTAAACAGCTGTCCGCTGCCGGTTGAAGACCCCATGGGGCCAGAAGCCGAGCGCCTGCTCAAGCAGCCGCTGACCAGTGCCGACGCGCAAAAGAGCATCGGCCAACTGCTCGATCAGCCGCCCTTCGAGCACCGCGAAACCGTCACTCGCTGGCGCTTCGGCGAAGAACCCAAGGAGCCGAGCGAGGAAGACGCCAAGGCCCTGCTCGAACTGCTGGAAAAGTTCTTCAAGCTCACCGAGTTCTGGAAAAGCGTCGATGCTGTGGCACTGTTCTTCGAGGTGCTGCTGTGGGCACTACTGTTCAGCCTGATCGCCTGGTTGCTGTGGCGTTACCGCGACTGGCTGAATGCCTTTGCTGGACGCTTACGTTTGCCGCAGGGCCGTACCTATCAGCCACCTGAACAACTGTTCGGCCTGGAAGTGGCGCCACAAAGCCTGCCAGCGGATATCCCCGGCGAAGTGGAAAGACTCTGGGACGAACAGCCACGCGCAGCACTCGGCTTGCTTTACCGCGCCTTGCTCAGCCGTATGTTGCACGAGCAGCGCCTGCCGCTGAAAAGCTCGCACACCGAAGCCGAAGTGCTGCAACTGGTCCAGGCGTTGCAGCAGAAAGACCTCAGCCACTTCAGCCAGGCCCTGACCCGCCACTGGCAGAACCTCGCCTACGGCCATCGACTGCCACCAGCGGCACTCAAACAGGGCCTGTGCAATGCCTGGCGACGTCTGTTCGAACAAGGGGCACAGGCATGAACCGGCGCCTCCAGTTCCTTCTCGGTGCCGGCCTGCTGTTGCTACTCGGCCTGCTCGGCATCTACCTGCTGGGCAAACTTACGCCCTATGAGGAAACGCTCGAGCATGGCCCCGCACCCGAGGCCCGAGCCAACCCTTATCTCGCTGCCGAACATTTCCTGCGCAAACAGGGCCTGCAGGTGCAGCGCGCCGATGGCCTGGAGGTCATGAAGGATCTGCCGAGCGCCGGGCAAACCCTGCTGCTGCTCGGTGACCGCAACCGCATGACGCCCAAACAGGCCGAACGCCTGCTGGCCTGGACCGCCAAAGGCGGCCACCTGCTGTTTGTCGCCGAGCGCCTGTGGGATGAAGAAGAAGGCAAAAGCGGCGACCTGCTGCTCGACAGCCTGGGCATCCAGCAATACGAAAGTGAAGAGCTTGACGAGGACGCCAGCGAAGCAGCGGAAGAAGACGCCGCTGCAGAGGACACGGCCGACGCTGAGCCGCAAGCCGAACCGCAGGCTGAGGCAGAGGCAAGTGCAGGTTCAGACAATGCCTACCCGGAGCTGACCCAGCTGTATCTGGAAAACGAAGAGGCACCGGCCTACTTCAACTTCGACACCGACTTTCACCTCTACGATTCCGAAAACCGCGCCCACGCCTGGGCCAACAGCGACGCCGCCACCCATCTGTTACAGCTCTACCATGGCGACGGCCTGATCAGCGTGGTCAGCGACAGCTGGATCTGGCAGAACCAGAGCATCGGCGAATACGACAACGCCTGGCTGCTCTGGTACATGACCCAGGACAGCCAGGTCACCCTGCTCTACCGCGCCGACCGCGATGACCTGTTCAGCCTGCTACTCGAACACTTCCCTCAGGCACTGGTCGCCTTGGCGCTGTTGCTGGCATTCGGCCTGTGGCACCTGGGCATGCGCCAGGGCCCGCTGCTGTTGCCCGCCAGCCGTAATCGCCGCCAACTACAGGAACACCTGCGCGGCAGTGCCGACTTCCTACTGCGCCACAACGGCCAGCACAGCCTGTTGCAAGGCCTGCAGCAGGATATTCAGCGCCGCGCCCGCCATCGTCACCCCGGTTTCGAACGCCTCGCCGTGGCCGAGCAGTGGCAGGTGCTGAGCCGCCTGACCCGCCAGCCTTCCAGCGTTATCAGCCAAGCCATGCGGCCGCTGCCCAAGCAGCGTCTGGCCGCCGCCGACTTCACCCGCCAGGTCGCCAACCTGCAAACCCTCAGGAATGCCCTATGACGAGCGAACACACCCCCGAACAGCCGGACAGCGAGATCGAATCAGCCCCTGTCGCCGCTGAAACCGTCGAAGCCGCGGCCAGCGAAACGCCTGTACCGGCCCCAGCACCAGCTGCCCCGGCAGCCGCAGCGGCCAATCCGAATGCCCAGCGCCAGCGCGCCAGCCAACTGGCTCAGGCCCTGCGTGGTGAACTGCAGAAAGCCCTGATCGGCCAGACAGCGGTGATCGACGACGTGCTCAGCGCCCTGATCGCCGGCGGCCATGTGCTGGTCGAAGGCGTTCCCGGCCTCGGCAAGACCCTGCTGGTGCGTGCCCTGGCGCGCTGCTTCGGCGGCGAATTCGCGCGTATCCAGTTCACCCCGGACCTGATGCCCAGCGACGTCACCGGCCACGCCGTGTACGACCTGCAGAGCGAGCAGTTCAAGCTGCGCAAAGGCCCGGTATTCACCAACCTGCTGCTGGCGGATGAAATCAACCGCGCCCCGGCCAAAACCCAGGCAGCGCTGCTGGAAGTCATGCAGGAACGTCAGGTCACCCTGGAAGGCCGCGCGCTGAATGTGCCGCTGCCGTTTATGGTGCTGGCCACACAGAACCCGATTGAGCAGGAAGGCACCTACCCGCTGCCGGAAGCCGAGCTCGACCGCTTTATGCTCAAGCTGCGCATGGATTACCCCGAGCAAAGCGAAGAGCTGAACATGGTTCGCCAGGTGGCGCGCTCAAGCAAAGCCGACATGCTCGAAGTCACCCCGCTGCGCACCCTGTTGCAGGCCCGCGATGTACTCGCGTTGCAGAAGATTGCCAGCGACCTGCCGATTGATGAGCAGGTACTCGACTACGCCGTGCGTATCGCCCGTGCCACCCGTACCTGGCCTGGCCTGGCCATCGGCGCCGGGCCACGCGCTTCGATTGCCCTGGTACGCTGCGGCCGCGCCCGTGCACTGCTGCGCGGCGGCGATTTTGTGCTGCCAGATGACATCAAGGGCTGCGCCCTGGCTGTACTGCGTCACCGCGTGCGGCTGTCGCCGGAGCTGGATATCGAAGGCCTGTCGGTGGATCAGGTGCTGCAACAGCTGCTCGACCAGGTTCCGGCACCGCGCCTATGACCCGTACCTGGCAAAAGCCTGCATGGAAAGGCGCATCTGCATGAAGCCCTCACGCGCGCTGTTGGCGCTGCTCGCCGGTCTGTTCGTACTCGGTATTGCCCTGGGTATCTGCAGCGCCCTGGGCGTTGCCGTGCCGCGCAGCTTCACCCCGATTTACTGGGGCCTGCTGCTGGTGCTGCTCGGCCTGACACTGGTCGACGCCCTGCTGCTGCGCCAAGTACCTTCGCCGCGCATCGAACGCCAGCTACCCGGCAACCTGCCGCTGGGGCGCTGGAGCGACGTGCGGCTGAATCTGCACCACAGCTACAGCCGTGCGCTGCAGGTGGAGGTGTTCGACCATCTGCCCGGCGATATGGCCTTCGAGCACCTGCCGCTCAAGGTTGATCTGCACCCGGGCGAACAGACCCAGGTCAGCTACCGTGTACGCCCACTGCTGCGCGGGCATTTCCATTTCCCGCAGTGCGAAGTCAGCCTGCCCAGCCCCATGGCCCTGTGGCGCGCCCGGCGTTATCTGCCAGTAGCTGGTGAAACCCGCGTCTACCCGGATTTCGCCCGCCTGTACGGCGCGCAACTGATGGCGGTGGATGACTGGCTTAGCCAGCTGGGCGTACGCCAGCAGCAACGCCGCGGCCTGGGTCAGGAATTTCACCAACTGCGCGAATTTCGCGACGGCGATACCCTGCGGCAGATCGACTGGAAGGCCACCGCGCGCAAACGCACGCCGATTGCCCGCGAGTATCAGGACGAGCGCGACCAGCAGATCGTCTTCCTGCTCGACTGCGGCCGCCGCATGCGCAGCCAGGACGGTGAGCTGTCGCACTTCGATCACGCCCTTAACGCCTCGCTGCTGCTCAGCTACGTGGCATTGCGCCAGGGCGATGCGGTGGGCCTGTCGACCTTTGCCGGCGAGCAGAACCGCTTCCTCGCCCCGGTCAAAGGCCAGGCGCAGCTGAATGTGTTGCTCAATGCGCTGTACGACCTGCGCAGCACCCAGCAACCGGCGGACTTCACCGCCGCGGTGGAAAACCTGCTCAGCCGTCAGCGCCGTCGCGCCCTGGTGGTGCTGGTGACCAACCTGCGTGATGAAGATGATCAGGCCCTGCTCGGCGCGGTCAAACGTCTGAGCCGCCAGCACCGCGTACTGGTCGCCAGCCTGCGTGAAGAAGTGCTGGATACCCTGCGCCACACCCCGGTACAGGATCTCTCCAGCGCCCTGGATTACTGCGGCACCCTGGACTACCTGAACGCCCGCGCTGGCCTGCATGAACGCCTGATGGCCCACAAGGTGCCGGTGCTTGATGCACGCCCGAGCGAGCTGGGCCCGCAGCTGGTGAGCAGTTATCTGGCCTGGAAAAAGGCCGGCGTTCTCTAGCGCTGGCTATGCCGACGTAGGTTGGCGTTGAGCGCAGCGAAGCCCAACAGACATTGGCGTGTAACGTTGGGCTTCGTCGCGCTGCTCCTCTGGCTACGCGCCCCGACCCAACCTGAGGCTATAACCACGTCATGTGCTGTTCCAACGGAAAGCGCAGTCGCGGGTTATACACGCCCTTCTCATCCTGCCTGCCCACCGCCAGCAGCATGATCGGCAAGGCCTGGCGCGGGATGTTCAGGGTCTTGCGCAAGCGCACCTCATCGAAGCCTTCCATCGGGCAGGTGGCATAGCCATGACTCTGGAAGGCCAGCATCAGATTTTGCGCCGCCAATGCGGTGGACTTCACCGCCCAGATACGCATCTGCGCCTTACTGTTAGGCGCGCGCATCAACGGTTTGCGCCAGGCAGCCACGCGCAATAACTGGCGCTTGAACAGCCCTAGCAGGCCGAATGGTCCCTGGTTGTACTGAAAGGGTGCGGTCTTGTTGTAGAAGCTGCGAATCCGCGCTGGCACCTCAGGCTCCGGCCAGTAGTCGATGATGTTCTGGCAGGCCTGTTTCCAGGTATCCGGTCGCGCCAGCACAGCAATGATCAAGGGAGCCTTGGCGGCATTCTGGCTCATGCACACCGGGTGCAGCCGCGCCAGCAACGCCGGGTCGCGAATCACCTGAAAACTCCAGGGCTGCAGGTTGCAGGAATTGGGCGCGAGCACCGCCAGCTCCAGGCAATCACGCACCACCTCATCAGGTACCGCTTCGGCGGTAAAGCGGCGTACCGCACGGCGGCTCTCGATCAACTTACGCAGTGCTGCGGGGGTGGCAGGGGCAATGGCGGTATCAGCAGGAAACAGGCTCATCGGGGCATCCTCGGCAGGTTGCCCGATTAAGCCGCGATGCCCAGCCACGAACAAGCCGTGTACCGGCTTAGTCCGCAGCCTTGGCGCAAATGGCCTTAACCGAGCGCCTTTTCGATCGCCTGGATCAGGCTCGGGTCATCCGGCGTGGTGCGCGGGGAGAAACGCGCCAGCACGCGGCCGTCGTGGCCAACCAGAAATTTCTCGAAATTCCAGGTGATATCCCCCGGAAACTCGGCGCCCTCACCCGCCAGCAAACGGTACAACGGATGACGCTCCGGCCCATTCACATCAAGCTTGCTGCCCAGTGGGAAGGTCACACCGTAGTTGAGGCTGCAAAACGCACGGATCGCCTCCTCGCTGTCCGGCTCCTGCTCGGCAAACTGGTTGCACGGCAAGCCCAGCACGCTGAAACCCTGATCCTTGTATTGCTGATAGAGCCGCTCAAGCCCGGCATACTGCGGCGTCAGGCCACACTTGGAGGCCACATTGACCACCAGCACCACCTGCCCCTTGAAGGGTGCCAGCGGCAAATCCTGGCCATCCAGTGCACGCAGGTTGAGGTCGTGAAAGGCACTCATGGCGAACTCCTTGAGAACACACAGGTTACGTGTAGCGGGCAAAAAAGTGGCCGGGAGCCATTTTTAACGTCGCACCGCGACGGCCCGCAGGCTGAGCCGCCAAGGATGGTGGCTCATAAAAAAGGCGCCTATCTGAAGGCGCCTTTCTTATATTGCAGCTTAGCAGTCGCTCGTTGGGATGAAACGACCGCAAGTCGTTTCATCAAATAAACAACGCTGATTTACGGCCTCGCGAGCTAGAGTCAGGCAAGGCAAGGTTGGGCGAGGAAGCGGAGTTTACTGGTGTAAATGAGCATTCCGAGCCCAACTTTAACGCCGCCTGGCCGACGCGCAGCAGGCCGGGATTACTGCTTAGTGGTGGTGACCGCCTTCGCCATGGATATGGCCATGCGCGACTTCTTCTTCGCTGGCATCACGCACGTTGACAACCTTGACCTTGAAGTTCAGACGCTGACCGGCCAGCGGGTGGTTGCCGTCAACGATTACGTCGTCGCCGTCCAGTTCGCGGATGGTCACGATCTGCATGCCGCCGTCCGGGCCGGAAGCGTGGAACTGCATGCCAACTTCCAGCTCATCCACACCTTCGAACATCGAACGGTTGAGGGTGGCTACCAGCTCAGCGCTGTATTCGCCGTAGGCATCTTCCGGCTCAACGGAAACGTCCAGCTCGTCGCCAACCTGCTTGCCCAGCAGGGCCTTCTCCAGGCCGCCGATGATGTTGCCGGCGCCGTGCAGATAAACCAGCGGCGCGCCGCCTGCGGAACTGTCGATCACCTCACCGGCATCGTTAGTCAGGGTATAGTCGATGGAGACAGCCTTATTGGCGGCGATCAGCATGGGGCGAGACCTTTGCTTGGAAATAAAGAGCGGGCAAGTTTACCCAAGGGCACGCGCGAAAGCGAACCGGGTGCAGACGGACGGGCAGACGCCGTCTACGTGCGCCTGCTTGATTTTCGTCAGGATGAGCATGGCGATTGGGTGGCAGTATTGTCCTGCGGCCATACTCAACACCTGCGCCACCAGCCACCCTGGCAAAATCGTGCCTGGGTGCTGGACGCCCAGCTGCGCCAGGCGCAGCTGGGCAAAGCCTTCCTCTGCGGCTGGTGCACCGCCGAACATGACGCACGCGCGGCGCAGACAGAGCACGCGCACCACGATTTGAACAAGGAGCGGTAAATGCCCGCACGCAATATTCTGGTGATCAACTGCGGCAGTTCATCGATCAAGTTTGCCCTGATCAACGAAGACCAAGACGCCTTTATCCTCAGCGGCCTGGCTGAACGCCTGGGCAGCCCGGATGCGCAAGTGCACTGGCAACACGGCGACAACAAAGACAGCCTGATCCTGCCCCATGCCGATCACCGCGCCGCCCTCGCCCAGGTATTACCTCTGGTGCAAGCCGCAGCGGGTGGCCAGTTGCACGGCATTGGCCACCGCGTGGTGCATGGCGGTGAACATTTCACTGCCGCCTGTCGCCTGGATACAGCAAGCCTGGCGGCGATTCGCGCCACCGCACCACTGGCGCCACTGCACAACCCGGCCAATCTGTTGGGCATCGAAGCCGCAATCAAGCTGTTCCCTGAGCTGACGCAGGTGGCGGTATTCGACACCGCGTTTCACCAGACCCTGCCCGAGCACGCCTACCGCTACGCCCTGCCCGATGCCCTGTACCGCGAACACGGCGTGCGCCGTTATGGCTTCCACGGCACCAGTCACCGTTATGTCAGCCAGCGTGCCGCCGAACTGGCCGGCCTGCCGGTGAATGCCAGCAGCTGGCTGGTGGCCCACCTGGGCAATGGCTGTTCGACCTGCGCCATCGTCGATGGGCAAAGCCGCGACACCAGCATGGGCCTGACCCCGCTGGAAGGCCTGGTGATGGGCACACGCAGCGGCGATGTCGACCCCAACCTGCACAGCCACCTGACGCGCACCCTGGGCTGGAGCCTGGAGCAGATCGAATCCATGCTCAATAAAGACAGCGGCCTGCTGGGCCTGTCTGGCCTATCCAACGACATGCGCACCCTGGAGCAAGCCCGTGAGCAGGGCCATGCCGGCGCCACCCTGGCCATCGAAGTGTTCTGTTACCGCCTGGCCAAATCCCTGGCAGCCATGAGCTGTGCCCTGCAGCAGCTTGACGGTCTGATTTTTACCGGCGGCATCGGCGAGAACTCGGCGCTGATTCGCAGCAAGACCGTGGCCCACCTGAAACTGCTCAACCTGGCCCTCGACGAGCCGACCAATGCCCGCACCGTGCGCGGCGCAGCCGGCCCGATCCAGGCAACAGGGCATCCACGGGTCATGGTAGTGCCGACCAACGAAGAACGTCAGATCGCCCTCGACACCCTGGCCCTGCTCGACGTCTGAATAACCAACGACCTGCACCACGATTTTCGCGGGCATGCCCGCCCCAGTTATAAAGGAAGCCCCATGCACACCTTCTTTATTGCCCCAACCGGCTTCGGTGTCGGCCTGACCTCGATCAGCCTGGGTCTGGTCGGCGCCCTGGAACGCTCTGGGCTCAAGGTCGGTTTTTTCAAACCTATCGCCCAGCCACACCCGGGTGACATGGGCCCGGAACGCTCCAGCGAGCTGATTGCCCGCACCCACGGCCTGCATTCACCGAAACCGCTGCCCCTGGCGCATGTTGAACGCATGCTCGGCGACGGCCAGCTCGATGAGCTGCTGGAAGAAATCATCAGCCTCTATCAGCAGGCCGCTGAAGGCAAAGACGTGGTGATCGTCGAGGGCATGGTGCCGACCCGTCAGGCCAGCTATGCCGCGCGGGTCAACTTTCACCTGGCCAAGAGCCTGGATGCCGAAGTGATTCTGGTCTCCGCACCGGAGCAGGAAAGCCTCAGCGAACTGAGTGACCGGGTGGAAATCCAGGCGCAGCTGTTCGGCGGGCCGAAAGACGAAAAAGTACTCGGCGTTATCCTCAACAAAGTGCGCAGTGAAGACGGCACCGAGGCGTTCGCCAGCCGCCTGAAGGAACTCTCCCCGCTGCTCAAGACCGATGATTTCCGCCTGCTGGGTTGCATCCCCTGGCAGGACGAGTTGAACGCGCCACGCACCCGCGACATCGCCGACCTGCTCGGCGCGCGGGTGCTGAACGCCGGCGATTACGAGCAGCGCCGCATGCTGAAGATCGTGCTCTGCGCCCGCGCGGTGGCCAACACCGTGCAGCTGCTCAAGCCCGGCACACTGGTGGTGACGCCGGGCGACCGCGACGACATCATCCTCGCTGCCAGCCTGGCCGCGATGAACGGCATGCCGTTGGCCGGCCTGTTGCTGTGCAGCGACTTCGCCCCCGACCCACGGATCATGGAGCTTTGCCGTGGCGCGTTGCAGGGCGGCCTGCCGGTGATGACCGTCAGCACCGGCTCCTACGACACCGCCACCAACCTCAACCGCCTGAACAAGGAAATCCCGGTCGATGACAAAGAGCGCGCGGAGAAGGTTGCCGACTTCGTCGCCAGTCATATCGATCACGAGTGGCTGTTCGCCCGCTGCGGCCAGCCACGCGAGCTGCGAATGTCGCCGCCGGCGTTTCGCTACCAGTTGGTACAACGCGCCAAGGCCGCGAATAAGCGCATCGTCCTGCCCGAAGGCAGCGAGCCGCGCACCGTGCAGGCGGCAGCCATTTGCCAGGCACGTGGCATCGCCCGATGCGTACTGCTGGCCAAACCCGATGATGTTCATGCGGTGGCCCGCGCCCATGGCATCGAGCTGCCAGAAGGGCTGGAAATCCTCGACCCGGACCTGATCCGCGAGCGCTATGTCGAGCCCATGGTCGAGTTGCGCAAAGGCAAAGGGCTGAACGCGCCGATGGCCGCCGCGCAGCTGGAAGACACCGTGGTGCTGGGCACCATGATGCTCGCCCTGGATGAAGTCGATGGCCTGGTCTCCGGGGCGATCAACACCACGGCCAACACCATCCGCCCGGCCCTGCAGCTGATCAAGACTGCACCGGGTTACAAGCTGGTGTCGTCGGTATTTTTCATGCTGCTGCCCGACCAGGTGCTGGTGTATGGCGACTGCGCGGTAAACCCCGACCCGAGCGCCGTGGAGCTGGCGGAAATCGCCCTGCAAAGCGCGGCCTCGGCCAGCGCCTTTGGCATCACCCCACGGGTGGCTATGCTCAGTTACTCCACCGGCGACTCCGGCAGCGGTGAAGAGGTCGAGAAAGTCCGTGAGGCTACCCGTCTGGCGCGCACCCTCGACCCACAACTGCTGCTTGACGGCCCACTGCAATACGACGCCGCAGCGATTGAAAGTGTCGGCCGGCAGAAGGCTCCCAACAGTCCGGTGGCCGGGCGCGCCACGGTGTTTATCTTCCCTGACCTGAACACCGGCAACACCACTTACAAGGCGGTGCAACGCAGTGCCGACTGCGTCAGCGTAGGGCCGATGCTGCAAGGTCTGCGCAAGCCAGTGAATGACCTGTCACGCGGCGCACTGGTCGATGACATCGTCTACACCATCGCCCTGACCGCCATTCAGGCCGCCAATCTGCCGCAATAACCGGCAGCAGAAACCGCACAGGCCATGGATCAGCGGTAAAAATCCGCGAAACGCAGCGATCACCAGCGTTTCGAGGGGGTTGCAGTTCGGTGTACAGACGTTAACCTGTGCGCCGACCGATCTGCGGTACAAAACCGCAGGCGTAGATAAGTCGGGGATCAGGCCACTTGAACGCCACGCCAGTGGCCGCAGACAGCCTGCCCCCATTTGCTGGAGGCACCTGCCCCAATGCTGCATTTTCTGCCTGCTCCGCTGCGCGGTCTGCTTGCCAGCCTGCTCCTTGCCCTGAACACCCTGATCTGCTGCTGGCCGCTGTTCGCTGTGGCGCTGCTCAAGCTGCTGCTGCCGATTGCCCCGATCCAACGGGCGCTGCGCTTTGTCATGCATGGCATTGCCGAGTTCTGGATCGGAACCAACAAGTTCTGGATGAAGCTGGTCGGCCAGACCCACTGGGGTGTCGAAGGGCTGAGCGGTTTTGATAAACAGCACTCGTACCTGGTGACCAGCAACCACCAGAGCTGGGTGGACATTCTGGTGTTGCAGTACCTGCTCAATCGGCGCATGCCGCTGCTGAAGTTCTTCCTCAAGCAGGAACTGATCTGGGTGCCGGTGATCGGCCTGTGCTGGTGGGCGCTGGAATTCCCGTTTATGAAGCGCTTCAGCAAGGAATACCTGGCCAAACACCCGGAAAAACGCGGCCAGGATCTGGCCACCACGCGCAAGGCCTGCGAACGCTACAAGACCAACCCGGTCTCGGTGTTCAACTTCCTCGAAGGCACGCGCCTGTCGCCGGCCAAACACGCGCAACAGCAGTCACCGTTCAAGCACCTGCTCAAACCCAAGGCTGGCGGGATCGCCTTTGTACTCGACGCCATGGGCGAGCAACTGCACAGCCTGGTCAACGTCACCATTCACTATCCACAGGGCAACCCTGGTTTCTGGGACCTGCTGTGTGGCCGGGTCAATCAGGTGGTGGTGCGTTTCGAGGAGTTGCAGATTCCCGCTGAATTCATCGGCGGCAACTACGACCAGGACGAAGCCTATCGCCTGCAGTTCCAGCAGTGGGTCAACCAGTTGTGGCTGGACAAGGATGCGCAGCTCGAAGCGCTGAAGCAGCGTTATCCCGCCAAACCGGCGTAATACCGTTTGGTTAAGCAAAAAGCCGCTGCCCTGTTACAGGCCAGCGGCTTTTTTCTTAGTAGTGAAGCGCAGTCTAGTCTGCGCAGTGCTAAGGCCCGCCTATCCGGCGGGCTTTTCGTTGCTCGGCAGGTTTTGCCAATCCAGTTGCGCAGGAAACGCCCTGGCCTGTTCCACGCTCAGCCCTGGCGCGACCAGAAAACCCTGCATGATTGCGCAGTTATGCGCCGCCAACCAATCGCGCTGGGCCATGGTTTCCACACCCTCGGCGATCACTTCCAACCCCAGGTTGCGGCCCAGGTCGATGATGGTACTGACCACTGCCGCATCGCGCGGCGAGTCGAGCATATTGGAGATAAACAGGCGGTCGATCTTCAGCGTGTCCAGTTCAAAATGGCGCAGATAGGCCAGGGACGAGTAGCCGGTGCCGAAATCGTCGATGGCGATTTTCACCCCCAGCTGGCGCAACTGGCGCAGCTGTTCGCGACTGGTGTCCAGGTCCTGCATCAGCGCACTTTCGGTGACCTCCACCTCCAGCTGCTGGGGTGCCAGCTGCTGTTCATCCAGCACCCGGCGCAGGTCCTCGACCAGCTGCGGCATACCGAACTGCACCGGGCTGACATTCAGACTGATCACCAAATCACTGCCGTACTGCTGGCTCATCTGCCGGCACTGCTCGACTCCGGCCTGAAAGATCCAGCTGCCCAGGCGGTTGATCAGCCGAGTTTCCTCCAGCAGCGGAATAAACACCCCCGGCGCCACGGTCCCGGCCACCCGATGCTGCCAGCGCAGCAGGGCTTCAAAGCCGCGCAAGCGCCCGCTGTCGAGGTAGATCTGCGGCTGGTAAACCAGCACAAAGTCATCATTGTCGATGGCGTTGCGCAGGCTTTCTTCAAGCATCAGTCGCGAACGCGCACGACCATTCATTTCCGGCGAGAAGAAGCGGTACTGCTGACGCCCTGCTCGCTTGGCCTCGTACATGGCCATGTCCGCCGCACGCAGCAAACCTTCAACGTTCTGCCCGCACTCGGGGAAGCAGGCAATCCCGACGCTCGCCCCCAGGGTCACGTCCATGCCGTCGATGGTATGCCGCACCGAAACCTGCTCGATCAGCTTCTCGGCAATCCGCGCGGCATCCTCCGGGTGCTCCAGGCTGTCGAGCAGTGCGGTGAATTCATCGCCGCCGATGCGCGCCAGGCTGTCATAGGGGCGCAGACTGGTCTTCAGTTGTTCTCCCACACGTTTGAGCAACTGGTCGCCGGCGTCGTGACCGAGAGAGTCATTGATGCGTTTGAAGCCATCCAGATCGAGGTAGAGCACGGCCATGCGCTGGCCACTGCGATCAATCCGCGCCAGCGCCGAGTCCAGCGCCTGGTAGAACCCTCGGCGGTTGAGCAGCCCCGTCAGCGCATCGGTGATGGCTTGCGACTCCAGTTGCTGGTGCAGGTTGCGCACCACCGACATGTCCAGCGCCATGACCACCATGGCATGTTGCAGACGCGGCAAGGGTGAGCAGGACAGCGCCACAGGCACCTGGCCACCGCTCAGGGTACGCAGGTTGGCATCGTGCAGGCGGTAGGACTCACCACGCCGCCACTGCTGATAGAACTCGGACAGGCGCCACTCGCAGGTCACCTGAGGGGTAACCAGGTAGGACAGCATTTCACTGCCTTCCAGATCACTCACGGAGCCATCGAGCATGCGCGCCATGGCCGGGTTGGCGAAACTGATGCGACCGTCCTCCCCCACCACCATGATGCCTTCGGCGGCGTTATCCAGTACCGAGGCATTGAAGGCGCGTGCGCTGTCCAGTTGCTGGCTGAGTTGCAGCAACTCGCTGCGGTTGCGCTCGTGTTCAAGCAGGGCGTGAATTTTGTGGCGCAGCACACTGGGGTCGAATGGCTTGAGCATGAAGTCCACCGCCCCGGTGGCGTAGCCCTTGAGCACCGAATCCTGGGTCTGCGCGATGGCGGAGACGAAGATGATCGGGGTGTAGCGGGTGCGCGGATTGCCGCGCATCAGGCGGGCCACTTCAAAACCGTCCATGTGCGGCATCTGTACATCCAGCAGCACCAGGCCGACATCTTCCTCCAGCAGGCACTGCAATGCCGCCTCGCCGGAATCCACGCAGCGTAGCCGCCAATCGCCGTCGTCGAGCAAGGCCTCCATGGCCGCAAGGTTCTCCGGACGATCATCGACCACCAGAAGCGTCTGGGTCGTGGCGGCGACCTTCATCTGCACATGTGCCATGTTTCCTCCCTTGTCCCTGGCTGTCTTACCCCCTGCTGTGGTTCAGGTTAGCAGGCGGCGGCAAAACTACCGGGGTGTCGCACGTGGCGTGGTGGCCGCGCCGGACGCCCCAGGCGCATGGGCCAACCAACGCGTCAGCATATCCAGCAAGGCTTCGCGGTTGACCGGTTTGGCCAGGTAGTCATCGGTGCCGGCGGTCATGCATTTCTCGCGATCGCCCTTCATGGCATGCGCCGTCAGGGCGATGATCGGGATGCTGCACGCGTGTTCGGTCTTGAGTATCCGGGTGGCGGTGTAGCCATCCATGGTGGGCATGGACATGTCCATCAGGATCAGGTCGAACGGCTCACGCGCATAACAGGCAATCGCCTCGAGCCCGTCCTTGGCGGAACTGATGATCAGCCCGACCTCGTCGAGCAGCGCGCTCATGGCATACACGTTACGCACATCGTCATCGACCAGTAGCACACGGCGCCCCTCCAGCGGGTTATCCAGCCGTCCGGCTGCCTGGGTTCCCGGGTTACGCACGCTACCGAGGAAGCCCTGTACCGCCTCGCTGAGGCCCTGCATGTCCTCGCCATGTTTGTGCACCACCACCGCGCTGTAGCGGCGCAGACGCTGCAGCGCCTGGCGCGTGACATCGACACCGGTATTGATCACCACCCGCGTGCCATTCAGAGGGCGCTGGCGATCCAGGCTTTCGAGCAGCTCAAAGCCGTCCTGATCCGGCAGATCGAGGTCGATCACCAGGGCGTTGAACGCCTCGCTGGCATAGGCGCTACGCGCCTCATCGGCGCGCGAGCAGGCCTGTACGGTAAAGCCCAGCTGCTGCAGATGTTCGCGGTAATGCTCACGCTCGACCTCGACGTCTTCCACCAGCAACAGCCGCCGCGCCGGTTGCGCGTCCTGCTGCTGGAGGTCGACAAACACCTGCTCCAGATCAGCGCGCTGGATGGGCTTGACCAGGTAACGCGTGCCATCGTCATTCCAGTCCACCGGCTGCGGTACGCAGGAAATGATATGCACCGGCGTCAGGCGATGGCTGGCGTTGCCGCGCAGACGGCGGAACAGCTGCCAGCCACTGATATCCGGTAGCAGGATGTCCAGAATCACCGCACTGAAGCGCTCGTTCTGCAGCAGGTTGAGTGCCTGTACTCCGCTGCGACAGTGCACGCTGGCAAAGCCATGGGCATGCGCCTCTTCGGCCAGCACCGCAGCAAAGTTCACATCATCCTCGACAATCAGCACGGCCGGGCCTTCGCCGCTGCGCAGCGGTCCGTCCTCTGCCGGCTCGTCCTGAACCTGGGGCACTACTCGCACCGGCAGGCGCACGCTGAAACAGGAGCCTTCGCCTGGAGCACTCTGCAAGCTGATCTCGCCATCCATCGCCAGAACCAGCTGGCGGGTAATCGCCAAGCCCAGTCCGGTGCCGCCAAAGCGCCGGCTGGTGGAGCCATCGATCTGCTGGAAGGCCTGGAAGATCTGCTCATGCTGATCAGCCGCGATGCCGATGCCGCTGTCGCGCACACTGAAGTCGAGCAGTTCATGGCCCTCCGGCGACTCACCGCTGGCACAGGCCACCGTCAGGCTGACCTCGCCATGCTCGGTAAACTTCAGGGCATTCGACAGCAGATTGCGCAGGATCTGATGCAGACGAATGCGGTCACTGTGGATCACCCGCGGCACGCCTGCTTCCAGTTGCGTATGCAGACGCAAGCCCTTGATCTCGGCCATCGGCCGCAGGCTGGCATCCAGCTCCACGAGAATGTCCTGCATGTTCAGCGGTTCAAGCTTGAGCTGCATGCGCCCGGACTCGACCTTGGCCAGGTCCAGCACATCGTTGATCAATTGCAGCAGGTCACTGCCCGCCCGATGCACGATGTCGGCGTGTTTGGTCTGTTTCTCGGTCAGGTTGCCGGCGCTGTTCTGCCGCAGCTGGTCGCTGAGAATCAGGATGCTGTTGAGCGGCGTGCGCAGCTCATGGGACATGTTGGCGAGAAATTCCGACTTGTAGCGGTTGGCCAGAATCAGTTGCTCGGCCTGGTCACGCAGGCGCTGCTCGGCCGCCTTGCGTTCGCTGATATCGATGATCACCGCCTGCACCAGCGCATCGTCGCCGCCCTTGATCGGTGACAAACCCACCTCCAACGGAATCAGCCGCCCGTCGCGGTGCTGGCCGAACAGCTCACGATTGCTACCCATGCGCCGTGGTTCCGGGGTCTTCTGGTAGCCCTGACGCATCGGGACATGGCTGCCGCGCAAGGCGCTCGGCAACAGCACCTCCACCGGCTGCGCCAGCAGCTGCTCGCGGGGGTAACCAAACATCTGCTCGGTCTGCCGGTTGACCATGGCGATGCAGCCCTTGCGGTCCACCAGCACGATGGCATTGGGCGACGCCTCAACCACCAGCCGGAAGCGTTCCTCGGCGCCCTTGCGCGCGCGCAGGTCGACCAGGTTGAGCAGGTAATTGACCCCGGAAGAGTCGGCCAGCACGCTCAGGCTCAGCGCGACCGGCACTTCCTCGCCGAGGTCGCGGCGAGCCTGGTACTCGCTGGCCAGCTCGGCGCCTTCCTCACCAATCACCAGCTCACTGAGCTGCTCGACCGCCGGCAGAAAGCGTTTGACCCGTTCGCCCACCAAGCCCTCGGCGCTGCAATCAAGCAGTTCGGCGGCGCTGCGGTTGGCCATCTCGATCCGCCCCTGGGCATTGCACAACAGCGTAGCCACAGGCAGACGCTCAATCAGCAGGCGGAAACGCTCTTCACGCTCACGCAGCTTGTCGGTGGCCAGCTGGTTGGTATGCAGCTCGCGCTCACGCAGGTACAGGTAACCGCCGACCAACAGCGCCAACAAGGCCGCCGCCACCAGGCCGAGCCACAGGCTGAAACTGCTGCCACGACTGGACTGTTCCACGTCATACACCGCGGTGCTGCTGACCTCCAGCAGCCAGTTGCGGCCATAGAGGGGCAGCTCTAGCACATGCCGAAATGCCGGGGTCGTCGCGGCGTCTCGGGACTCGCCATTGAGTAGCACGGTGTCCGGAGCCTGCTGATCCTTGAGGGTGATATCGAAGCGACTGGTCTGCGCGCCGAGGATGCCCTCCATCAGGTCGTAACTGCGAAACGCTGCGTGCACCAGCCCCAGCAACGCCTCACGCCGCTCCCCTGCAGTGCTCAGCGGCCGTCCCGGTTGATAGACCGGCAAATACAGCAGCACACCGGCTTGCACGTTTTCTTCGGTTTCCTGCAGCAGAGTCACCGGCGCACTGAGGGTCGCCACCCCGCTGTCTATTGCTTGTTCCACGGCAGCCCGCCGCACCGGCTCGCTGAGCATGTCGTAACCCAGCACGCGACGGTTACGCCAGTCCAACGGGCTGATGTAATCAATCAGCAGGTAGTGCTCACGCGCACCAGGGGGAAACAGACGAAACCCCGGCCGGCCACTCGCCTGCTCCGCGGCCACAAATGCCTGGAGCTGATCAGGTTGCAGATAACGCGACCAGGCCAGGGCCTGAATACCGGGATAACGGTCCTGTAGCTGAAGCTGATCAACGGCACGTTCCCACTCTTCGCTGGACACATGCTCGCTGCCCGTCATCAGCCCCGAGGTGCCGCGCAGGACCATCTCATAGGCCTGCATGCGGCTGACCACCCGCTGGCTGATGTCCTGCGCCTCAAGCTCGAAGCGTTGCTGACGTTGCTCGTGCTCGCGCCGCTCCAGCGCCTGCCACTGCCAGAGCGACAGACCGCCCAGACCGATCAGCAGAATCAGGGTGACCCACAGCGGTAACCAGGGTTTGCGGGCGAGAAAGGCGAGCCGGTCGTCCATGCGATCTCCAGTCATCATCCATGTCCGGCGCAGGCGAGCGGGCCGGGACAGCAGGTTTGAAATGAACCACTGCCAGCAGTCTAGTCACGATTTGCACAGGCGGCCGGAGCTGAATCGCCGGCATAAAAAAGCCGCGTATTCGCCCGAATACGCGGCTGTGGAGGCGTTGTGCTTTACAGCGGCCGCAGGTTGATCTCGACGCGGCGGTTCTGCGCACGGCCAGCTTCATTGGCATTGCTGGCAATCGGCTGGCTCGGGCCTGCACCGTAGGCTGACAGGCGCGAAGCCGCTACGCCATTGGCACTCAAGTAGGACGCCACACTCTGCGCGCGGCGGTTGGAGAGGTTCTGGTTCAACTCGAACGAGCCGGTGCTGTCCGTATGGCCAACGATGTCCACGCCGTTCTTGTTGAACTCCTTGAACACGGTGACCAGCGAGTTGAGCGTCGGGTAGAAGCTGCTGGAGATATACGCCGAGTTGCTGGCGAAGGTGATATTGCCCGGCATGATCAGCTTCAGGTCATCACCATTACGCTGCACCTGCACGCCCGTGCCTTGCAGGGTCTGACGCAACTTGGCCTCCTGGGTGTCGACGTAATAACCGTAACCACCACCAGCGGCACCACCGACTGCAGCGCCAATCAGGGCACCTTTGCCGCGATCTTTCTTGCTCGATGTGGCCGCGCCAATCACCGCACCGGTCACCGCACCGACACCGCCGTAAATGCCCGCCTTACCCGCCTCACGCTCACCGGTATAAGGGTTGGTGGTACAACCAGCCAGAACGCTGACACCGAGGGTTACAACTGCAAGATTTCGCCACAGGTTCATGCGCACTTCCTTATTTCAATTCGAATACAGAGGTTTTCACCTGTGGTTTCGAACGGAAATCCACCATGAAGTTCCTGCTCTGCCAGCCAATAACACCTGGCAAGCAGTGTGGTCAGGCGCGGATAAACGGGTTTTCGCGCATTTCATCACCCAGGCGGGTATCCGGGCCGTGGCCGGTCACCACCGTGGCGTCCTCGTCCAGGCTGTAGAGGCGCTGCTTGATCGAGCGCTCAATGGTCGAGTAATCGCCGCCCCACAGGTCGGTGCGGCCGATACCGCGCTTGAACAGCGTGTCACCAGCGATCAGCAGCTTGTCCTGGGGGAACCAGAAACTCATCGAGCCAGGGGTATGCCCCGGCGTATGCAAGGCCACGCCGCAGCCGCAGGCCAGCTCCTCGTCATCACTCAACCACTGATCCGGTGCCGGCACCGGCGTGTAAGGCACACCGAACATGCGGCACTGCATCTCCAGGTTATCCCAGAGGAACTGATCCTCTTTATGCAAATGCAGCGTCGCCCCGGTTTTCTCCTTCATCTGCCCAGAAGCGAGAAAGTGATCCAGATGGGCGTGGGTGTGAATGATGCTCACCACCTTCAACCCGTGTGCCTCAAGACGCGCCATGATCAGATCAGGATTACCACCCGGATCGACCACAATCGCCTTCTTGGTCACAGGGTCGCCAATGATTGTGCAATTGCACTGCAAAGGCCCGACTGGGAAGGTTTCACGGATCAGGGTCGGGGTTGCGGCAGAACTCATGGTTATTCCTCAGCGCGGTAATCGCTGGGCAGTTTACCCGTCCATTTCTTGAACGCACGGCGAAAATTCGACGGGTCGCTAAAGCCCAGCAGATAAGCGATTTCGTAGAGCGGCAGGTGGGTGGTGGTGAGGTATTGCAGGGCCAGGCTCTTGCGTACTTCATCGAGCACTTGCTGGTAGCTGGTGCCCATGCTCGACAGGTGCCGGCGCAGGCTGCGACCACTGGTGTGCAGGGCTTCGGCGGCACTGGCCAGGTCGGGAAAGTCACCGGGCCGCGCCAGCAGTAAGCGGCGCACGCGGGTCAGCAGGCCATCCTGTACATCCAGGCTGGCCAACAGCGCTTCGCATTGCTGTTCGCACATCTGCACCGTGGCCGGGTTGGCCAGGGCCATGGGCCGGTCCAGATAGCTGATCGGCATGCTCAGGCGGTGGTAAGGCTGCTCAAACGCCACCGGTACACCAAACAGCCGCTCGTAGCGCTCGGCATAATGCGGCGCGGCATGGGCAAAGCCCACCTCCACCTCCTGCAAGCGCTCGCCCACCAGAAACCGCGCAATGGTGTAGAGGCTGGTCAGCAAGCCTTCAGCAGCAAAGCGGCTGAGCGGCCCCAGCGGCATCGACTCGCTGGCGCGCAGTTCGATGCGCGCACCCAGTTCGACCATTTCCAGTTCATAAGTCAGGCCCAGTACACGGTAATACTTAAGGGCGAACTGCATGGCCTTGCCTAGGTTGGCGCTGGACAGCACCGCATAACCGAGGATGCCGTGAGTGGAGACATTCAGCCGCTGCCCGAGCAGCAGGCCCAGCGCAGGCTCGTCACACAGGCGCAGAGCGCTACTGGTGAGCTGGGTGAAATCGATAAAGGACAAACGCCCCTGCGGATTGCCCAGCACTTCGGGGCGCACCCGCGCCTCGGCAAACAGCTGCGCACGCGGTACGCCCAGTTCCTCGACCAGGTCGAGCAAGGCAGCGGCGTAGGCGACAGGAACCAGTTCTGCAGAGAAATTCAGTGATGGCTTCATGGTTTTCTTATTATCTGGCCAGATATGACCACCGACAGCGACGATAACCCTGTTCGACAAAAACCGACAAGGGCCGCCCTGCGGCACAGCCATCGCCTTACTCAATCTGTGCAGTCGCTGCATGGCCCGCTCCATACTCAGGGCTTGTTCAAGCAATCACCACAACCGAAGGTTGGGCGCATGCAGGACGCGGCCGTCACAGGAGCTGCTTTTCACTACGGCATGGCTCTAGCGTGGGCAATAGAGCATGTCGATGGTGGCCAGGAGGTCTCACAGCGCTTGGCACACTCGTGCAATATTGGCCATATATGACCGAAACATTGGCTGTTGTGAACCTTTGCCGAGCCGCCTGGTGAATCCATAGTGAGCCCACGCTTCAGTCACAGACTCAGGGAGTCAGCATGGTTAGCACTACCCCGGAAGGTTTGCAGATTCGTCCACGGCATATGGATTTCGATTTCCCCAATCCACTGCCCCGGCACTGGCACAGCGGCGATGCCTTCAAGACCCATTTGTTTGATGCTATGTCGGTGCTGTTCCCCGATGGCGAGCGCTTCTTTATCGACTCGGTGCGGCACTTCCGCGACCAGATTGATGACCCGGTGCTGAAAGAGCAGATCCGTGGCTTTATCGGTCAGGAAGGCCACCACAGCCGCGAGCACCTGGAATACAGCAATCGTCTGCGTGACCTGGGTTACAACATCACCCGTATCGAAAAACGCGCCCAGGCGCGGATTCGCTACACCCAGAAGAAGTTCTCGCCGCAAAGGCAACTGGCAGCCACCGCCGCGCTGGAACACATCACCGCGATCATGGCCGATGGCCTGCTCAAGGACCCGAAACACCTGGAAGGCGCCCACCCCACCATGGTGCGGCTGTGGCGCTGGCACGCGCTGGAGGAAACCGAGCACAAGGCGGTGGCCTTCGACGTGTACAACCAGGTCTGCGGCAGCCGCAAACTGCTGCGCAGGGCCATGATGATGGGCACCTTCTTCTTCGTGCTCGACACCACCCGCGGCCTGGCGCATATGCTGAAACAGGACGGTCTGCTGTGGAACTGGCGCGTATGGCGCGATGGCATCCAGTGGATGTGGGGCAAGGAAGGCGTGTTCCGTCCGCTGATCAGCACTTATCGCGACTTCTTCAAACCCAACTTCCACCCTTGGGAGCACAACAACCTGGAGTTGCTCTACCAGACCCGTACGGAGTTCGATCTGCCTGTACAAAGCCAGGCAGCCTGATCCGGACGCTGCAGCCAAACAACAAGGGAGCCAGATGGCTCCCTTTTTTATTCGTAGGCTTTTAACCGATTGCGACAGCTGCTGCCGCCGCAATCGGCTTCTGTTCGATCAGCCCTGAAGAAAACGCAAGGCATCGGCCGCGCTTTGCTGCGGGATTTCTTCCATCGGAATATGCCCAACACCCGGATAGGTTTTCACCTGAATCCCCGGCAGGTCGCGCTGCCAAAGAGGCACGTGCTTGGGCGAAATCCAGCGATCACGTTCGCCCCACAGCAGCAGCGTCGGTGCCTGAATCTGCGCCACCCGTGCTGGCGTGGTGTGCAGCTCGTCCTTGTTGACCTTGAGCAGCACGCGGAAGATATCCATCATCGCCCGGCGATTACCCGGCCGGCGCGTCAGGTCGTTGTAGCGGTCCACCACACCCGGCTTGATCCGCGCCGGCTCGCCGTAGACTTCCTTGATGCCCTGGGCGATCAACGCGCGCGGCATCCACAGCGGCATGGCCACGGTGGCACCGGGTAAAGCAGCGGCGGCAATCATCCACGGCACCTTGTGCATGTGATAACCGGCCGGGTCGATCAGCACCAGCTTCTCCACCCGCTGCGGCTGTGCCAGGGCAAAGTTCCAGGCGATATAGCCGCCCAGAGAATTGCCGACAATCGATGCCTTGTTTACGCCAAGGTAGTCGAGCAACAGACCGAATACCTTGATCATCCGCTCGGCGGAATACACGCCATCACGGGCCGGACCGGTGAGGCCGAAGCCCGGCACATCGAAACGAATCACCCGGTAATCAGCGGCAAAGGCTGGCAACCAGTCATCCCAGGTGTGCAGCGAGGCGACTACGCCATGGATCAAGACCAGCACCGGTTTGTCGCGGCTGCCCTCGTCGCGGTAGTGCAGGTTGAAGCCGTCGAGTTCGATATAGCGCGAGCCATTGGCGGCATTGCCATAGCGCGTTTTGAGACGTTCCAGCGGCAAGGCACCGAAACCCAGGCGGGCAAAACCGGCCGCCAGCGGTGGCGTCAGCGAGAGACTGGAAGCAGACATGCAGGCACCTCTAGATTGTTGTTATGAGAAAGACACATCCGGGCTATCAGAGCATGTACGCCTAGAGCTGACGCCTAACCTAGGTTGAGCCGGACGCAGGACACAGCGAGGCGATCAGCAGCTCGCTGAGCACGCGCTTGGCCTGTTCGATTTCTTCGCGTTTGGCGGCGCGGCCAAGCAGCTCCAGCGAGGCTGCTTCCATGGCCCAGATCAGTGCACGGTAGGTCAGTGGATCCGCCGCGCGGGTCGCTCCATGCAGGCGCTCGGCCAGTAACCGCGCCATCTCCGTGTGTGCTCGCTGCCGGTGTGCAGCCAGCGGGGAATCGGCGCGCAGGGCTTCTTCCTGCATCAGGCGGATAATCGGCCCGACCGCCAGGTGATAGTCGAAGTAGCGCCCAACCATGCCCTCTAACCAGGCCTGTGGGCTGCCGGCGATGCTCTGCATTTCACTGAAGCGCGACAACAGCAGGGATACTGCCGTCTGGTAGATGCCTTCGAGCACCTGCATCTTGTTCTCGAAGTATTTGTAGAAGGTGCGCCGCGACACGTTGGCCGCCGCCAACAGGTCATTCACCGTGGTGTCTGCCAGGCCCTTGCGGGCAAATACCGGAATGGCTGCCAGCTGGATATTGGTGCGCTGTAGATGACCGATCAGTGGCCCGTCGCCATCCTGCTCCTGCTGCTGGGCCACCGCGCCGTAACCGCCCAGGTCTTCAAATACCGCGCGAACGGCACCCAGTTCTGCCAAGGCCTGCTGCATTGCACGTTTCCCAACCAAGGCGCGGGTGACGCGAGCCGCCAAGCTGGTTACGCTGAGCCACGCCATCGCCGCAGGATTATTGTTGTGCTGAACACGCTAACACGCCGCCCTTACCTACCGCTGGCCATCCTTTTGCTGGTTCTGCTGTCGCCCGTGCAGGCCGCCGAACTGTTCTACCTCGGGCAGAAGATTCCGGATATCCACAAGCCCTGGAACAGTGACGACTACCAGCAACTGCTGGAAGCGCTGAATAAGGTCGATAGCACGCAACTCAACGCCCTGCCCCGGCGCAGTGGCGAGTTCACCGGGCCGATCTATCAGCGCATGGTCAGCGAAGAGAACTTCCGCCCGCAGCTGAACATCTACGCCCCGCTGGAGCTGCGGCAGAACGAAGCCCGCGAAGCGTTATTCCGCCTCAAGGAGCTGATGCGCCTGTATTTTGATTTCCGCGCCGTGCAACAGCCTTATGCCGCCGAGGCGCTGGGTTTGATGAGTTATTCACTGCGCCAGCAGGCGGTGCTGTTTACCCTAACCACCGAATTCTGGATGACCCTCTCGGAAAGCGAGCAAAGCAACCCGGTGCGTCTGCAAGGTCTGCATGAAACCAAGGCGGCGGCGGCCATGCTCACCTCCAGCGCCCTGGACTATCTGGGCCTGACCAAACAGTTTGGCCGTGAAGAACTGGTGCTCTACAGCGCCGAGCTGAGCAAGCAGCTGCCCGAGCTGTTTATCCATTTGAGCGGTGAGGTGCGTGAAACCCTGCTGCAACGCGTCGAACAACTGGCGCAGCAGCATGCGTATGCCGAGGTGCAGCAGAACATGCGCGAACTGCAGCCGGTGCTGCTGAGCATCCAGCAGGATGTGCAAGCCAAACTGGCCGCTGCAGCGGCGCAACCACGCAAGGCACCTGCGCGCAGTCTGGACCTGTCAGTGCCGGCGGAATCAGCGCAGTAGGCCGAGGCTCTTGGCCCGCGCCACCGCCTGGGTACGCCGCTCCACACCGAGCTTGCTGTTGATATGGCGGGCATGAGTCTTGACCGTGTGCAGGGAGATAAACAGGCTGTCGCTGATCTCCTGATTGGAGCAGCCCTGGGCGATCAGTTGCAACACGGCCAATTCCCGCGAGCTGAGTGCATCGACCACAGCGGCATAATCATCCTGACTGACCAACGGCTGCGCCTGCGGCAGATGCTGTTGTAAGGCCTCGATCAGCGGACTGGCGTCCTGCCCCAGCAACTGCTCGCGTAGCCATTCGGGCTGTCGCGTGAGCAGACCATGGAACGGCAGCAAGCCACCACCGGCCGCCGCTTGCAGGGCACTGCGCAACTGATGCTGGGCCTCACGCTCGCGCCCGGCGTCACGCAGCAGTTCCGTCAGTTGCATCTGCGCAATCGCCCCCAGCAGTTGACCGCCCGCGTTCTGCGCCAGCTGACTCAAACCGCGCAAACGTCGCTCGGCCTGTTCATCCTCGCCCTGCAGACGCTCGTAAGTGGCCAGGTGCAGCTGCACATGCAACGGCAGCTGTGGATGAAACTCCGGCGCGGCAGCCGCCTGCTCACCGCCATAGGCATCCAGCAAACGACTCAGCCAGACACCGGCCAGCTCGGTCTGCCCCTGACGCAGCCACAGCTCACATTTGGTCAGGGTGATCATCGCCAGGTAATAGATCGGCGGAATATCCCAGATATGCATCAGCCGCTCGGCCTCGGCCAGTTGGACAAAGGCCTCCGGCAGGTTGCCGCAGCGTCCTTCCAGGCTGGCCAGCACGCAGTAACCGATCAGCACGCTGATATCTCGACAGCCACGCGCCTCGACAATCCCGGCCAGCAGACGCTGGCGGGCCTGTTCTGGTTGCAGGCGCAGACTCAGCAGATAGCCTTCATAAAGAGTCAGCCGTCCGCGTGCGGCGTACTGCCGCTGGACCGGTAGTTTGGCCAGGCGCTGCTGGCCCTGACGCACCTCATCCAGCGCCCGCAGCACTTCGCCACGGGCTTGCAACACCCGCGCGCGGTCGTAATGGGCCAGGGCTTCGAACAACGGATTACCGACCCGCTGCGCCAGCTCCAGAGCCTCACGATTCAACCCACGCGCGCGCCACAGATCGCCATGCACAATCGCCAGGTTGGCCAGGCTGGACAGGCACATCAGGCGCTGCCCGTAGCGATCCAGCGGCAGACAGCTCAGCGCCTCACTGCAATAGGCCTGAGCCTTGGCGCTGTCGCCACGACCGCGGGCAATCACCCCGCTCAGCGCCAGCCACTGGGCGAGCAGACCTTCCTGCTCGCTACGCTCGCGGGCCGGCAGAAAGCGCCCCAGTTCAGCCAGCAGTTCTTCGGCGGCATCCAGCTGACAGGCCAGCGCCAACGCCCAGCCGTAGAGCAGAATCAGACGTGGCGTGCTGGTCAGCAGGCTGTCCGGCAAGTCCATCTTCCAGCGCAGCAAAGTGGCGACATTCTGCTCGGCCAGCAATTGTTCTTCGGAAAGGTTCTGCACCAGATTCGCCGCCACGTCCGGCTGGCCCGCGCGCAACGCCTGCTCGATGGCTTCATCCAGCAGCCCCTCCGCGCTGAACCAGCGACACGCGCGCAGATGCAGCCCGGGAGTAGGCTGCGGCCGGCTGCGCAGCAGGTCGGAAAACAGGTGGTGATAGCGAAACCATTTGCCCTGCTCATCCAGCGGCACCAGAAATACCTGATGCGCCTGCAAGTGGCGGAGAATCGCCGCGCTGTCATGGGCATCACGCAGGGCATCGCACAGCTCAGCGCAGAAGCGCTCCTGGCTGGCGGTCTCATAGAGAAAAGCCTGCACATCAGCCGGCTGGCGTTCGATCACCTCTTCCAGCAGGTAATCATGAATCAGCCCGTCACCACCCTGCACCAACGCCGGTAACGCCGCTGACTCCTGCGCCTCACTGGCGGCCAGCGACCACAAGCGCAGCCCCGCGACCCAGCCCTCACTGCGTTGCAACAGCGCGGCCAGCACATCTGCCGACAGCTCGGCACCCTGCAAGCGGAGCAACGCAGTGCTTTCAGCATCGGTCAGGCGCAGGTCCTGCTCGTGCAACTCCAGCAACTGACGCGACAGGCGCAAACGCGCCAAATGCCAGTCCGGGCGCTGACGACTGGTCACCAGAATCAGCAGGCCCGGCGGCAGGTGATTGAGAAAGAACTGCAGACAACGATCCAGCACCGCGCCCTGTGCCAGGTGATAGTCATCCAGCACCAGCAACAAGGGCTGTTGCGGATAAAGGCGCACAGCCAGCTCATCGAGCAAGCCATCCAGCCACTCCTCAAAGGCAAACGGCTGATGCCGTTGGCGCAGGCGCAACAGACCCAGCGCGTCCCGCCCCACACCTGGGAAGAACTGCTGCAGCCCACTGAGCAAGCGCTCAAGAAACCGCCCCGGATCACTGTCACGCGGGCTAAGGCCCAACCACAGGCTTTGCCACTGCTCCGGCAGGTGCTCGCAGAACTCGATGGCCAGTGAACTCTTGCCAAACCCGGCCGGCGCGCTGACCAGCAACAGACGCCCAGCCAAACCACCGAGTAAACGCTCACACAAACGCGGACGCGGCACATAGCTGGCAGGTAAAGGCGGCCGATAGAAGTGCCCGCCCAGTACGTTGGGCGCGGCTACCAAGCCAGGAATGCGGGACAGATCAGTCATCAGCCGGTTTCTTGTAGTAGTCAGGCAGCGGCACTACCAATGTTCCGCAGCCTAGCGCCTTGACTCACGCATTTGAAGCCCTTGCTGCCATCAGGAAGCAAACTGCAATGATTGCTTATCCATCTGCCGCATGGTGCTTGGCGTGGGCTAAGCAAACTGCCGACTTGTAGCGGTATGCAAGAACAGGCTAATCGCCCTACCGGACAGATCATCGAACTGAATCTCTGCGCATAAAAAAACCGGCCACAAGGGCCGGTTCTTTATGCAGCGTGACTCAGGTTTAGCGCACGCCAGCCTGGCGCAGGGCCGCTGGGGTGTAATCGCTTTCCTTGGCCGGGTAGTCGAACTGGTAAGCGCTCTTCTCTTCGTTCTTCATGCCCAGAGCCAGGTAACGACCGGACAGCAGGTCATACAGGGTCTCTACGCTGTACCACGGTACTTGTTTGTCGTAGTAGTACTGAGCATGAGCTTCAGCCACACGCCACAGGGTACCGCGACCGTCGTAGTGGTCGATGGCAGCAGCTTGCCAGGTGTCTTCGTCGAGGTAGAAGTCACGTTTGGCATAGATATGACGCTCGCCCGATTTCAGGGTTGCGGTCACGTGCCATACGCGGTGCAGCTCGTAACGAGTCAGGTCCTGGTTGATGTGGCCAGCCTTGATGATCTGGTCATACTTCAGCTTCGGCGAGTCCAGACGGTAGCTGTTGTAAGGAATGTAGATTTCCTTCTTACCGTTGAGCTTCCACTCGTAACGGTCAGGAGCACCGTTGTACATGTCGAAGTTGTCGGACGTACGCAGACCGTCAGCGGCGGTACCTGGACCGTCATAAGACACCTGCGGAGCACGACGCACGCGACGCTGACCGGCGTTATACAGCCACGCCAAACGCGGCTCTTTCACCTGGTTGAGAGTTTCGTGTACCAGCAGCACGTTACCTGCCAGACGCGAAGGAGCAGTTACGCGCTGTTTGAAGTAGAACAGTACGTTGCTTGGCTTGCTGGTATCGGCATCCTTCAGCGCACCACGGAAGGTGAACTCATCCTGGAAGTAAACCAGGCTGTAGGAGCCATTCGGCTGTGGAGTCGCCTGGGTTACCAGACGCTTCACGCTGCCACCACGGTAGCGAGTGATGTGGTTCCAGATCGCTTCCAGGCCGTCTTTCGGAATCGGGAAAGGGTTAGCCTGCTCGAAGTTTTCCAGACCGTTACCGCCTTCGACCATCTTGGTGTTGACGGCGTTGTTCTTCGCAGCTGCCAAGATGAAGTCCGGCATGGTCGCCGTACGATGAGTGGCGAACACCGGCATTTTGTAGCTTTCCGGATAACGCTTGAACATCGCCAGCTGGCCAGGGGTCAGCTTGTCTTTATACTGATCAACGTTTTGCGCGGTGATGGTGAACAGCGGCTGCTCACTCGGGAACGGATCCGAGAGGAAACCCGCAGCATCGGCCGAACCCGCGCTGGCTGGCAGACCGCCAGTCCAGGCAGGGATCGAACCATCAGCATTACCCGCCATTTCCGCACCTATTGGTGTCAGCGTGGTACCCAGTTTGGCAGCTTCATCCGGCGATACCGCTGCCATCACACCGCTGGCTAGCAGCGAGAGTGTCAGCGCACCGGTTTGCAGCAGACTTTTTGTTGTTTTCATAGTCATAGTCGTCCTCAAAATCTCGTCCGCTTACTTAGAAGTTCACGCCAAAGCTGAGCGCAACAAAGTCGCGGTCAACCGAAGTGTTGTATTTGCCGCCGAAGAAGTCGGTATAGGCCAGGCTGGCGGTGTAGGTGTTCTGGTAGTCGGCATCCAGGCCCAGGCTTACAGCCTTGGCGCCTTCGGTGAACAGGCCATTCGGGCCGTAACCGTCGACGTCATGCGACCAGGAAACGCTTGGACGCAGGTTTACGCCGGCAAATACGTCCGGGTAATCCCAGATGGCACGTGCACGGTAGCCCCACGAAGTGGAAGTGACAAACCCATCATCCTCACAGTAGGTAGTAACATTCTTAGCGCTATTGGCACCCACAGTGCTGACGTTCAACCCTTCACAAGCGTTGTATGCCTGTCCGCCTGTCACGTAATTACCTTGCAGAGGTCCGGGTCCGAAAATTGGATCACGGCCATAGCGCACCTTATCAGTGCTCTCCAAGCCACCTACGTGAGCAATACCCACCTCACCAACCAGAGTCAAACGACTTGCACCCATTACTTGATCAAAGAAGTGAGTAAACGTTGTTTGGAACTGAGTAATCTCTTTACGATTATAGCCACGCGCAACTGCACCAAACCCACTATCCAATACAGAAACATTGCCGATGCCGTTAGCTTGATAGACCTGACCTACAGTCGCACCATTTGGTAAGACAGTGGAAATTTGACCTAACGGCTTAAGACCAGCATAGAGAATATCTGTAGAAGTAATCTGAACCGGAGCATTTGGACGATAACTAACTTCACCCGCCCATGATGTACCTGTGGGTAACGTAGTCGAGAAGCTAATACCGTAAAGCTTTATATCCTCTGGGTAAGACATAAAATAGTTGCCATTACCGGCAGCAGCAAGAGGTGCTAGAGGAGCAAGCCCACCAAGAGTGGCATTAAAGCCTGTACCAAAGGCAGCTTGCTGCTGCAGCGCAGTTGCAGCAGGATTCAATGTCAGAAGACGAGTTACTGCAGCTGCGCCCGCAGTATTACCACTTGCCAGCAACCAGTCGCCGATAGCTTCATATGATTCCTCAGAGCCAGCCTGACCGTTAAAGAATGGCGTGCGGCTATGATAGTTCATAGCATAGAAGCCGAACTCAGTATCCAGCGGCTCGAACATATAACGGAAAGCAAGCCCCCACTGACCAGAATCACGAGCATCTTGGTCTCCAGCGCGCCGCACAATCACACCTTCGCCTGAGGGAGCCCAGTTAGCACCCAAGTTTTGAAGTTGGCCAATTACACCGTTAGCACGAGCAGTTGCCTGCGCATCAGGAAAACCGGCATTTCGATTTGCTGCATACAGACGATCAAAAACAACCGACTGATCCGCCAAAACATTAAGATTAGAATCACAGCCATCAGCAACAATATCCGGCTGAGCAAAGAAAGTTCCACAATTATCTACGACTGTCTGATCCCACTCCAGCTGATAGAACGCCTCCATAGAGAGATTTTCAGTCAAACTTTGAGAAACATAGAACATATTTACTGGAATCAAACCTTCTTTGACTTCTGCACCTGGACGGCGAAACGCAGACGCATCCACGGGGTTGATTGAGTTGATACTATTCTGAATAAAGGTACTTTCACCCCAACTCACTACCTGCTTACCAAGCCGTACCGAGCCTGGCTGATCTGCGATTGCATAGTTGTGATAAACGAAAGCGTCAAGAATCTGTGCACCGGAAGCCTGAGCGCCTTCCTTACGATTGCTATCGCTAATGTCTTTAAATAGACGGCTTTCGTCTTTCAATTCGAAGTCATACCAGTACTTACCGCGAACAAATACACCGGTATCACCATATTTCAACTCAAGATCATGAATACCCTTGAATATCTTCGAGAAGGTTTCACCCTTCTTAAAGTTCATTTTGCTATCGTCCGATGTCTGAGAAAGACCTCGCCCACCATTGTTGGTGCCAATCAAGTCTTTATCCGCACCTTTCACCGACCAACTCGCACCAACCGACAGCGAGGAGTCGAACTGGCCTTCGATCTCACCGATATTGAAAGTAACGCCGAATGCAGGTGCGGCGAGGGTGGATGCGAGGCTGACGGCCAGTGGCAGTTTTGCCAGGCGCCAGGTTTGTTTTGTTTTTGTCATCGACGCTACTCCATGTGTTTTTTGTTATGGATGGTGCGGACTATAGCCAGCGGGTACTTCTGCTTGATCCCTCGAAAGTGTGATTTGCAGCCCCCAGGCACTCTGGCTCGCAGGTTTCGGCGTGTTGAGCACAACCGGCAGAGCCAAGAATGGCTTGGAATGAGCAATTAGCAAGCCAAACGCTTGTTTGACCGAGCAGTCACTCAAAACGACCTGATTAGCCGTTATTTGAACAGCCGAGTTGACCTGCCCTGAGCCACTTGCTCATCGCCCCACAGGTACCTGCAGGCCTTGATCTGCCTGGCCTGCGCGGTACTGAATGTGTGCCGTGTAACAGGCGCCGCCTGCTGCTGCGCCCGTTACAAAAAACCTTACAGCGTGGAAAGGAACGGACTGCCGGCGGCTTGCCACTGGACGATATCCAGGCGAATGCGTTTCTTATCCAGCTTGCCGACGCTGGTCTTGGGAACTTCGGTAACAAGGGCAATCTGCGACGGTATCGCCCACTTGTTGATGCTGCCCTGGTCGACAAACGGCTTGAGGTGTTCCTTGAGGCCTTTGGCATCCAGGCTCTGGCCTTCGCGCAGTACCAACAGAGCAAACGGGCGCTCGCCCCACTGCGGATCGACCACACCGACCACCGCGACCTCACGCACGGCTGGGTGGCGGCTGATCAGGTCTTCCAGCTCCAGGGAGGAAATCCACTCGCCACCGGTCTTGATCACATCCTTGATACGGTCGCGGATATCGATAAAGCCGAAGTCGTCGATGGTCGCCACGTCACCGGTGTGCAGCCAGCCGTGTTCCCACAGCTCAGCGCCCTTCTCCGGCTCGCGGAAGTAGCCCTGGGTCAACCAAGGCGCACGCAGCACCAGCTCACCCTGGCTCTCTCCATCGGCCGGTAACAGGGTGCCATCGGCGGACATGATCGCCGCCTCCACCAGTGGCACCGGCACGCCAGCCTTGATGCGGTAGGTGGTGCGCTCATCTTCGCTGCCGGCCAGCAACTCTTCATTGATGTGGGCGCAGGAGATCAGCGGGCAGGTTTCCGACATGCCGTAGGCAGCGGTGAGCTGGATGCCACGTGCCTTGGCCGCGTCGTACAGCGAGCGATTGAGCGCGCTGCCGCCGATGATCATTTTCAGGCCGCCGAAATCGTGACCCTGCGCGGTAGGAGCGGCCATCACCATCTGCAGAATGGTCGGCACGCAGTGGGAGAAGGTGACTTTTTCTTCTTTGATCAGACGGCAGAGCATGTCCGGCTCATAACGCCCCGGGTAGACCTGCTTGATGCCCAGCATGGTAGCGACATACGGGATGCCCCAGGCATGTACGTGGAACATCGGGGTGATCGGCATATACACATCATTGGTACCGAGCAGACGAATGCTGTCCAGGCTGCCCAGCACGCTGGCTTCGGCCATGGTGTGCAGCACCAGCTGGCGGTGGCTGAAGTACACGCCTTTGGGGTTGCCGGTGGTGCCCGTGGTGTAGAAGGTGGTGGCGACCGAGTTTTCGTCGAAATCCGGGAAGTCATAACGCGGGCTGGCGGCGGCCAGCAGGTTTTCGTACTCGCCAACCAGGCCGCCCAGCTCGGCGGTCTTGTCGGCGGCATCGGTGAGCAGGATGGTCTTCTCCACCGTGGTCAGCTGGCTTTCGATACCTTTGTAGAGCGGCACGAACTCGCTGTTGACCAGCACGAACTTATCGTCGGCATGGTTCATGGTGTAGAGAATCTGATCAGCCGATAGGCGGATATTGATGGTGTGCAGCACCGCACCGATCATCGGGATGGCAAACATGCACTCCAGGTAACGGTGGCTGTCCCAGTCCATCACGGCCACGGTGTCACCGGCCTTGACCCCCGCCTCGGTGAGCACGTTGGCCAGGCGCGCCACACGCTCATTGAGCGTCGCGTAGCTGTAGCGCAGCTGATCGCGGTAGACGATTTCGCGGGTTTTCTCGTAACGAATGCCCGACAGCAGCAGGCGCTTGATCAGCAGCGGAGCATTGTGGGCATTGTCAGCGGGAGCAATCAGACGGGTCTGCAGCATGGCGGTACCTATTATTGGCTTTTTTCAGTGCGGCCAATCTAGAGCCCTGCGCCGCCGCTCAAATCAGCCCAAAGAATGATTTTCCGCGTGACTCTTTGGGCATTTTTAGTCACGCAGTAGAATCAGCGGCTCGCATTCGATGTGTTTGGCCTGCGACCTACTACAAAACGAGGAGTTTTCCGATGTCCGATATCGTCATCGTCAGCGGCGCCCGTACGCCGATGGGTGGTTTTCAAGGCTGCCTGTCGAGCATTGCCGCCGTTGACCTGGGTGCGGCTGCCATTCGCGCCGCCGTTGAGCGGGCGGGCATTGCCCCTGCCGACGTACAGGAAGTGATCATGGGCTGCGTACTGCCAGCTGGCCTCAAACAGGGCCCGGCGCGCCAGGCCTCGCTGAACGCCGGTCTGCCGTCGGCCACTGGCTGCACCACCATCAACAAGCTGTGCGGCTCGGGCATGAAAGCGGTAATGATGGCGTTTGATTCGCTGAAGGCCGGCAGCAACAGCGTGATGATCGCTGGGGGCATGGAAAGCATGTCCAACGCGCCCTACGTGATGACCAAGGCTCGTGCGGGTCTGCGCATGGGCCACGGCGAAATCAAGGACCACATGTTCCTCGATGGCCTGGAAGATGCGCGCACCGGCCGCCTGATGGGCTCCTTCGCCCAGGAAACCGCTGACCAATACGGCATCACCCGCGAAGAAATGGACGCCTACGCCATCGAATCGCTGAAACGCGCTCAGGCCGCCATCGCCAGCGGTGCACTGGATGCGGAAATCGTTCCGGTCACCGTCAGCGGCCGCAAGGGCGATATCGTGGTTAAGGATGACGAACAACCGCTGACCGCCAACCTGGAGAAAATCCCAGGCCTGAAGCCTGCGTTCCGCAAGGACGGCAGCATCACCGCAGCCAACGCCAGCTCGATTTCCGACGGTGCTTCGGCCCTGCTGTTGATGACCGCTGAAGAAGCCGCCAAACGTGGCCTCCAGCCGCTGGCGAAGATCGTTGCGCACGCCACCCAGAGCCAGGACCCCAGCGAGTTCACCATCGCGCCGATCGGCTCGATCAGCAACCTGCTGAAGAAAACCGGCTGGGACAAGGCCGAGGTTGACCTGTTCGAAATCAACGAAGCCTTCGCCATGGTGACCATGCTGGCCATCCGTGAACACGGCCTGGATCACGCCAAGGTCAACGTCTACGGCGGCGCCTGCGCCCAGGGCCACCCGGTCGGTTCCACCGGTTCGCGGATCATCCTGACCCTGATCAATGCGCTGAAAAACACCGGCGGCAAGCGTGGCATTGCTTCGCTGTGCATTGGTGGCGGCGAGGCCACTGCTGTAGCGGTTGAGCTGATTTAAAAGGACCGATGCATGGCCGCAATGGCCATGTTAAAGCCGCAGTAACGGGCCAGCCTTGCGCTGGCCCGTTACGTTTTAGATACCGATCTTGTCCAGCGACTTGCCAACCTTGCGCCAGAAGCTGCGCTGCATGCGTTCGGTTTCGCCACTGGCGGCAATCCGTTCGAAGGGCTGGATTTCCCGGGTAGCACCGATTTCCGCGTCCGCCACCGCCTTGGATACCAGTTGCAGCGGGCCGTCGCCCTGGCTCGGTGCCTGCTCGTTTACCGGCGGAGGGTTGAGTTCGTCATAACGCAAGTAATAGATACCGCCGGCTTCGGCATCCAGGGCAAAGCTGCTGATCAGGGTGAAATCCAGCGGCCCGTCGGCGAAAAAGGTCCAGTGCGTACCGAACAGCGGACGACGCATTTCCAGCTGGTAACTGGCGATATCGAACTCCAGCACCATGTAGGCATTGCTCGGCAGGCTGCCGATGCGTGCGTTATTCAGAAACAGCGCGGGGGCTTCCAGCTCCTGATCGGCCCAGTCGCTCTGCGGGCGGTAGAGGTAAACCAGGGCGTGGTTCTCGTCACTGAGCACATGCTCGCGGAATACCTCGCCCTCGGTTGCGCCAAAAAATGCCCCAGGGGTCGAGCAACCACTCAAGGTGACCAACAACAGCACTGCAAGCCAGGGCAGACCACGCATCGACAGCATCCTTATTCGAGTTATGTAGCGAGCATAGCGGCGCCCTGCCCGGCCTACACCAGACAAAAGTGCGGGTCAGCGGCGGCGATCCAGCAGGTTGACCAGCAATTGATCCAGCGCGCCCCAGATGGACTGCTGCAAACGCCGCCACCAGGGCCGTGCGCGCCAGTCGGCCAGGGTGATTTCCTGGCTATCGGCAAAGTCCGCCTGAAAGCTCGCCGCCACGCTGGCGGTAAAGGCAGGATCGAGCGCTTCGAGATTGGCGTCCAGGTTGAAGCGCAGGTTCCAGTGATCGAAGTTGCATGAGCCGACACTGACCCAGTCGTCTACCAGCACCATCTTCAGGTGCAGAAAGCGCGGCTGGTACTCGAATATCTGCACCCCAGCCTTGAGCAGGCTGGCGTAGTAACGCTGGCCGGCAAAGCGTACCGGTGGGTGATCGGTATGCTGCCCGGCCAGCAGCAAGCGCACCTCAATACCGCGCTTGGCCGCTTGGCGCAGGGTGCGGCGTACCCGCCAGGTCGGCAGAAAATACGGCGTGACCAGCCAGATACGCCGCTTGGCACCGCGCAAGGCGCGTACTAGCGAGAGCAGAATATCGCGGTGCTGCGAAGCATCAGCAAAAGCCACCCGGCCCAAGCCCTGCCCCAGCGCCGGTAAAGCCGGCAGGTTCTTCAGGCGCAGTGGCATGCGCGGTCGCCAGGCGATCCAGGCCTGACTCGCCTGCCATTGGCGCTCAAACAGCTGCTGCCAGTCGGCCACCAGCGGCCCGCTGATTTCCACCATCACCTCATGCCAGCTGCTGCTAATTTGGCCGGGCAGCCAGAATTCATCGGTCGAGCCGGTGCCACCGACAAAGGCAAACTGTTCGTCGACCAGTAATAACTTGCGGTGATCACGGTGAAAGTTGCGCACGCCGTGTTTCCAGCGCAGCGGGTTGTACCACTGCACCTTCACGCCAGCCGCCTGCAGCAGTTGCCGATCCGTCACCTGCAACCCCTGTGCGCCAAAGGCATCGAACAGGCAACGCACGACCACGCCGCGTTGCGCGGCAGCGCACAAGCTATCGATCAGCACGCGGCTGCACGCCCCGCTTTCCACCAGGTAAAGCTCCAGCTCGACCTGCCGCTGCGCGGCGTCGATGCGCGCCAGCATCCGCACGAAGAACTGTGGCCCGTCGATCAGCAAGTTCAGTGCGTTACCGCGTCGCCAGGGAAAGACGTTATGCGGCATGACCGTTCACGCGGCGGTTGACTCTGCGCATTGCGGCTCACGCATGGGAAATGGAGTCGCCACCATAGCCGCCCGGCAGGGCCTTGCAAACCCTGCCGGGCGATCAAGCAGAGCGCGGTACTGGTTACGGCAGCGGCGCAGCCTGCGGTAACAGCTGACAGCCCTCGCGTGGGCCCAGCCATTGCGCGCTCTGGGTACTGCCCAGACCACGCGCGGTCACGCGCTTGTTGGCCGAGTCATCGAAGAAGCCGGAGAGCGCAACATACTGCGCCACATACTCCTCGCAGTAGTCGGCCGGGTTGTTCGCCACATAGCGGCACGAGCAGTATTCCTTGGCCGAGTAGGCACCGATGATCCCCGGAAAGGCCTGCAAATGGGTACGGTTCTGCCAGGCCAGGGCAGCGAGTAATAGCGCAATCAGCAGCAACAGGCTGCTGAACGGACGACGACGAATCATGGCTGCACCTCATCGGCCAACGCGGCAAGAACCAGTTTGAGGAAATGGTTGCGATCAAAGCTGCCATCGCGGTCATCGGCATAGCGCACGATCACCAGGTTCTCGCTGGCAATCACATACAGCCCTTGCCCCCAGTGTCCGGACGCCACCAGGGTGTCTTCCGGCGCATCCGGCCACGGCCTGCTCGCACCAGCGACTGCCGCATTGAGCCACCATTGGCCGCCAGGCACCGCTTCACCCGGCTTGTCGGCCTGCGGTTGGTAGTTGGCGAACGGCGTGCGGTTGAACTCGACCCAGGCTTTGGGCAGCAACTGCTGCTCGCCCCAGCGGCCATCGCGTTGCATCAGCAGACCAACACGGGCCAGGTCACGAGCGTTCATGTAGACGTATGAGGAACCGACAAAGGTGCCCGCAGCATCGCGCTCCCACACGGCGGTGGTGATACCGAGCGGGTCGAACAGGGCGGTCCAGGGGTAATCGGCATAAGCCGCCTCGCCCACCATGTTCTTCAACGCGGCGGCCAGGACGTTGGTGTCACCACTGGAATAGCGGAAGCGCTCGCCCGGCTCGGCATCGGCGCTGTGCGCGGCGGTGAAGGCCGCCATATCACCGCGGCCACGGGTGTAGAGCATCGCCACTACCGAGGATTTCAGTGGCGCGTATTCATAATCTTCCTGCCAGTCCAGGCCCGAGGCCCAGTTGAGCAAGTGGCCGACCTTGACCTGCGGGTGTGCAGCAAACGGCGGGTAGTAATCGGCCACCGGCGCATCCAGACGGAAGCGGCCCTGGCCGTAGGCCACGCCCATCGTAGTAGCCAGCAGACTCTTGGCCATCGACCAGGTCAGGTGCGGCGTGGCGGCGGTGGTCGGTGCGGCATAGCGCTCATAAACCACCTGGCCATCGCGGATCACCAGCAGGGCATCGGTGCGCACACCTTTGCGGGTGGCGTCATCACGGGCGGGAAAGGCGTAGCTTTCCAGCTCACTGAGCGCGGCGCTGGGCGCGGCCAACTGGCTGTCCCAGTCGCTGCCAGGCCAGTTCTCGGCGTGCGCCGTGGCGCAGCACAGAGCGAAGACGCACGCCAGCATCAGCCGCCGCGCGGGAAAGGGAGTGAAGGACATGGAGCCGCCTCTGCAGGGATCGAAGGCGGCACCCTAGCATGGCGCTGATGACGACAAAAAGCGCCGAACACGCCGGTTTAGCCGGCAATTCGGCGCGAAAAGTCAGTGCATGGATAGCCACTACTTCGGCAGGCGGTAATCCTCCGGCCCCATCAGATCCATGCCGCACTCCAGGTTTTCGATCCAGTAAAGGAAGGCATTGATCATTTCCGCACCGACAAAAGGCCGACCGTGCTGCGGCACAATCATCGCCACATCCATCTCGCGAACCATCGCCGCCCAAAGCCGGCAGGCTTTGTTGCCCGCCATATAGCGCCGGTGAAAACCGAGCATGTTCGGCGCATGGTTGACGAAGTCCGTCACCGGGTGTGCGTCATCGACCATTGAGGCGCCCATGTCACCGGAAAACAGAATCTTGCTCACCGGGTCATACAACTGAAAGTTGCCCACCGAGTGGAGAAAATGTGCCGGCACCGCCTTGAGCGTGCATTTGCCCAAGGCAAACGACTGGCCGCGATCTGGCAGCGCGATGATCCGGTCAAAGGTGTTGATGCCACGGCTGAGCGCCAGGTAGTTGGCCGTCAGATGCGGCAGAAAGCGCGCCCAGAGCTTGGAGCAGATCACCCGCGCGCGGGTGTGCAGCAGCCATTTGTCCAGCGAGGCGATGATGTCCGGGTCCTGGTGCGAGGCGAAGATATAGGTCAGGTCCTGCACCGGGATGTGCTTGGACAGTTCCAGCGACAACGGCGTGTAGGTCAGGTCGCCGCCCGGATCGAGCAGCAGGTACTGCTCGTTGTCGGTGATCAGGAACTGGTTGGACTGCACGCCCTCCCCGCTGACCAGGTCATCGAACATCATGCACTGATGCTCGCCGTTATCGAACAGCACTATGGGCTCGCGTCGCATGGCAGGCTCTCTCCCGAAAGCCCGCGAGCTTACTGGCGCAGCGGCTCGGCCTTACTGATCTGGATCAAGCCGGCTGACATGTGCTGGCTAAACCCGTAGCCCGGATGCAATCCGGGGCAACCCCTTGCCTATACAACCGCTCCCGGATTACATCCGGGCTACTTAGACGGTCATGCCAAACGCTGTTAGCGCCTTCTGCAAACGTTTGCTGCGCGCGCTGCCGGCAATCGCCAGCAGACCTTTGTCGCGCTGCCAGAGCTGCCCCCAATGCGCATCACCGGCAGCAAAAGCGTTGTCCAGATCACTGCGCAGGCTGTCGAACTGGGCAAACAGTCCAGCCAGCATCAGATGGCTGCCTGCGGCACTTGGGCATTGCCGCGCCACTTCCGCGCAGCCGGCCAGCAAACCCAGCAGACGTAATTGCAGGGCCTGCGGCCAGGCCGATTCCTGGCCTACGCCGAACAGCCAGGCCGTCAGCGCCGCCAGCACGTGGGTGTCTTCCAGGGTGCGGAAGGGTTTTACGTAGTCATCCCATCCATCGCCGGGTAGCCGTTCGCACTGCGCGCACTGCAAATGCAAACGACCATGGCTGATATCCGGCATCAGCGGCAACGCTGGCAGCGTCTCGATCTGCACGCCCGGCGCGCCATTGCGCACCACCCCAAGCGCAAGCTGCACCGGCGCGCCGTTGGTTTCCTCGCGAGCAGCCACCAAGAGCCAGTCGGCGGCTTCAGCGGCGGTGACGAAATCCTTGCGGCCCTCAAGGGTCAGGGCATTGATCCGCGTACTCATGTCCGCAGGCCGCGTGCTGCGGTTTTCAGTCACGCACAGCGCGCCCAGGGTCCAGGGCGCGGCCGGCCAGAGTGCGCGCAACGCGCCCTGATAACCGGCAAGAAATGCCAGCCCCGGGGTCGCTGCCAGTCGGCCGCCGAGCAGGGCCAGCTGTAACGGAGTCGGGTTAGTGAGGCGCTCGAGCAAACTGGCGTACCACTCCTCCAGCCCCGCGACCGGCAGACGAATTTGCGGGCTCAACAGCTGTTGCCAGGGCATGCATTACTCCTTATTGGAATTATCGAAGTCACTGTCACACAAGCATCACCAAAGATTCACGGAGGTGACACCGCCGCTACCTAGCCTGAGCTTGCCCAACAAGATCGACCGGCTGCAAGGCAAAAAGCCGGCTAATGGAGATGACGGCATGACCCAGATGGCACTTAAAGCTACTCCCGCTCGCCGCCTGCAGGCCGAGCGCTTACACGGCGCTGCCGCCCTGCGCGAAGCCCAGGCGCTGCGCTTTCGCGTATTCAGCGCCGAATTCGATGCCAAGCTCAAGGGTGCCGAACTGGGCCTGGACATGGATGACTACGACATTCACTGCCAACACATCGGCGTGCGTGACCTGGGCAGCGGTGAGCTGGTGGCCACCACCCGCCTGCTCGACCACCGCGCGGCCGCCAGCCTGGGACGCTTCTACAGCGAAGAAGAATTCAGCCTGCACGGCCTGCCGCACCTCGAAGGGCCGGTGCTGGAAATCGGCCGCACCTGCGTCGACGCAGCCTACCGCAACGGCGCGACCATCGCCGTGCTCTGGGGCGAATTGGCCGAAGTGCTCAACCAAGGTGGTTACCGCTACCTGATGGGCTGCGCCAGCATCTCCATGCAGGACGGCGGCATCCAGGCCCAGGCAATCATGCAGCGCCTGCGCGAACGCTACCTGTGCACCGAACACCTGCGCGCCGAACCGAAGACCCCGCTGCCAACGCTGGATGTACCGAGCAACGTGATCGCCGAAATGCCGCCGCTGCTCAAGGCCTATATGCGCCTGGGCGCGAAGATCTGCGGCGAGCCGTGCTGGGATCAGGATTTCCAAGTTGCCGACGTGTTTATCCTGCTCAAGCGTGACGAGCTGTGCCCGCGCTATGCACGGCATTTCAAAGCTGCTGTTTAACAGCAGGTCGGAGTAATGTTGCACAACTCGCCGGCACTCTGTAGACAGTGCCGGCGTTTGTGTTTTTGCAGCGAGAGAGTTCGATGAAGAAAGTGCGTTTATACCTGCGCCTGGCGCGCCTGCTGCTGGTGATCAGCTTCGGCACCCTGCTGGCGGCAGGCATCACCCTGCTCGAACGTCTGGTGCGACATGACCTGATGCCAACCCGTCAGCGCCTGACTCGCTGGTTTCTCGCGCGCCTGGCAGGAGCGCTGCCATTCCGCTTGCAGGTGCAGGGCGAGCTGCCGCGCCAGCCGATGCTGTGGGTCAGCAATCACGTGTCCTGGACCGATATTCCCCTGCTCGGCATGCTCACCCCGCTGTCCTTTCTGTCGAAGGCCGAGGTACGCACCTGGCCGGTGGCCGGTTGGCTGGCGCACAAGGCCGGCACCCTGTTTATCCGCCGCGGTTCGGGTGATAGCGGCCTGCTCAGCCAGCAGCTGGGCAACCACTTGCAACGCGGGCGTAACCTGCTGATCTTCCCCGAAGGCACTACCACCGATGGCCTCGGCCTGCGCACCTTCCACGGCCGCCTGCTGAGCAGCGCGATCGACAGCGGCGTCTATATACAGCCAGTGGCTATCCGTTACCTGCGTGATGGCAAGCCGTGCAGCGTGGCGCCGTTTATCGGCGATGACGACATGCTCTCGCATCTGCTGCGCTTGCTCGGCAGCGAGTTGGGTGAAGTGCAGATCCAGTTGCTTACACCGATTGCCAGCAGCGAGCTGAACCGCAACGCCCTGGCTCGCGCGGCGCAGCAAGCGATCAGCCAGGCGCTGTTTGGCACAGCTGAACTAGGCGAGGAAGAAAGCCAGGCCGCTTAATCGACGAGCCCGCGCTCGCGAGCAACAAAGGCCTGTAACTCCGGATAGAACTGGCGAAAATCCTCCAGCAGCGGCTGATACAACCGCTCCAGTTCGGCGGCACCGCCGGCCAGCAAGCCTGGCCGCGACAGCCGCCGATCAATCCCCGCGACCACCTGCTCCAGCACGGCAAATTCGCGGTAACTGCCCAACCAATCCTGTGCCGCCATACGCGGCGCAATATGCGCCAGGCGCTCAGGTAAACGCGGCTCGGCGGCCAGCACCTGATACACCCGCCCGGTAAAGCGCGGCAGTGGCTCAGCAGCATAATCAGCCCAGTTCCGCGCCAGGCAATGATCGAAAAACACATCCAGCAAGATGCCGCTATAACGCCGCCGTTCTGGGGCAAAGCGCGCCCGTGCCTGCGCTTGCAGCGGGTGGCTGTCGGTGAATACATCGATACGCCGATGCAGGTGGATTGCCGCTTCGATATCCGCCGGCCACTGCCCGGCCAGCGGCCCCTTGACGAAATCGCCATACAGACTGCCCAGCAGTTGTGCCGGCGCGTCGCCGCCGAGGTGTAAATGCGCGAGGTAATTCATGGCCACAGCTTACACATCAGCCGCCGTGATGATGACTATCGCCACGAACGATCTGTATATCGTCAGTAGCCGATATAAAGTTCGCCCCATCGCGATATGGCGTTACAGCGCACAGGGGATAACCCGTATGCAACTCGACATCGATGAAGTGATCAAGGCTCTGGCCCACCCTGTGCGGCGCGACATCCTGCATTGGCTGAAAGACCCGCAGACGTATTTCGCCGACCAGGATCACCCGCTGGAAATCGGTGTGTGCGCCGGCAAGATCGACCAACGCACCGGGCTGTCGCAATCAACAGTCTCGGCGCACCTGGCGACCTTGCAGCGCGCCGGACTGATCAGCAGCAAGAAGGTCGGCCAGTGGAACTTCTTCAAGCGCAATGAAGAGACCATCCAGGCGTTCCTCAATCACATGAGCCAAGCGCTCTAAAACTCACTGTTCATTCACCCTTCTTTCAGGAGCTGACGGCATGCCTGCAGCGCTTCTCGTCCTCGCTTTGTCCGCGTTTGCCATCGGCACCACGGAATTCGTCATCATGGGCCTGCTGCCGGAAGTGGCCGGCGACCTCGGCGTGTCGATTCCCGGCGCCGGCTGGCTGGTCACTGGTTACGCCCTGGGCGTCGCCATCGGCGCGCCCTTTATGGCCCTGGCCACTGCCAGCTGGCCGCGTAAAGCGTCACTGCTGACGCTGATGAGCATCTTTATCGCCGGCAATCTGTTCTGCGCCCTGGCCAGCGATTACCAGATGCTGATGCTCGCCCGAGTGATCACCGCCCTCTGCCATGGCGCCTTCTTCGGCATCGGCTCGGTGGTTGCCGCCAGCCTGGTGCCGGCCAATCGCCGCGCGTCAGCAGTCGCCTTAATGTTCACCGGCCTGACCTTGGCCAACGTGCTCGGCGTGCCGCTGGGTACCGCCCTGGGTCAGTACGCAGGCTGGCGCTCGACCTTCTGGGCCGTGACCCTGATTGGCGTGATTGCCCTGATTGGCCTGTGGCGCGTGCTGCCCAACAAAACCGATGAAGCCAAGGCCGACTTCGCCAGCGAAGTGCGTGCCCTGCGTGGTGCCGGCCTGTGGCTGGCGCTGAGCACCACGGTGCTGTTCTCCGCGGCGATGTTTGCCCTGTTCACCTATATCGCGCCGCTGCTTGGTGAAGTCACGGGTGTATCGCCCAGTGGCGTGACCTGGACCCTGCTGCTGATCGGCCTCGGTCTGACCCTGGGTAACGTGCTCGGCGGACGCCTGGCCGACCGCAGCCTTAAAGCCACCCTGGTCGGCGTATTCGTCGCCATGGCGGTGATTTCCACCCTGTTCAGCTGGACCAGTCAGGCGCTGATCCCCGCCGAGATCACCCTGTTCCTCTGGGCCACCGCAGCCTTCGCGGCCGTGCCGGCCTTGCAGGTCAATGTGGTGGCTTTTGGCAGCGGCGCGCCGAACCTGGTGTCGACCCTGAATATCGGCGCCTTCAACCTCGGCAACGCCCTCGGCGCCTGGGTTGGCGGCCTGGTGATTGCCGAAGGCTTCGGCCTGACCCGCGTACCCCTGGCCGCTGCCGCCCTGGCTGTACTGGCGTTGCTGGCCACCCTGCTGACCTTTAGTACCCGTAGCCCTGAACCCGAACTTGCACTCAACGAATAACCTGAGAGGACCGTCCCATGACTACGCTTTTCGACCCGATCCAGATTGGCGATCTGCAACTCAACAACCGCATCATCATGGCCCCGCTGACCCGTTGCCGCGCCGATGAAGGCCGCGTACCCAACGCGCTGATGGCCGAGTACTACGTGCAGCGCGCCAGTGCCGGGCTGATCATCAGTGAAGCCACCGCCGTAACCCCGATGGGCGTCGGCTACCCGGACACCCCCGGCATCTGGTCGGATGATCAGGTCCGCGGCTGGAGCAATGTGACCAAGGCCGTGCACGCTGCTGGCGGCAAGATCGTTCTGCAACTGTGGCACGTTGGGCGTATCTCCGACCCGATCTACCTGAACGGCCAACTGCCGGTCGCACCGAGCGCCATCCAGCCCGCGGGCCACGTCAGCCTGGTGCGGCCGATAAAAGACTTCGTCACCCCGCGCGCCCTGGAAACCGAAGAAATCGCCGACATCGTCGATGCTTATCGCCTGGGCGCGGAAAACGCCAAGGCCGCCGGTTTTGACGGCGTGGAAATCCATGGCGCGAACGGCTACCTGCTCGACCAGTTCCTGCAGAGCAGCACCAACCAGCGCACTGACCGCTACGGCGGCAACCTGGAAAACCGTGCGCGCCTGCTGCTGGAAGTCACCGATGCGGCGATTGAAGTCTGGGGCGCTGGCCGTGTGGGCGTGCATCTGGCACCGCGCGCCGACAGCCATGACATGGGCGACGCCAACCGCGCCGAGACCTTCACCTACGTTGCTCGTGAATTGGGCAAGCGTGGCATCGCTTTTATCTGCGCCCGTGAGAAGGAAGCCGACGACAGCCTGTCGCCAAGCCTGAAACAAGCCTTCGGCGGCGTGTTTATCGCCAACGAGCGCTTCACCAAGGATCAGGCCAATGCCTGGCTGGCAGAAGGCAAGGCCGATGCGGTGGCCTTTGGCATTCCGTTTATCGCCAACCCGGACCTGCCGGCACGCCTAGCACAGGATGCCGAGCTGAACACGCCGCACCCGGAAACCTTCTACGGCCAAGGCCCGGTCGGCTACCTCGACTACCCAACGCTGTAAGCCTGAGCTTGCCGCTCTGTCGTAGGAGGGGCTGGGCGGCATTCCGCTTTAGTCGCGATAGCGTGACCCAGCGTTCGCCGCTAAAGCGCCTCCCACAGAGGCTCACCAGCACCTAAGTGAGGTTTTAAACGCCTCAAAAAGAAGCCCGCCAATTGGCGGGCTTTTCCGTTGCGACTCACTCAGCGTGCATCGATCTGCTGCTGCAGGTTCAACACCTGCGCCTGCAGGGTGCTGATATTGCGGCTCATCTGCGCGCGGAACGCATCGAACTCGGCGGTACTGCTGCCGGCCGAGCGGGTTTCCAGATCGCTTTTCAACACCAGCAGGTCCTGCTCGACGCGAGCAATTGCCTGGCTGGAGTTCCCCTGCTTCTTCAGCGCATCGATCTCGCTGCGCAGACCGGCAATCTTCTCGTCGAACTTGCTCTGCCCGGCCAGGGCGCTTTTCAGGGTGGCTTGCTCATTTTTCAGCACCGCCTGTTCGGCGCTGAGTTTGTTGAGGATGCCCTCCAGCTTGGCATCCCCACCTTCCTGGCCTTTCAGCTGCGCGGCCAGCTGCTCAAGGCGCTTGCTCTGCTCGCTATTCTGCCCACTGACGCCCTGCTGTTGCTTGCTCAGCTCGGCCAGTTTGCTTTCCAGCTGCTTGACCTGCAGCTTCAGCGCTTCACTGCCGCTGGTGACCGACGATTCGGTGGCAACCACCTTGCCGGAAATGTCCTGAATACGACCGGCGGCTTCCTCGCTGATGCGCGCAAAGCTTTCCTGAGTCGCCACCAGTTGCTGCTCCATCAGGCTGATCTGCTGGAAGCTCCACCAGCCGAGCCCGCCCAGGGCGATCATCAAGGCGCCAACCAGCGCCCAGAGCGGGCCGGTGCTGGCCGATTTCACCGGGGCAGCGGTCGCCGCGCGGCCATAGGCAGGGCTGCGCGCCGGCTCCGCCTGCTCGGCGGCATAGTCATCGTGATCGCGGTGGTCAGCGCGCAGGCTGGGCACATGATCGAGTTCGTCGTGGGCATCGTTACGCATGGGTCAACCTTCAAGAAAGCGCGGGGTGAGGAGCCTGTCGGACTTAACACTGCTCTGCTGCGAAAAAGCCCGACAGGCTCCATGCAAATTGCCGCGCAGTATAACGTTTCGCGCGCAGCGCTTCAGTGTCGCGCCATGCCAGTGCGAAACGCACCGACGAAGGGCACGGCTCAGCCCATCGACCCGCTGCAGGCCGCGCAGTTCCGCAGAATGTGAGCTGGTACGCGCTTTGCACTTGTCTATTTGCGACGTTTTCGTAGGGCCAGGGAAACCGGCCGTACAGGCGCGATCCGCACGCGGCAAACGCGGCGAGACCAGGCCGGTGGCATTGCGGCTGGGTGACACCCAGCCCACTTGCCCACTTGTAATAGCTAGGGGGGGAAAGGTCCATGGAGCTGAACAGAGAAGTACTGGATTGCATGATGAGCCTGCGCCGCAGGCTGCGCGAAGAACTGACTGTGGACATTCGCATGAGCCAGCCTGATGCGATCAACAGCATGCTCAGCGCCTGCCTCACCTCAAGCAATGAGGAAACCCGCCAACTCGGGCAATTGCTGGCCCAGTACAGCGATCGCCCCTTCGGCGAGCCTGCAAGCACACCACGGATGCAGGCCGGCCACCCGCTGCTGGTGGAAGAGCATGCGCACCGCCCGGCCAGCGGGTCGGTACGTATGTATCGCGGACAGCGCGTTTATGCCTGAGCCTGGTTACCCGAACATCAACTCCGGTGATGCGCCTGCCACCAGGCGCAAAATTCATCCAGCGCAGTCCACAGGCTGGTCTTGGGCTCGTACTCCAGGTACTGGCGGGCGCGGCTGATATCCAGGGAGAAATCCTTGGCCATCACTGCCACGCCCAGGCGGAACAGGGTCGGCTCCGGGCGACCGGGTAACAGCTTGCACACGCCTTCATTCAGCGCCGCCGCACCATAGGCCAGGCCATAGGGCAGATGGCGAGTGACCGGAGGCAGGTCGAGTTTGCGCAGCACATAGTTGACCACGTCCCACAGCGGCACTGGCGCGCCGTTGCTGATGTTGTACACCTGTCCCAGCGCTGGCCCGGCGGCCAGCAGGCAGCTCATCAGCGCTTCATTGAGGTTGTGCACACTGGTGAAATCGACCTTGTTCAGGCCGTTGCCGATGATCGACAAGCGTCCCTTGCGCTGCATATTGATCAGCCGCGGGAAGATGCTGGTGTCGCCGGCGCCGGTAACAAAACGCGGGCGCAGCGCCAGCACTTCCAGGCCGAATTCCTGGGCAGCAAATACCTGCTGCTCGGCAAGAAACTTGGTTTTGCCGTAGTGATCGGAAAAGCGCTTGGGCAGCTGTTCTTCACGCAGGCCGACATGCGCCTGGCCATCGAAATACACCGACGGCGACGACAGATGCACCAGGCGTCGTACCTTCTGCTTGAGGCAGGCCTCCACCACGTTCTCAGTGACCGTAACGTTGGCCTGGTGGAAATCCTCGTAACGCCCCCACACGCCAACCGCGCCGGCACAATGCACCACTGCATCGACATCCCGACACAGCTGCTGCACCAACTCGGGGTCAGACAGATCGCCTTGAATAAATTCCGCACCGCGCGAACTCAGGTGCTCGACGCCTTCGGCGCGGCGCCCGTTGACCCGCACACTCAGGCCCTGCTCCAGGGCAAAACGGGCAAAACGCCCACCGATAAAACCGCTGGCTCCGGTCACCAGAATCTTCATTGCAACCCCCGTTTAGCCTGGCTGATGCGCCACTCTAGCAGCGCACGCTGTGGCATTGCAGGCCATATCAGCGACCGCACACACCCTGCGATAGGCAACAGCGCCGCCCACAGCGGCTAAGCTGCCAGGCGCAAACCTGATAACAACCAAGGAGCATGGGATGTCGACGCACTGGATGATTTACGGCGCCAACGGCTACACCGGCCATCTGATCGCAGCCGAAGCCAAGCGCCAGGGCCTCACGCCCATTCTCGCCGGACGCAATCCGGCTGCCGTACACGCCCTGGGCAGCCTGCTCGGCCTGGAATGCCGGATATTCGATATCCAGCAACTGGATCGTGCCAAGGAAGCGCTGGCGGATGTCGCCGTGGTTGCCCACTGCGCAGGGCCGTTTTCCGCCACCAGCGCACCGATGCTGGAAGCCTGCCTGGCCAGCGCCACCCACTATGTCGATATCACCGGCGAGATCAGCGTGTTCGAAGCCGCGCACCAGCGTGATCAGCAGGCTCACGAACTGGGCGTGGTGGTCTGCCCCGGTGTGGGCTTCGATGTGATTCCCAGTGATTGCTTGGCCGCCTGCCTGCACCAGGCCCTGCCCGATGCCACACACCTGGCGCTGGGTTTTGACAGTGGCAGCGGGTTGTCGCCCGGCACCGCAAAAACCTCGGTGGAAGGCCTGAAGTTTGGCGGCAAGGTACGCCGTGCAGGAGTGATCACCGATGTGCCACTGGGCTATAAGCGCCGCACCATCAACTTTGGCCGCGGTGAAAAACCGGCGGTCACCATTCCCTGGGGCGATGTGTCCACCGCCTACCACTCCACCGGCATCGACAATATCGAGGTGTACCTTCCAACGCCGACGGCAGCCGCCATCGTGATGCGCCTGATCGACCCGCTGCGCGGGTTGCTGGGTCTGGATGCAGTGCAGAACTGGCTCAAGCGTCTGATCGAAAAACGCGTCAGCGGTCCCGATGCAGCCAGCCGCGCTCGTCAGCGTACCTGGCTGTGGGGTGAGGCGCGCAATGCAGCCGGTGAGATAAAAACCGCGTACCTGGAAACCGCCAATGGTTATGACGTCACCGTGCACGGCGCCTTGCTGAGCGTGCGGCATTTGCTCGATTACAGCGGCCCCGGCGGCTACTTCACCCCCAGCAAGCTGCTTGGCGAGCGCTGCGTGGAACAACTGCCGGGCTCGGGCAAGGTGGTTATTTCCTGAGCGCTACCAGGCTTTGGCCCGCGGCCTGGGTCAGGTAGCGCGTCAGCTGATTAAGCAGCTCACCGCCATTGCGCCAATGGTGCCAGTACAGCGGCACATCGATTGGCCGGTCGCTGATCAACTCGACCAGCTCGCCACGGGCCGTTTCCTGTTGCACCTGCAACTCGGGGATCAAACCCCAACCAAACCCGGCCTGCGCCAGACGGATAAAGCCCTCGGATGACGGGCACAGGTGATGGGCAAACCCGCCTTCCACGCCGAGGCCGGACAGGTAGCGGTGCTGCAGCAGATCATCCGGACCGAAGACGATGGCAGGCGCATGGGCCAGCGCCTGTGCCGTCACACCTGTTGGAAAATGCCGGGCAATAAACGCCGGGCTGGCCATGGCGCGATAACGCATCGCCCCCAGCAATACAGCCCGTGCACCAGCTACCGGGCGCTCGCTGGCACATACACAAGCGGCGACTTCACCGGCACGCATGCGCTTGAGGCCGACCTCCTGATCCTCCACCACAAGATCCAGCAGCAAGCGCTGCTCGGTGCAGAACGCGCCTACAGCGCCAGCCCACCAGGTGGCCAGGCTGTCAGCATTTAGGGCAATACGCAGGCGCTCCGGCAAACCGCCCTCATCCAGCCCCGGCACCTGCGCCTGAATATCACGTTCCAGCAAACGTACCTGTTGTACGTGGTTAAGCAGACGCCGACCGATTTCCGTGGGCGCCGGCGGCACCGCACGCACCAGCACCGGCTGACCGACGCGCGCCTCGAGCAGTTTGATCCGCTGCGACACCGCCGACTGCGACAAACCCAGCACCTGCGACGCCCGCTCGAAGCCAGCCTGCTCGACAACAGCGGCCAAAGCGGCGAGTAGTTTGTAATCCAACAAAATAAGAATTCCTAATGAGAGATCAGGATTATTGGTTTCTCTTATATACCCAGCCACAGCAGACTGACCAGCATCACCACTCGAAACAGGCAAACCACATGGACGGCGAAACCTCACTGACCACCTTGCTGCGCAGCATGAGCCCACAGCTGAACGAGGGCGTTTACGTATTCTGCTGTTTAAGCGATGCCTCGCAACTGAAGGGCATACAACCGCTGGGCAGCTTTCAGGAAGCCGAAGGCCTCACGGTGATCCTGCCGCACCAGCAAGCCGAACACCTGGGCTTGCCATTCAGCTACGTAGCCGCCTGGCTGACGCTGCATGTGCATTCGGCGCTGGAAGCCGTCGGCTTGACGGCTGCCGTTGCCAGCGCCCTGGCGCAAGCCGGGATCAGCTGCAACGTGATCGCCGGCTTCTACCACGACCACCTGTTCGTCGCACATGCCGATGGGCCGCGCGCACTGGCGGTTCTGCAACAGCTCAGTGCACAGACGGAGTAACCGAGATGTGGCAAAGCTACAGCAACGGATTACTGATCGCCGCCGGGCTGATCATCGCCCTCGGCGCGCAGAATGCCTTCGTGTTGGCGCAAAGCCTGCGCCGCGAACATCACCTGCCGGTGGCGCTGCTCTGCGTGGTCTGCGATGCCCTGCTGGTGGCCGCCGGAGTCTTCGGCCTGGCCGCCGTGCTGGCGCAAAACCCGATTCTGCTGGGCATGGCGCGCTGGGGCGGCGCGGCTTTTCTGCTCTGGTATGGCGCCCAGGCTCTGCTGCGGGCCAGCCGCCCGCAGGCCATGGGCTACAGCGCCGACAGCGGCCCGCGCTCACGCAAGGCCGTGCTGCTGGCGGCCCTGGCGGTGACCTTGCTCAACCCGCATGTGTACCTCGATACGGTCCTGCTGATCGGCTCACTCGGCGCCCAACAGCCGGTGCCCGGCGCCTATGCCCTGGGTGCGGCCAGCGCTTCATTGATCTGGTTCTTCTGCCTGGCTCTGGGCGCGGCCTGGCTCGCCCCCTGGCTGGCGCGCCCGAGCACCTGGCGAGTTATCGACCTGAGCGTGGCGCTGATGATGTTCACTATTGCCTGGCAGTTGCTCAACGGCAGCCAAGTAGGCTGAAACCGCACTGCCGCAGGCCGGCGCAGAGCGCGCCAAGTTGGTTTTCCACACAGTTGCCGCGTGTTTAAGGCGCAGGGCCGGTGCTATGATTCAGGGCTTGCGGCGCAAAGAGATAACTCACGCCGCTGAGATGGCCGCCCGTGATCGGCTTCGCGCACACCGCACCTGACCTGATTAGGAGATAGACAATGGCTTTCGAATTGCCGCCGCTGCCCTACGCACATGACGCCCTGCAGCCGCACATTTCCAAGGAAACCTTGGAATTCCACCACGACAAGCACCACAACACCTATGTCGTGAACCTGAACAACCTGGTCCCAGGCACCGAGTTCGAAGGCAAAACCCTGGAAGAGATCGTCAAGACTTCGTCCGGCGGCATCTTCAACAACGCCGCTCAGGTCTGGAACCACACCTTCTACTGGAACTGCCTGGCACCTAACGCCGGCGGCCAGCCGACGGGTGCCCTGGCTGACGCGATCAACGCTGCCTTCGGTTCCTTCGACAAGTTCAAGGAAGAGTTCAGCAAGGTTTCCATCGGCACCTTCGGTTCCGGCTGGGGCTGGCTGGTGAAGAAGGCTGACGGTTCCCTGGCTCTGGCCAGCACCATCGGCGCCGGCTGCCCGCTGACCAGCGGCGACACCCCGCTGCTGACCTGCGACGTCTGGGAACACGCCTACTACATCGACTACCGCAACCTGCGTCCGAAGTATGTTGAGGCGTTCTGGAACCTGGTGAACTGGGACTTCGTAGCGAAAAACTACGCGGCCTAAGTCAGCGCTCCCGAATAACAAGAAACCCGGCCATGTGCCGGGTTTCTTGTTTTCTGCACCTGCGTTTTACAACAGCTTGCGCGGCGCAAAAGCCAGATGCAGCGCCTCGACCTGCTGCACCGCCTGAGTCAGACGCTGATCAGCCACCACGGGCCCCAGGTACTCACACAGGCCGATGTAGAGCAGATTGAGCAACTGCCGCAGCTGCTCCAGCCCCAGGCCAGCCAGTTCCAATTCCGCGCCCTGCTCCAGCCAGCCCCGCACACGCAGGCGCTGCTCATTGCTGCCGCGCAGGTTGCTCAGATTGCCCGCAGCAAAGCGTTGCAGCCGTGGCAGCAGGCCGGCATCCAGTTCGTTGAACAGCACCCGGCTCAATGCCTCGAAGGTATGCCGCGCCTGCACGTCTGCCGCAACGATCGCTGGTGCACCCAGGCCCATGCGCTGCCGCCAGCTGAGCAACTGCGGCTCCGGGTCCGGCAGCAATGCCGACAACGGCCCGGTCAGCGCACCCACCAGTTCGCGGTACAGCTTGGCGCGCTCCAGCTTGCGCTCGCTGGTGGCGGCCACCTCACCGAGAAACTCATTGAGGGCAAACGGTGGCTTATCGGCGTATTTGCTTTCCCACAGCGCCAGCACGGCCAGCAGCTCGTCCTCGGCGAAGTGTCCGGCCAGGCCGGTATAGATCGCCCGTCGGCGAGTAGTCAGACTCATCTCACACCCTCCTTGGCATGTCGTTGTTGTCGAAGGTCACCGCCAGGTTGAATTCCGGATAACCCACCTCGGCATGCTCGGCATAGTCCAGGCCGCGTTGTTCATACTGAGTAGACGTGCGCAGACCAAGGGTTTTCGCCAGCAACAGGTAGAGCATCAGCGCCAGCGGGAAGGCCCAGACAAACGCCACACCGGCGCCCAGCAGCTGCACCCCGACCCGCGACCAGTTGAACAGGTCACCACTGAAGAACAGCCCGGCCGCCACAGTGCCCCAGACACCGGCAAAACCATGCACAGGCACGGCGCCGACCACATCATCCAGCTGCCAACGCTCCAGCAGGCGCATGCCGAACACCACCACACCACCGGCCACCAGCCCGGTCAGCAAGGCAAACAGCGGCGACATGGTTGCGCAACCGGCGGTGATGCCGACCAGGCCGCCGAGCGAACCATTCACCGTGGTCGTCAGCAGCACCGGGCTGGAGGTACTGCGCTGCGCCAGAAAGGCTCCCAGCGCTCCTGCCGAGGCTGCCAGATGGGTATTCAGGGCAATCAGGCCAAGGCTGACATTCATCTCCAGGCTGCTGCCGGCATTGAAGCCAAACCAGCCGACCCAGAGGATAAAACCACCCAAGGCCACCAGACTGAGGTTATGCCCGGGAATGCTGCGCGGTGTGCCGTCCGCCGCAAAACGTCCCAGGCGCGGCCCCAGCACCAGAATGCCGGCCAGTGCGCACCAGGCGCCGATGCTGTGCACCACGGTCGATCCGGCAAAATCGATAAAGCCCAAGGCCGCCAACCAGCCCTGGCCACCGTAGATGCCGCTCCACACCCAGCTACCAAACACCGGATAGATAAAGCCGCTGATCACTACCGCACCGATCAGGTAAGCCGAGTAACGCGTACGCTCGGCCATCGCACCGCTGGCGATGGTCGCCGCCGTGGCCGCGAACATCATCTGAAACAGCAGAAAGGTGAAATCCCAGGGCTCGCCGGTATGTGGCGCGAAATGGCTCATGCCAAACCAGCCGGTGATATTGCTGCCGAACATCAGGCCGAAGCCCAGCAGCCAGAAGGTGATGCCACCGACGCAGCCGTCCATGTAATTTTTCATCATCACATTAACCGCGTTCTTCGCCCGCGACATGCCGCTTTCCAGCAAGGCAAAGCCGGCCTGCATAAAGAACACCAGCACACTGGCCAGCACCAGCCAGGCGGTATTGATCGCCTCGTCACTGGCCGCCTGGGCAAAAGGTGAAACCGCACATGCAGCTATCCCTAACAGTCGAGTTTTCATTGCAGCGTCCCCCATGACGGTGAGTACCCGGGGCTTCGCAACTCTCATGCCAAAGAAAAAGAATAGATGGGCGCGCGTTTTAACCTTCCCCAGTAGTGGCCTTAAGGGCCGACACCGAGGATGACCGTGCATAAAAACCGCCCAACGGTGCTCAAGCGTCAAACCGCTCGCACCGACACAGTGCAGGCGGCCAGAACGGCAGCCTGTATCCGCGCCATCGCTGCGCAACTGAATTTTGTTCGACAAACTTTGGTAATGGCCCTTTGACTGCAAGCGCGACTTTGCCAATACTCACTAGCGTCTGACGCCGAAGGCCTCGAACAAGGAACCGTCATTTGAAGCTGGAACTCAAAAACAGCTTGTCACTTAAGTTGCTCCGCGTAGTGCTGCTTTCAGCACTGATCGTCGGCGTGGTCTTGAGTCTTGCCCAGATCGTCTTCGACGTTTACAAAACACGTCAGGCAGTGGCCAACGACGCGCACCGGATTCTCGGCATGTTCCGCGACCCATCGACCCAGGCGGTTTACAGCCTGGACCGGGAAATGGGCATGCAGGTCATCGAAGGCCTGTTCCAGCACGAGTCGGTACGCATGGCCGCCATCGGCCATCCCAACGAGCCGATGCTGGCGGAGAAGGCCCGCGAGCAGGTTGATATACCCACCCGCTGGCTGACTGACCCGATCCTCGGCAAGGAACAGAACTTCACCACCCAACTGGTCGGCCGCGGCCCCTACAGCGAGTATTACGGCGACCTCAGCATAACCCTCGACACCGCCCCCTACGGCGAGAGCTTTGTCACCAACTCGGTGATCATCTTTATCTCCGGTGTACTGCGCGCCCTGGCCATGGGCCTGGTGCTGTACCTGGTCTACCACTGGCTGCTGACCAAGCCGCTGTCGAAGATCATCGAGCATCTGACCAATATCAACCCGGACCGCCCCAGCGAACACAAGCTGCCCATGCTCAAGGGCAACGAGAAGAACGAACTGGGCTTGTGGATCAACACCGCCAACCAGCTGCTCTCCTCCATCGAACGCAACACCAACCTGCGCCGTGAAGCAGAGAACAGCCTTCTGCGCATGGCTCAGTACGACTTCCTTACCGGCCTGCCGAACCGTCAGCAGCTGCAACAGCAGCTCGATCAGATTATCGAAGATGCCGGCCGCCTCAATCGTCGGGTGGCCGTGCTCTGCGTAGGCCTGGATGACTTCAAAGGGATCAACGAACAGTTCAGCTACCAGACGGGCGACCAGTTGCTGCTGGCCCTGTCCGACCGCCTGCGCAGCCACAGTGGCCGCCTTGGCGCTCTAGCCCGCCTGGGCGGCGACCAGTTCGCCCTGGTGCAGGCCGATATCGAGCAGCCTTACGAGGCCGCCGAACTGGCGCAGAGCGTACTCGACGACCTCGACAACCCCTTTATGCTTGACCAGCAGCAGGTGCGCCTACGCGCCACCATCGGCATCACCCTGTTCCCGGAAGATGGCGACAGCACCGAGAAGCTGCTGCAGAAAGCCGAACAGACCATGACCCTGGCCAAGAGCCGCTCGCGCAACCGCTACCAGTTCTATATCGCCAGCGTCGACAGCGAAATGCGCCGCCGCCGTGAATTGGAAAAAGACCTGCGTGACGCCCTGGCCCTGAATCAACTGCACCTGGTCTACCAACCGCAGGTCGACTACCGCGACCACAGTGTGGTCGGCGTCGAAGCACTGCTGCGCTGGCAGCATCCGCAGCATGGTTTCGTGCCGCCGGACCTGTTTATCCCGCTGGCCGAACAGAACGGCACCATCATCCCGATTGGCGAATGGATTCTCGACCAGACCTGCCGCCAACTGCGCGAATGGCATGACCAGGGTTTCACCGAGCTGCGCATGGCGGTCAACCTGTCCACCGTGCAGCTGCACCACGCTGAACTGCCGCGCGTAGTGAACAACCTGATGCAGGTCTACCGCCTGCCGCTGCGCAGCCTGGAGCTGGAAGTCACCGAAACCGGCCTGATGGAAGACATCAACACCGCCGCCCAGCACCTGCTCAGCCTGCGCCGCTCCGGCGCGCTGATCGCCATTGATGACTTCGGTACCGGCTACTCCTCGCTGAGCTACCTGAAGAGCTTGCCGCTGGACAAGATCAAGATCGACAAGAGTTTCGTGCAAGACCTGCTGGAAGACGAAGACGATGCCACCATCGTGCGCGCCATCATCCAGTTGGGTAAGAGCCTGGGCATGCAGGTCATCGCCGAAGGTGTGGAAACGGTCGAGCAGGAGGCCTACATCATCGCTCAGGGCTGCAACGAGGGTCAGGGTTATCTGTACAGCAAGCCGCTGCCCGCGCGCGAGCTGACCGCTTACCTGAAACAGGCCCGCCGCCTGAACAGCACCGCCAACCCGGCCACACTCTAAATCCGGCGACAAAAAAGCCCGCCAATTGGCGGGCTTTTTCTTGCGTGCTCGACACTAGAAGCGGTTAACCCCCAGCAGCCAAGCGGTCGCCACTGCGCCCAACACGCATAGCACAACAGCACCGGCCGCCTGCCAGTAGAAACTCCGCACCAGCTCATCCTCGCCCGCGCAGGACAAGATAAATGGCCGCGCCTCACTCGGCTTGGCCAGGTGGTGTTGCGCCGGCTGCGTGCTCTGCTGACGATGGCGATCCTCAGCCTCAAAAGTCGCAGCCAACTGCACACGACTCCACTCCTGCTCATCGAGCTGACCATTGCGGTCGCTGTCAAAGCGTTGCAGCAAACCGCTGAAGTCACTTTTCCACTCGCGAATCACCGCACCCTTGGCCGAGGCCAGATCCAGCCCCTGACGACCGCCACCGCTGCTACGAAAATCCCCGATGGCATACAACGGCTGCCCCGCATGCAGACGTTCTTCGGTGTAGCGGTATTGCCCACTGCCGCTGAAAAACCCACTCCAGCCGGTTTTCGCCAGGCCCAGCGGATGACGCTCACGGCCCCTCCACACCTCGCGCGTCAGCGGGCGCACTTGCGCCCCGCGCGGGTCGATCAGGCAGCTTCCAGTGCTGTCATCGAGTTGCAGCAACGCTTCGCTGCTACCGCTCTCGACTGTGCGCCAGCTACTGCCTTTGTTGTCGCTAGAGCGCTGCTCTTCCTCGATCTTGTAACGCCACCACAGGCACGGCGTATTGGTCAGCGGTCCACGCTGCTGTTCCTCGCCCTGCGGATGCAGCACACCGTAGAACTCGGCATAGCCCTGCGCCGCCGAGCGAATCTTCGAGGTGGGCGTATCAAGCAGATGCCGGGCCTGAGAAAAGCGCCGCACAAACCACCAGGCCCCGCCGGCACAGGCCGCCATACTGCAGGCCAACCCGAAAATCTGTCCTTGAATATCCATGGCCTAGCCAAACAGCGATTTAAGGTCGACATCCGCTTTTTCCGACTCGCTGAATTCCAGCAGCACGGCTTCCTTGAAGGCAAACATGCGGGCGATCAACACATCGGGAAACTGCTCAATGCGCACGTTGTTCAGATTAACCGCCTCGTTGTACAGCTCGCGGCGGTCGGCAATGCCGTTTTCCAGGCCGCTGATGCGCTGCTGCAGGTGCTGAAAGCTTTCATTGGCTTTCAGTTCCGGGTAGTTCTCGGCGAGGGCAAAAAGCTGGCCGAGACCGGCGCGCAACCCCGTCTCGGCCTTGCCCAGGGCATTCATGTCGCCGCTGGCTTGTGCAGTGGAAACCGCCTGACGCGCCATGATCACCGCTTCCAGGGTGGTGCGCTCATGCTGCATGTACTGCTTGCAGGTCTCCACCAGCTTGGGCAGTTCATCATGGCGCTGCTTGAGCAGTACATCGATATTCGACCAGGCCTTGCTGACGCCATGTTTCAAGCGCACCAACGCGTTGTAGAGCATCACGGCATAGGCCGCGAGCAGTATCAGCAACACACTCACGACAACGCTAGTAAGGCTCATGCACAACTCCCGAAGAGGTTTTTGAGGGGGTCAGATGCAGCATTCTAGCGTCAGCATTCAGCGCTGAAGCAGACTCTCACCACAGCTTTTGCGGAAAAAACCACAACGACCCTTTGCGCAAAATGCAAATCTTTCGCATTATGCTTTGGTTTTTGCACTCACTCGTGTGGGTGCCCTACTCCCACTTGCAAAGGATTTCGCCATGCTTCGTATGCCCCTGGCCTCGGCCAGCCTGCTCGCCATTGCCATTTCTCTCGCTGGTTGCGGCGACGAAAAAGCGCCAGCCAACCAAGCTGCAGCACCGGCTGCAAGCAGCGCCAGCGTGCCAGCAGCAGCTGCCAGCCAGGTCGACGAAGCCGCCGCCAAAGCGGTGGTCAGCCACTACGCGGATCTGGCTCTGGCCGTGTTCAGCGATGCCGCCAGCACCGGCAAAACCCTGCAAGCGGCCGTTGATGCGCTGCTGGCCAACCCGAATGCCGACACGCTGAAAGCCGCCCGCGAAGCCTGGCTGGCCGCCCGCGTGCCTTACATGCAGACCGAAGTATTCCGCTTCGGCAACGCCGTGGTCGATGACTGGGAAGGCCAGCTGAACGCCTGGCCGCTGGACGAAGGCCTGATCGACTACGTCGCCACCGACTATCAGCACGCCCTGGGTAACCCAGGTGCCAGCGCCAACATCATCGCCAACACCGAGATTCAGGTCGGCGAAGACAAGATCGACGTCAGCACCATCACCCCGGAACTGCTGGCCAGCCTGAATGAGCTGGGCGGTTCTGAAGCCAACGTCGCTACCGGCTACCACGCCATCGAATTCCTGCTCTGGGGCCAGGACCTCAACGGCACCAACCCAGGTGCTGGCGAGCGCCCGGCCAGCGATTACGTGGTCGGTGAAGGTGCAACTGGCGGCAACAACGAACGTCGCCGCGCCTTCCTCAAGGCGGCCACCGACCTGCTGGTCAGCGACCTCGATGCCATGGTCGTGCAGTGGCAAGCCGGCAACGCCGACAACTACCGCGCCAAACTGGAAGCCGAATCAGCCGAAAACGGCCTGCGTAAAATGCTTTTCGGCATGGGCAGCCTGTCCCTCGGCGAACTGGCCGGCGAGCGCATGAAGGTCGCACTGGAAGCCAACTCCACCGAAGACGAGCACGACTGCTTCAGCGACAACACCCACAACTCGCACTTCTACAACGGCAAAGGTATTCGCAACGTCTACCTGGGCGAGTACAAGAAGGTCGACGGCACTACCCTGACCGGCCCTAGCCTGTCGTCGCTGGTGGCCAAGGTTGACGCCGCCGCTGACAACACTCTTAAAGCCGACCTCGAAGCCACCGAAGGCAAGCTGCAGGCCCTGGTCGACAGCGCCAACAATGGCAAGCACTTCGATCAGCTGATCGCCGCCGACAACGCCGAAGGCCAGCAGATTGTTCGTGATGCCATCGCCGCCCTGGTCAAGCAGACCGGCGCCATCGAGCAAGCGGCGGGCAAGCTGGGGATCAGTGATCTCAATCCGGATACTGCCGACCACAGCTTCTAACCGCGGAGGACTTGCTGCGCGTCGGCGATACTGCGTTGAAAACAGCCTCGGAATGCTCATTTACAACACGTAAACTCCGCTTCCTCGGCTGTTTTCGCCTTGTCTCGCTCTAGCTCGCGAAGTCCGAAAATTGGTAGCGCATAAAAAGCCGCGACTCCATTAACCGGAGTCGCGGCTTTTTTGTGGCATGCAGTTTCTTATACCCTGCGACCTTTGACCGCCAGCGATAATGCAAATCCGTCTTATTTAAAACTGATCAGACTGTTAAGATCGGCCGCCTGTTTTCTGTTGCGGATGTCCTTTCATGTTTGCCCCGCATCGCATTGCGCTGCTGTTGGTCTTGAGCCTGAGCCTGGTTGCCTGCGATAAGACACCCCAGTTCACCCAAGCCGAGCCCGGCGAAGCCCTGTCCGCCGGAAGCGCCACCGTGCGCAAGGCTGACCAGAACGCCTTCTCCCTGCCCTCCGCCAACCTATCGCCGTCTCGCCGTCTGGATTTCAGCGTCGGCAACAGCTTCTTCCGCAACCCCTGGGTTACCGCCCCTGCCACCACCACCGCGCGTGATGGCCTTGGCCCGCTGTTCAACACCAACGCCTGCCAGAACTGCCATATCAAGGACGGCCGCGGCCATCCGCCGGCGCCTGATGCGATCAGCTCGGTGTCGATGCTGGTGCGCCTGTCGATTCCAGCCGGCAGCGAACATGCCGAGATTATCCAGCGCCTTGGCGTACTGGCCGAGCCCACCTACGGCGGCCAGTTGCAGGACATGGCCAACCCCGGCGTGGCCCCAGAAGGCAAAGTGCGCGTCAGCTACAGCACGCAGCAGGTCAGCTTTGCCGATGGCACCCAGGTTGAACTACGCAAGCCCAACCTGGAAATCAGCCAGCTCGGTTATGGCGCCCTGCATCCCGACACGCTGTTGTCCGCACGCATCGCCCCGCCGATGATCGGCCTCGGTCTGCTCGAAGCCATTCCCGAAGCCGCCATCCTCGCCAATGCCGACCCAGAAGACCGCAATGGCGATGGCATTTCCGGGCGCGCCAACCAGGTCTGGGACCGCGCGCAGCAACGCACAGCGCTCGGTCGTTTCGGCTGGAAAGCCGGACAACCAACCCTCAATCAGCAGAATGCCGATGCCTTTGCCAATGACATGGGCCTGACATCGACCCTGATCCCACATGACAACTGTACCGAAGCGCAGCTCGACTGCCGTAATGCACCTCATGGCGGCGAGCCGGAGGTCAGCGACAATATCCTCGCCAGCGTGCTGTTCTATACCCGCAACCTTGGTGTGCCGGCGCGCCGCGGTGCCGATACGCCGCAAGTGCTCGCCGGCAAAAACCTGTTCTACCAGGCCGGTTGCCAGGGCTGCCACACCCCGCAGTTCACCACCGCCAGTGATGCCGCCGAGCCGGAGCTGGCCAATCAGTTGATTCGCCCCTACAGCGACCTGTTGCTGCATGACATGGGTGAAGGCCTGGCTGACAACCGCCCGGAATTTCTCGCCAGCGGCCGCGAATGGCGCACCCCGCCACTTTGGGGTATCGGCCTGACCGAAACAGTCAACGGCCACACCCAGTTCCTGCATGACGGCCGTGCGCGCAACCTGCTGGAGGCCATCCTCTGGCACGGCGGTGAAGCCGAAGCAGCCAAGCAACAGGTACTGACTTTCAATGCTGATGAGCGCAGCGCGCTGTTGGCTTTTCTGAATTCGTTGTAAGGAGCCACCCATGATCCGCTCACCCCTCACCCTGGCCCTGCTCAGCCTCACGCTCACCGCCTGCAGCCCAAGCGACCCTCAGCAGCAGGTCAGCCGCGCGCTAAGCGATGGCGTGCTGCTGCCGATCTACAGCGCCTGGAGCGAAGCTGATCGGCAACTGGCGGTCAGCGGCCAGGCCTTCTGCGCCGGCCAACAGAACCTCGCCGACGCCCGCCTGGTTTTTGCCAGTGCGCAAAGTGCCTGGGCCGCCGTACAACCGGTGGCCTTCGGCCCGCTGGCGGAAGGCAACCGCGCCTGGCAGGTGCAATTCTGGCCGGACAAGAAGAACCTGGTAGCCCGCCAGGTTGAAGCGCTGGTCAATAGCAAACCCGGGCTGACCCCGGCCGACCTGGATAAATCCAGCGTGGTGGTACAAGGCCTGACCGCCTATGAATACCTGCTGTTCGATCCGGCCATTGATCTGAACGTCGCTGAACAGAAAGCCCGCTACTGCCCGCTGATCGTCGCCATTGGCCAACACCAGCAAGTGCTGGCCGCCGATGTGCTGAGCCAGTGGCAAGCCAAAGATGGTATGGCCGCGCTGCTCAAGGACTTCCCCAACGCGCGCTACGCCGAAGCCGCGGAAGCAGTGGCCGAGTTGCTGCGCACCCAGGTCAGCGCCATCGACGGGCTGAAGAAGAAACTCGGCACGCCACTCGGCCGGCAGAGCAAAGGCCAGCCGCAGCCTTACCAGGCTGAAGCCTGGCGCAGCAAAGCCAGCCTGGCCAACCTCGCCGCCAGCCTGGCCAGTGCCGAACGCATCTGGCTGGGCGCCGAGCAGGACGGCATCCAGGCGCTGCTCAGCAGCGATCAGGACGCACTGAAACAACGCATCAACGCCGCCTACAGCGACACCCGTCAGCGCCTGGCCGCCGCCCAACGCCCGCTCGGCGAGCTGCTGAGTGACGAGGCCGGCCGCGCCGAGCTGAATGCGCTGTATGACAGCCTGAACGCTCTGCACCGCCTGCACGAAGCCGAACTGGCGAAAGCCCTGGGCATCCAGCTGGGCTTTAACGCCCATGACGGCGACTGACGCATGCAGATCAACCGTCGTACTTTTCTCGGCCTGAGCGTCGCAGCGATTGCCGCCACGGCAGCAGCCACCGGCACCTATGGCGGCTGGACGCTGATGCACAGTGGCACGCAGCCGCTGCTGCTGTCAGCGCGTAACGACAGCAGTGGCAAGCACTTTGCCGTGGGCTACCGCCTGGATGGCAGCCAGGTGTTTGCCACCGCCGTCAGCGAGCGCTGCCACGACGTCATCGGCCACCCGTTTCTACCGATGGCACTATTTGTCGGCCGCCGCCCGAGCACCCAGAGCTACCTGATCGACACCCGCGATGGCCGCCTGCTGCAAACCCTAGACTCACCGGCGCAGCGTCATTTCTACGGCCATGCTGTGTTCCACAAGGACGGCGAATGGCTGTATGCCACCGAGAACGACACCTCCGACCCCGGTCGCGGCGTACTCGGCGTCTACCGCCTGCAAGGTGAGCAACTGCTGCGCAGCAGCGAATTGTCGACCCACGGCCTTGGCCCGCACCAACTGCTCTGGCTGCCCGATGGTGAAACCCTGGCGGTGGCCAATGGCGGTATCCGCACCGAGGCTGACAGCCGGGTGGAAATGAACCTCGACGCCATGGAATCGAGCCTGGTGCTAATGCACCGCGACGGCAGCCTGATCAGCAAGGAACAACTGCCCGAGCGTATGAATAGCGTGCGCCATATGGCCGTGGCCAACGACGGCACCCTGGTCACCGGCCAGCAATACATGGGCGAACTCAGCGATGTGGTACCGCTCTTGGCGATCAAGCGTCCTGGCCAACCCTTCCAGCACTTCCCGGTGGCGGATGCACAGCGCCAGCTGATGAACCAGTACACCGCCAGCGTGGCGATCCACAGCGAGCTGCGCCTGCTGGCCATGACCGCACCGCGCGGCAACCGGGTGTTTATCTGGGATCTGGACAGCGCCGAACTGCGTCTGGACGCGCCCCTGGCTGACTGCGCCGGCGTCGGTGCGGTAGCCGACGGTTTTGTGGTCAGCAGTGGCGTCGGCCGCTGTCGCCTGTATGACTGCCGCAGCACTCAGATCAGCAGCCAACCGCTGCAGCTGCCCGCCGGCCTGTGGGACAACCACCTGCGCCTGGTTTAACACCGTACAGCTGAACCTGTAACACGCCTGCGGCATGCTAAAGAACGCTGCCGCAGAGCCGATCTATACTTTTGCAGAGCCGTTCACCACGGCCCAACTGATACCAGTCGATAGGGATCTTCGCAGTTAGGGCGCCTCTGGCGTCGCTGGCATCCCGCCTCCCACACTCAGGGGTATTCCCATGTTTCTGCAGAAATCCTTGCGCGCGCAAATCCTCGCCTTGCTCGGTGGCAGCCTGGCGCTGATTCTGGTCACCGCACTGGCCTGCTTCAGCTTTCTGTCCAGCGGCATGCAGGCCTACCGCGGCCTGCTTGAAGGGCCGCTGGAAGCCTCCGCGCTGATCGACGTGACCAACCTGAATTTCAAAACCCAAGTGCAGGAATGGAAGAACGTGTTGCTGCGCGGCAGCGACAAGGCCCAGCTGGACAAGTACTGGAGCCAGTTCGAAGCGCAGGAACGCAAGGTGCAGGATTCCCTCGGCAAGCTGAGTGAACTGGCCGCTGACGACCGCGCCCTGAAAAGCAAAATTGACGCCCTGCGTAGCGAGCACCAGACCCTAGGCGCCAACTACCGCAAGGGCCGTGATGCCTTTATCGCCGCCGGTGGCGATGCGTCAGTCGGCGACAAGGCGGTGTCCGGCATTGACCGCAGCACCACCCAACAGCTGGAAGCGCTGGCCAATGACCTGCACAAACAGAGCCTGGAGCAGGCCAGCCTGATCAATGCAGCAGCCGACCGCACCATCACCCTCGGCACCTTGCTGATGCTCGGTGCCACCGTAGTGATCGCGCTGTTCAGCCTGTGGCTGGTCAACCGCAACCTGATCAACCCGATCCGTGAGCTGATTGAGCATATCGCCCAACTCAGCCGGGGCAACTTCGGCAAGCGTGTCGAGTCCACCCGCCAGGACGAACTGGGCAATCTGGCCGTGGCTGCGAATATCCTGCGCGACTTCCTCGCCGACACCTTCACCCGCCTGAAACGCAGCACCGCTGATCTGGACACCGCCAGCGGCGAACTCAACTCCATCGCCACGCTGATGGCCCAGGGCACCCGCGAGCAGTTTTCGCGCACCGACCAGGTCGCCACCGCCATGCATGAAATGTCCGCCACCGCCCAGGAAGTCGCGCGTCATGCCGCCGAAGCCGCCGGCGCCGCCGATGCCGCTGACAGCGCCGCACGTCAGGGCGAAACGGTGATGCAGGCCACGATCAAGACCATCACCGACATTCGCGGGGAGATCAGCAACACGTCGGAGGTGATTCGTCGCCTGGAAGCCGACAGCGGGCGCATCGGCAAAGTGCTGGAAGTGATTCGCGGCATCGCCGAGCAGACCAACCTGCTGGCGCTCAACGCCGCCATCGAAGCGGCGCGTGCCGGCGAACAAGGCCGCGGCTTTGCCGTGGTCGCCGACGAGGTACGCACCTTGGCCCAGCGTACCGCTGAGTCCACCGCGGAAATCCACCAGATCATCGACACCGTACAGACTGGCGCAGTGAATGCCGTGCGCGCCATCGAAAGCGGACAGAACCGCAGCGAGGAAGGCGTGACTCAGGTCACCGAAGCCGGCGCCACGCTGCAGTTGATCACCAGCGCAGTGGAAGCCATTCGCGATATGAACCGACAGATCGCCACCGCCGCCGAAGAGCAGACTTCGGTGGCCGAGGACATTTCGCGCAATCTCACCGAAATCACCGCCATCGCCACTGCCAACCAGGAGAACGTGCAGCGCACTGAAAGCGCCGGGCGCAACCTGCACGAATTGTCCGGGCAGCTCAACGAGGTCACACAACGCCTGAGTGCCTGACGCTGTGCACGCCTGTAAACAAAATGCCAGCAAATGCTGGCATTTTGCTTAATAACTGACCCATTGATCAGCCCCACACACCTAGTAACGCCTGCTAAATGCGAATCTTTGACAGGTGAAGGCGAGGGGTCTAATGTGCCCCTCTTGCCTATTCCCAGGCCCTCTTTCCGCTTTGCCAAGGAACCGGAATATGTTGCTTCGCCGCATGCTGATCATGCTCGGCGCAGTACTCGTCGTGGTACTCGCCCTCGCCGCCTACAAAGGCTTCTCCATCTACCAACAAGTGCAGATGTTCTCGGCTCCGCAGCCGGCCATCAGCGTCGATGCCGCGACAGCAGAAGAACATCCATGGCAGAGTCGCCTGCCCGCCATCGGTACGCTCAAGGCCTTCCAGGGTGTTGACCTGACCGTGGAGGTCGGCGGCACCGTGCAACAGGTGCTGTTCCGCTCCGGCGAGCAGGTCACCCTGCAGCAGCCGCTGATCCAGATGGACAGCGATGTCGAGCAGGCCAGCCTGGCCACCGCTCAGGCCGAACTGGGTCTGGCCCGCGTGGAATATGAGCGCGGCCGCAGCCTGGTCAGCCGCCAGAGCATTTCGAAAAGCGAATTCGACCGCCTCTCCGCCAGCCTGCAGAAAGCCAACGCCAGCGTGGCCCAGCTGCAGGCACAACTGGCGAAAAAACGCATCCTTGCGCCGTTCGCCGGGACCATCGGTATTCGCCAGGTGGATGTCGGCGACTACCTCGCCTCGGGCACGACCATCGCTACCCTGCAAGACCTGAGCAAGTTGTACGTCGACTTCTTCCTGCCCGAGCAGGCGGTGCCCAAGCTGGCAATCGGTGAGCGCGTGCGTTTCAGCGTGGCGGCGTACCCGGACGAAGTGTTCGAAGGCGAGATCGCCGCAATCAACCCCAAAGTCGAAGACACCACCCGTAACGTGCAGGTGCGCGCCATGCTGGCCAACCCGGAGAGCAAGCTGCTGCCCGGCATGTTTGCCAACCTGGAAGTGCTGCTACCCGGCGAACAGGCACAGATCGTCATTCCGGAAACCGCCATCACCTACACCCTGTATGGCAACTCGGTGTACGTCATCGGCGAGAAGAAAGGCGAAGACGGCCAGGTGGTCAAAGACGACAAAGGCCAGGCCGAGCTCAGCGTCGAGCGCCGTTTCGTCGAAACCGGCGAGCGCCGCGAAGGCCAGGTGGTGATTCTCAAAGGCCTGCAGGCCGGTGAGCAGGTGGTCTCCGCCGGTCAGCTGAAGCTGGATAACGGCGCCCATGTCAGCATCGCCAACGCGCAGGCCAAGCCGAGCGCCGATTAATCCGGCGCGGTGCAAAGGAACTTATTTATGGCTTTTACTGATCCCTTTATCCGTCGCCCGGTATTGGCGACCGTGGTCAGTCTGTTGATCATCCTGCTTGGCTTCCAGGCATTCAGCAAACTGACCATCCGCCAGTACCCACAGATGGAAAGCGCCCTGATCACGGTGACCACGGCTTACCCCGGGGCCAATGCCGAGACTATCCAGGGCTATATCACCCAGCCGCTGCAGCAGAGCCTGGCGAGCGCCGACGGCATTGACTACATGACCTCGGTGAGCCGGCAGAACGTGTCGATCATCTCGATCTATGCGCGCATCGGCGCCAACAGCGACCGCCTGTTCACCGAGCTGCTGGCCAAGGCCAACGAGGTGAAGAACCAGCTGCCGCAGAACGCCGAAGACCCGGTGCTGAGCAAGGAAGCGGCCGACTCCACGGCACTGATGTACATCAGCTTCTACAGCCAGGAGCTGAGCAACCCGCAGATCACCGACTACCTCTCAAGGGTCATCCAGCCCAAGCTGGCCACCCTGCCGGGCATGGCCGAAGCGGAGATTCTCGGTAATCAGGTGTTTGCCATGCGCCTGTGGCTCGACCCGGTGAAGATGGCGGCTTACAGCGTGACCGCCAGCGACGTCAACGACGCCGTGCGCAAGTACAACTTCCTCGCCGCAGCCGGTGAAGTGAAAGGCGAGTACGTGGTCACCAGCATCAACGCCGAAACCGACCTGAAATCCGCCGAGGCCTTTGCCGCCATCCCGCTGAAGACCGTGGGCGACAGCCGCGTGCTGATCCGCGATGTGGCGCGGGTGGAAATGGGCGCGGAAAGCTACGATGCGATCAGTTCCTTCGACGGCACCCCGTCGGTGTACATCGCCATCAAGGGCACGCCAGGTGCCAACCCGCTGGACGTGATCAAGGAGGTGCGCAAGGTCATGCCTGACCTGGAAGCGCAGCTGCCGCCGAACCTGAAAGTCTCCATAGCCTATGACGCCACGCTGTTCATCCAGGCCTCCATCGACGAAGTGGTGAAGACCCTCGGCGAAGCGGTGCTGATCGTCATTGTGGTGGTGTTCCTGTTCCTCGGCGCCTTCCGCTCGGTGCTGATCCCAGTGATCACCATTCCACTGTCGATGATCGGCGTGCTGTTCTTTATGCAGCTGATGGGCTACTCGATCAACCTGCTGACCCTGCTGGCGATGGTGTTGGCGATCGGCCTGGTGGTGGACGACGCCATCGTCGTGGTGGAAAACATCCACCGGCATATCGAGGAAGGCAAAACACCCTTCGATGCGGCCATCGAGGGCGCGCGGGAAATCGCCGTGCCGGTGGTGTCGATGACCGTCACCCTGGCGGCGGTATACGCGCCTATCGGTTTCCTCGAAGGCCTCACTGGTGCCTTGTTCAAGGAATTCGCCCTGACCCTGGCCGGCGCGGTGATCATCTCCGGTATCGTCGCCCTGACCCTGTCACCGATGATGTGCGCCAAGCTGCTGCGTCACGAAGAGAATCCATCGGGCCTGGCACACAAGCTCGATCAGATCTTCGACGGCCTCAAGCGCCGCTATCAGCGCGCCCTGCACGGCACCCTGGACACCCGCCCGGTGGTGCTGGTGTTTGCGCTGATCGTCATGTGCCTGATTCCGGTGCTGCTCAAATTCACCAAGAGCGAGCTGGCCCCGGAAGAGGATCAAGGCATCATTTTCATGATCGCCAACGCCCCGCAACCGACCAACCTGGAGTACCTGAACAAGTACACCGACGAGTTCGTGAGCATCTTCAAGGAGTTTCCCGAGTACTACTCCTCGTTCCAGATCAACGGCTTCAACGGTGTGCAATCGGGTATTGGCGGCTTCCTGATGACGCCGTGGAACGAACGCGAGCGCACGCAGATGGAGATCCTCCCCGAGGTGCAAGGGCGTCTTTCGCAGATTGCCGGCCTGCAGATCTTCGGTTTCAACCTGCCGTCGCTGCCGGGCACTGGCGAAGGCCTGCCGTTCCAGTTCGTGATCAACACGCCGAACGACTACCAGTCGCTGCTGCAGGTGGCTGAACGGGTCAAGCAGCGCGCGGTGGAATCCGGCAAGTTTGCCTTCCTCGACGTTGACCTGGCCTTCGACAAACCGGAAGTGGTGGTGGAAATCGACCGCGAGAAAGCCGCGCAGATGGGCGTGTCCATGGAAGACCTCGGTCTGACCCTGGCCAGCCTGCTCGGCGAAGGTGAAATCAACCGCTTCACCATCGACGGCCGTAGCTACAAGGTAATCGCCCAGGTCGAGCGCGCCTACCGCGATAATCCGGGTTGGCTGAACAGCTACTACGTGAAGAGCGAAAGCGGTGCGATGCTGGCGCTGTCGACCCTGGTCAAGGTCAGTGACCGCGCGCGCCCTACCCAGCTCAATCAGTTCCAGCAGCTCAACTCGGCGATCATCCAGGGCGTGCCGATTGTCAGCATGGGCGAAGCCATCGAGACGGTAACGCAGATCATGCAGGAAGAAGCGCCTGCTGGTTTTTCCTATGACTTTGCCGGCGCATCACGCCAGCTGGTGCAGGAAGGCAACGCCCTGTACATCACCTTCGGCCTGGCCCTGGCATTGATCTTCCTGGTGCTGGCGGCGCAGTTCGAGAGTTTCCGTGACCCGCTGGTGATCATGGTCACGGTGCCGCTGTCGATCTGTGGTGCACTGATTCCGCTGTTCCTTGGCCTGTCGAGCATGAACATCTACACCCAGGTGGGCCTGGTGACACTGATCGGCCTGATCACCAAGCACGGCATCCTGATCGTCGAGTTTGCCAACCAGTTGCGCCATGAAAAAGGCCTGTCGCGCCGTGCAGCGGTCGAAGAAGCGGCAGCGATTCGTCTACGTCCGGTGCTGATGACCACCGCCGCCATGGTGTTCGGCATGGTGCCGTTGATTCTGGCCAGCGGCGCGGGTGCGGTGAGCCGCTTCGACATCGGCCTGGTGATTGCCACCGGCATGTCGATTGGCACCCTGTTCACCCTGTTCGTACTGCCCTGCGTGTACAGCCTGCTGGCGCAGCCTGATGCGCCAGCCACAGCCACCAAGGCCCACGGATAGAACGCACCGCTGCGCAAGGATGCGCACAACAAAAAGCCCGGCACTAAGCCGGGCTTTTTTCTACCTGTATACGGGGCAGCAAGGGGTCTAGCCCTGCGAACGCACACCCTGGGACAGGCTGAACATAAACAGCAGCAGGTCCTGATCCGGACGTACTGCCTCGGCCGCTCGCGCCTGCGGGGGCAACGGGCAGTAGCCGCGCTCATTGAGGGTGATGACCTGGGGGCCGGCTTCCTGCCAGGCTGCCGCCGCGAGCGAGGCCACGCTAAGCGCGGTCACCAGAAACAAACCTCGTGCGATTTCTAGCTTCATCACTGCAACCTCTTGATAGCGCTGCCAAACGCCGTGTAATTACCCTAGATCATGGACAACCGCAGCAGCGCCCTTGGCGACCGACGGCTATGTTTGTTTCCCGTTACAGGATCGTCCTAATCCCCTCACACACCACTCGACAGCCAGCCTTCGAGCGTGGCCTGGCAGATTGGTTCAACCCCAGACCAACCAAGGATTGGCCAGGCCGATAATCAGGCCTGCAGTAACAGCCTGCGGTCACTTTATTGCCCAACTGCATCAGCATTGGACGCGCTAGAACCCGTGGTTTTAAAACTGCCTAAGACTGCCCAACCCTCCACCAGCACAGCGCAGGCCGCGTGGTAGAACACATCCAGGTGAGGTCAAAACAAGAAGCGGCAATGCTGAACAGCAGCACAGCGCGGATTGACAGGCTCCAGTCCGGGAGCGCGCTTCACACAAAGCAATTGGCGTACCGCTTTGCCGTGCAGGACTGTTATAGCCGAGAAAAATGAAAACCCCGTGACAGGCACGGGGTTTTCTTTACAGCGTACAAGCCATCTGGCGATGGCCTGCTGGGAGCCGGGCTGGCTTACATCATGCCGCCCATGCCACCCATGCCGCCCATGTCTGGCATACCGCCAGCAGCCGGCTTGTCTTCAGCCACTTCGGCGATCATCGCTTCGGTGGTGATCATCAGGCTGGCGATGGAGGCAGCGGCCTGCAGCGCGGTACGGGTGACCTTGGCCGGGTCGAGAATACCCATCTCGATCATGTCGCCGTAGGTGTCGGTAGCGGCGTTGAAGCCGTAGTTGCCCGAACCTTGCTTGACCTTGTCGACCACGACGCTTGGCTCGCCACCGGCGTTGGATACGATCTGACGCAGCGGCGCTTCAACAGCACGGCGCAGCAGGGCAATACCGACGTCCTGATCGGCGTTGTCGCCTTTCAGCTCGCTGATGGCTTGCAGCGAACGCACCAGCGCCACGCCACCGCCAGGCACCACGCCTTCTTCAACGGCTGCACGGGTAGCGTGCAGGGCGTCTTCAACGCGGGCTTTCTTCTCTTTCATTTCCACTTCGGTGCCAGCACCGACCTTGATTACCGCAACACCGCCAGCCAGCTTGGCCAGACGCTCTTGCAGCTTCTCTTTGTCGTAGTCAGAAGTGGTGTCTTCAACCTGCTTGCGGATCTGCGCAACGCGGGCTTCGATATCAACCTGCGCACCAGCACCGTCGATCACGGTGGTGTTTTCCTTGCTCAGGATCACGCGCTTGGCGTTACCCAGGTGCTCCAGGGTCGCGCTCTCCAGGCTCAGGCCAACTTCTTCGGAGATCACGGTACCGCCGGTCAGGATGGCGATGTCCTGCAGCATGGCTTTGCGACGGTCGCCGAAGCCCGGTGCCTTGACGGCCGCGACTTTGACGATGCCACGCATGTTGTTCACCACCAGCGTTGCCAGAGCTTCGCCTTCAACGTCTTCGGCAACGATCAGCAGCGGACGTCCGGACTTGGCAACAGCTTCCAGAACTGGCAGCAGCTCACGGATGTTGGAGATTTTCTTGTCGACCAGCAGGAGCAGCGGGCCGTCGAGTTCGGCAACCATGGTGTCCGGCTTGTTGATGAAGTACGGCGACAGGTAGCCACGGTCGAACTGCATGCCTTCTACGACGGACAGTTCGTTTTCCAGGCCCGAGCCCTCTTCAACGGTGATCACGCCTTCTTTACCGACTTTTTCCATGGCTTCAGCAATGATGTCGCCGATGGAGCTGTCGGAGTTGGCGGAGATGGTGCCAACCTGGGCAATCGCCTTGGTGTCCGCGCACGGCTTGGACAGGGCTTTGATTTCTTTAACGATGGCGATGGTGGCTTTGTCGATACCACGCTTCAGATCCATCGGGTTCATGCCGGCAGCGACGGCTTTCAGGCCTTCGTTGACGATGGCCTGAGCCAGAACGGTCGCGGTGGTGGTGCCGTCACCAGCAGCGTCGTTGGCCTTGGACGCAACGTCCTTGACCAGCTGCGCGCCCATGTTTTCGAACTTGTCTTTCAGCTCGATTTCTTTGGCAACCGATACGCCGTCCTTGGTGATCAGCGGAGCGCCGTAGCTCTTCTCGATCACCACGTTGCGGCCTTTCGGGCCGAGGGTGGCTTTTACTGCGTCAGCCAGAACGTTGACGCCAGTGAGCATTTTCTTGCGGGCGGAATCGCCGAATTTAACTTCTTTAGCAGCCATGATGATTATTCCTTGATTCGTTCAGATAGAGCAGAATTCGTAGCGACGGAGCGCTGCAATCAAGCTTCAACGACAGCGAGGATTTCGCTCTCGCTCATCACCAGCAGGTCTTCACCGTCGACCTTGATGGTGTTGCTGCCGGAGTAAGGGCCAAACACCACTTTGTCGCCGACTTTAACGCTCAGGGCGCGTACTTCACCGTTGTCCAGCACGCGGCCGGTACCTACCGCCACGATCTCGCCCTGATTCGGCTTCTCGGCAGCGGAACCTGGCAGCACGATGCCGCCTGCGGTTTTCTTTTCTTCTTCGCTGCGACGGATTACGACGCGGTCATGCAGAGGACGAAGCTTCATTGTCGATCTCTCCCAATAGGTGGTTTGTCGGCCGGTGCAGTCACCGGCGGGTTAGCAAAGTCCGGCGGAGCCGGTAGCGCTGCGCCAGGCGTAGCGCTGAAGTCTGATCTGTCTGAATGACAGAAAACCTTGCGGTGTCCGCTACATAAGGGCGTGCAAGAGGATTTCAAGGGCGACCGGCGAATTTTTTATTGATTCACCGGCCTGGCAGATCGGTCTGCTGGCAAGCCGCAACACAGCCAAGCGGACTCAGTCGCGGCGCTCGTACTCGCCTTCCAGCACCTGCGGGCGGGTCTGCCCGGAACGGGCGGCCTGGTCGTCATAGAAGGCACGCTGACGCATGGCCTGCTCGGCGGCGCGCTTGCGCACCTGGCCCACCAGCAAGCGGCGAGTGAAGGGGATCAGGCAGAGCACACCGAAGATGTCGCTGATAAAACCAGGCAACAGCAACAACCCGCCGCCAACGGCGATGAGCAGGCCTTCGAGCATTTCCTGCTCGGGCAGCTCGCCACGGGCCAGCTTTTCCCGCGCGCGCCAGGCTGTGGCAACACCGGCTACACGCAGCAGGATGCTGCCGAGAATGGCCGTACCGATGACCAGCAGCAGGGTCGGCAACACGCCGATGGCGCTGCCCACCTGAATCAACAGCGCCAGCTCGATGATCGGGAACAGCAGAAACAAAAACAGAAACGCGCGCATCACAGGGTCCTTAACGGAAGATCAGCTTCCAGTAAGCAAGAAGTATGGGGTGTCGGGCTGAATTCAAGCTGAAGCCTGACCGTCGGTCGGCCAGACCTCGGCGCGGGCCAGCGCCACCAAGGCCTGGCGCACTTCAAGCGGACTGTTACAGGATGTTGGAAAGGCCAGCCAATACAGACTCTGGCCGATACGCAGATGGAAACCTTCACTGTCGATACCGACCATCTCCGCCTGCGCATGACGAGGCAGACCGGCCAGCTCGACATAGTGAGCGATGGCCTTGGCATGATCGCTGTTCATATGCTCGAGCATGCTGATTTCGCTGTCACCGGCAAAGGGATTGGCCAGCGCCACCTGATCCAGCCAGTGAATCGCGCCAAAACCGCCGATATAGCGCCAGCGCACCGGCGCAAGCACCCAGAAGTCGAAGTCATGGGCCTGGTGATAGCCGCGCGAATCGGGGAAATAGCGGTAATAGCGCTGCGCCGCCGCTGCAATCTGCGCCTCGTCATCCAATTGTCGTGCTTGCGCGAGCACAGTAAGGCGGCCGACCGCCTGCACATCTTCCGCTCCACGCTCGCCCACCAGCAACGAGCACTTACCATCCTGCTTGAGGTTATGGGTGTGCTGGGCAATGCGGCTGATCAGGATCAGCGGATAACCCTCAGTATCCAGGCAATAGGGCACCACTGATCCGAAAGGGAAACCCGGCATGGCCTTGGAATGGGTGCTGAGCACGCCCCGGTATTCCTTGAGCAGCAATTCTCGGGCATGCTTGCCGGCTTTCACGCTCACCTTATGACTCCTTGCATAGATTCCGTCACAGAACGGGAGGCGCCTAGATTAACCGCCGGCGAGGCCACACGACACCATTTGAGGGGACACGCGATGCAACTTAAAGACAAAGTCATCATCATCACTGGCGGCTGTCAGGGCCTGGGTCGCGCCATGGCCGAATACCTGGCGGAAAAAGGCGCCAAGCTGGCACTGGTCGACCTGAACCAGGAAAAACTCGACGAAGCCGTAGCCGCCTGCAAGGCGCTGGGCGTGGAAGCGCGCTCTTACCTGTGCAACGTTGCCAATGAAGAACAAGTGACCCAGACCGTGGCCCAGGTGGCCGAAGACTTCGGCGCGATCAATGGCCTGGTCAACAACGCCGGCATCCTGCGCGACGGCCTGACCATCAAGGTCAAGGATGGCGAAATCACCAAGCTGAGCCTGGCCCAGTGGCAATCGGTAATCGACGTCAACCTGACCGGCGTGTTCCTCTGCACCCGTGAAGTGGCGGCGAAGATGATCGAACTGAAGAACGAAGGCGCGATCATCAACATCTCCTCGATCTCCCGTGCCGGCAACATCGGTCAGGCCAACTACTCCGCCGCCAAGGCCGGTGTAGCCGCTGACACCGTGGTCTGGGCCAAGGAGCTGGCGCGTTACGGCATCCGTGTCGCCGGTGTAGCACCGGGCTTTATCGAAACCGAAATGGTCGCCAGCATGAAGCCGGAAGCACTGGAGCGCATGACGTCGGTCATCCCACTGCGCCGCATGGGCAAACCGGCCGAGATCGCTCACTCGGTGGCCTATATCCTGGAAAACGACTATTACACCGGTCGCGTTCTGGAGCTGGATGGCGGTCTGCGGTTGTAATCCGCTAGATCGAGCACTCCGCAAAAAAAGCCCCGCAAACGCGGGGCTTTTTTATACGACAAAGACCTTACCAACCCACGCCGAAACCCAGGCTGTAACGGGTTTCGTCCAGCTCACCTTCCGAACCGCTGACCAAGTCCTTCTCGGCCTTCATATTCAACGAGGCCCAGTCGGTCAGTTTGTAGCGCAGGCCCACGGCGGCATCCAGGGTGTAGTCGGCAGCATTGGCCAGCGGCTTGCCCACTTCGCCATCACTGAAAAGCTCGACACTCTTACCGATCAGGTAACGGTTGTAGTCCCACTTCATGCTGACGGCATAGAAGTTGTCGTTCTCGCCATTGGCATATTCGTAGTCGGTGCGGTTGAGCAGCCCGGCCACGGAGAAGGCACCCAGCTCGTTATCCCAGAACTGATAGCCCGGACCAGTACCCACGGTGCGCTGGCGGCGCAGGTCTTCGATGCGGTCACGCTTGTACTCCAAGCGCCCCTGCCAGAACCAGTGCTCCGTCAGGAAACGGTCCAGGGCATATTCCACGCCCCAGTTATCGGTACTCAGTACATCATCGCGAAGCTCGCGGTTGTACTCGGCTTGTCCATTGTGCCGCCACAGTCCATGCCGGGCCTGAGTCTTCAGGCGCACGTCGTAATCGTCGGTGTCGCGCTCAGCGCGTTTGTAGTCCAACGCGGCATCGATATTGCCCTTCCAGACAAAGTCCTCGATCAGCGGCTTGGGTTTGAGAATCTGCTGAATGCTGGTCAGCTCGACGGTTTTCGGCGCCTCGCCATTGGCCAGGGTGACTTTGCCAGGTTCGGCCGGTTGCAGGGCTTTGGCCCGCTCACCACCGACGGCACTTTCCTTGACCAGCAGTTCCTGGTCGCTCTCCAGGGTCGCGATCTTGTTCCAGTCCAAGGCGATGGCACCGCCGTAGTCGGTTTCCAGCAGCAACTTGCCGCCGTCGAAGAACTTGATCTTGCCGCTCAGGCGATCGCCGTTCTTCAGCCAGACGGTATCCGCCAGCACGGAGGTTGCAGTCGCACAAAGGGCCAGGCACAGCAGAGTTCTGGAAAACATAGGTAAGGCTTGTCTGTCTCGGGTTCACGGAAGGCCGCGCATTATCCGTATGCACGACGCCAGAGCAAGCACTGACCGACAGAATCACTGCGAGTTCAGCTTTTCCCGTGGCGGATGCTACCAGCCCACGCCAACTCCCAGCAGGTAGCGCCGCTCGCTGCTGGTCTGGCCTAGCCCGCGCGCCATGTCCAGCTCGTAGAGCAGCGACAGCCGCGCCCAGTCATTCAGGCGGTAACGCAGGCCCACCTCACCGTCGAGCACGTAGTCGACCTGCTCGATCTCCGGCACCTGCAATTCGGCATTGCTGTACAACTCGAGCCGCGTACCCCAGAGCAGCCGCTTGTAATCCCACTCCAGCGAATAGGTATTGAAATCCAGCTCGGCATCGCTGCTACGCAGTTGCAGACGATTGAGCTGAACAATCATGTCAAAACGGCCCAGCTCGTTATCCCAGAAGCGGTAACCGGGCCCGGTGCCGATGCTGCGCTGGTGGGTAAAAAAGGCAAACTCATCCTCGTCATGCTCTGCACCAACCCGCCAGAACCAGTGATCGGTCATAAAGCGGTCGAGATCGTATTCCAGCTGCCAGTTATCCGCGGTTTTCACATCATTCTTGACCTTGCGCTCCAGCTCGCTGCTAAGCACATGACGCCAACGACCATGCTCGACGCGAGTATTGCCTTTGAGCTTCCATTCGTCGGTTTCGCTGTCATCGCGCTTCATGTCCAGCTTGGCATCCAGGTTGCCCTCCCAGACCCGATCACGCAGCACAGGACGCGGCGGAATCAAACGATTGATACTGGCCAGCGGAATGGTCTGGGTACTGGCATTGACCATGCGCACCATGCCCTTGCCGGCCGCCTCCAACTGTTTGCTGTGTTCACTGTCGAAGCCCTCGCGGCGCACAAGCAGAGGTTTATCGGAGCGCAGGGTGTCGATATCCTTCCAAGCGATCAGCACCTGCCCGGCGTACTTGGTTTTCAGCGCCAGCTTGCCGCCATCGAGCAAGATGATCTCACCGGTCAGCCGATCACCGTTGTTCAACCACACCGTATCCGCCCAGACCGGCGCACCAACAGCAGCAATTAGCAAGAACAACAGGATACGTAGCAACATGATGGAAGCGCCAACCAACCAGCCAGAACAGGGAAACAAGCATGCCGGCTCGGCCCTGCCGACAGCAAGCCAGGCCGAGCGCCGCACGGCACTTTATGCGCTGCTGGCGCAGATACCAGCCGGCTGCGTGGTGAGTTACGGTCAACTGGCTGCATACGCAGGCTTAGGCCGCGCCGCGCGCTGGGTCGGGCGCACCCTCAGCCAACTGCCGGACGGCAGCACCCTACCCTGGCATCGGGTGATTGCCGCCGGCGGACGCATCAGCCTGCCTGCGGGCAGCCCGAGTGGGGATGAACAGCGCAGCCGCCTGCGTGACGAAGGCGTGCCAATCCACAACGATCGGGTGGATATGCTGCGCTACGGCTGGCGCCCAATGGAGCACAGCGGTTAGAGTGCGCCCTTTATTAGGTCAAACTCAGGCTGATACCCCTTCAATGCCCCGTAAAAGCTGGCGCGATGCCATTGCTGCCTACTCAAGCCCCTCGACACTGGTGCTGCTGCTGCTGGGGTTCGCCGCCGGCCTGCCTTATATGCTGGTGTTCTCCACCCTCTCGGTCTGGCTCCGTGAAGCCGGTGTGGCCCGTGAAACCATTGGCTTTGCCAGCCTGATCGGCCTGGCTTACGCCTTCAAATGGGTTTGGTCGCCACTGCTCGACCAATGGCGCCTGCCGCTGCTCGGTAAACTCGGCCGGCGCCGCTCCTGGCTGGTGCTGTCGCAGGTACTGATTGCCATCGGCCTGGCTGGCATGGCCCTGTGCGACCCGCAAACCCATCTGACCTGGCTGATTTCCCTGGCCGTGCTGGTGGCCTTCGCCTCTGCCACCCAGGACATCGCCGTCGATGCCTACCGCCTGGAAATCGTCGATGACACGCGCCAGGCCGCACTGGCCGCCAGCTACATGGCTGGCTACCGGGTCGCCGCCCTGCTGGCCACCGCCGGCGCGCTGTACTTCGCCGAAGGCTTTGGCTCCACCGCGTTGCTCTATCAACATGGCGCCTGGGCCGGCACCTACCTGCTGTTCGCCCTGCTGATGCTGCCCGGTCTGCTCACCAGCCTGTGGATGCGCGAACCTGATGTGCCGCTGCGCACCCAGTTGGCTGCCGCACGTTACGGTTTCAGCCATCAGATTGCCTCTGTGCTGGTGCTGATCGTGTTGCTGGTGTCCGTACCGGCGATGTTTACCCAGTTCTACAACACCGACTTCGCCAGCCTAGTCAACGGCGAGGCCAGCCTGCTCGACCTGCTGCTGGAAGATCGCGCCTTCCTGCGTGCCCTGCTCTACACCATCCTGACTGCCATGTGCCTGTCGTCCATGGGACGCCGTGGCCTGGCGCCTGTACTGACGCCGGTGAATGACTTTATTCTGCGTTACCGCTGGCAAGCCTTTCTGCTGCTGGGGCTGATTGCCACCTACCGCATGTCGGACACGGTGATGGGCGTAATGGCCAACGTGTTCTACATCGACCAGGGCTTCACCAAGGATCAGATCGCCAGCGTCAGCAAGCTCTTCGGCCTGGTCATGACCCTGATTGGTGCAGGCTTCGGCGGTTTGCTGATCGTGCGTTTCGGCATTCTGCCGATCCTGTTTATCGGCGGCGCAGCGTCAGCCGCGACCAACCTGCTGTTCCTCATGCTCGCCGGCATGGGCGCAGATCTGCAGATGCTGATCCTCACCATCTCGGCTGACAATTTCAGCGCTGGCCTGGCCACTGCGGCATTCGTCGCCTACCTGTCGAGCCTGACCAACCTGAAATTCTCCGCCACCCAGTACGCCCTGCTCAGCTCGATCATGCTGCTGCTGCCGCGCCTGATCGGTGGCTACTCCGGGGTGATGGTGGAGAAGCTCGGTTATGCCCAGTTCTTCCTGGCCACTGCACTGCTGGGTATTCCGACTCTGCTGCTGATCATCCTGCAATGGCGCCGGGAACGGCTGCAAACCAGCGAATTAAGCGTAACTAACGCCACCAAACAGCACTGACAGCATTAACTGGCAAGAGTCTTGCTCTACCCTGCTAACAACAAGAGGGCAGGTCATGACCGTAGCATTCAGTAACGCCAACCGCCTCACCCGCTACCCCAGCTTTGACAGCTGGTGGCAAACCCAGGGTGAATGGGTCGAGAAGCCCAACGAGCGCCGCGGTGGTTATAGCGGTGTTCAACGCCTCACCCTGCTAGGTCAGTTGCTCTACGCCAAAAAGCAAACCGGGCACACTTACCGCAGCTTGCTTCACCCTTGGGGGAGGCCGACGGTACTGCGTGAGCGCGACGCGCTGCTCAGCGCACTCAGGGCCGGTGTGGCAGTACCCGAGATCGTTTACTGCGCCGCCGAGCGTAACCGCGAAGGCTGGCGTGCCATGCTGGTGACCAAAGCCCTGGAAGGCTTTCAGCCCCTTGATGAATGGTATGAGCATCATGCTCGCGGGACGCTAGACACTACCCTGCACCAGCAACTGCTGCAGCAAGTCGCGCAAAGCCTGGCCAATTTGCACAAAGCCCGCCAGCAACATGGCTGCATGTATGCCAAACATATCTTTGTACGTATCCAGACTGCGGATACGCCACCATCGTGCGAAATCGCCTTACTGGATATTGAGAAGTCACGCCGCCGCCTGACCAGCAAACAAGCCGCGTTGCACGACATGCTGCAATTGCGGCGCCATTCGCCATGGGATCAGGCCGATTGGCAAAGCCTGATCGGCCACTACCAACTGGCGATGGGCCGCACCTTCAAGACCCTCTATAACGCCACTCGCCGCTAACCCGGCACACCGTCACGCAGTGGGTTGCTGCACCAAATGCACCACCCGCTGCGGAAACGGGATACCAATACCGGCTTCGCTCAGACGCTCCTTGGCCTGTTCGGTAAAAGCAAAAGTGACTGGCCAGAAATCCGGCGTCGCCACCCAGATGCGCAGTGACAGGTTGATCGCGCTATCACCCAAGCCGGTCACAAATACCACCGGAGCCGGATCCTGGCGCACCCGTGGGTCCTTGGCGATATCCAACAACACTTCGCGGGCTTGCTTGATATCGCTTGAATAATCGATACCCAGGTTGATATCCACTCGCCGCGTGGATTCGCGCGAATAGTTGGTGATATGGCCGTTGGACAGGCTGCCGTTGGGCACGATCACCACCTTGTTGTCCGCGGTTTTCAGCGTGGTATGGAAAATCTGGATGCTGTCGACACTGCCCGAAACGCCCTGCGCCTCAATCCAGTCGCCGGCCCGGAACGGCCGGAACAGCATGATCAGCACACCGCCGGCAAAGTTTGCCAGGCTACCCTGCAAGGCCAGACCAATCGCCAGACCGGCCGCACCGATCATGGCAATAAAGGACGTAGTTTCCACGCCGATCATCGACGCCACGCTGATCAGCAGCAGCACCTTGAGCACAATACTCACCAGGCTGCCAATAAAGCTGCTCAGCGCCCGATCGACCTGACGCATATTGAGCAAACGGCCGATGCTGCCGGTGACTTTGCTGATCAGCCACCAGCCGATCAGCAAGGTGATCAAGGCCAGGGTCAGCTTGCCGCTGTATTCCAGCACCACAGGCAACCAAGCCTCCGATACTTTGACCAATTGCTCGATATTCATCTCCATGGACGACTCCTATTTCCTGTGCATAAAACGCAACCGCCATGGCAAGCCATGGCGGTCAGATGGATAGAGCTGTTTGCGACGCTACAACGCGGCAAAGGTTCAATCGCGAAAGTTATTGAACTGCAGTGGCATACCAAATTCCTTGGCGCGCAGGGCGGCGATAGCCTCCTGCAGGTCATCGCGTTTCTTGCCGGTGACACGTACCTGCTCGCCCTGAATGGCGGCCTGCACCTTGAGCTTGCTGTCCTTGATATGGGCGACGATCTTCTTCGCCAGCTCCTTCTCGATACCCTCGCGCAGAATCACTTCCTGCTTGACGCTCTTGCCCGACGGATAGGCGTCCTTGAACTCCAGACACTGCACATCGATCTTGCGTTTGACCAGGGCCAGCTTGAGAATCTCGATCATCTGTTCCAACTGAAAATCCGCATCGGCTGTCAGGTTGACAGTCAGCTCTTTCAGCTCAAAGCTACCTTTACCGCGCAGGTCATAGCGACGTTCCAGCTCTTTGACGGCGTTGTCGATGGCATTGGTAACTTCATGTTTGTCCAGCTCGGACACCACGTCGAACGAAGGCATGGGTTTGCTCCAGATAGACGGCGCGCCCTGCATCACGAATGGGACACGCCTGGCTTGACGATAAAAAAACCCGGCCATTATATAGCGGTAGCAACAAACACTGCCCGGCGAAGTATCGGGCCCATGTGATTTCCCCCTAGCGAGCCTGCCCCATGCCTAACCCCCACCTGAGCATTTTGGTCGTCGATGACGCCAAGTTCTCCAGCGCCATGATTGGGCGCGCCCTCAGCCAGGCGGGTTATCAGGACTTACGTTTTGCCAGCAGTGCGGCTGAAGCCATCAAGCTGCTTGAGCAGCGTCCGGCCAGCGTGCTTCTGGCCGACTGGCTGATGCCGGAAATGAACGGCCTGGAACTGACCGTACAAGTGCGCCAGTTCGACGAAATGGCCCACCACTACACCTACGTCATCCTGCTCACCGGCAAGGAAGGCGAAAACGTCCTGGGGGAAGCCTTCGACAGCGGTGTCGATGACTTCATCAGCAAGTCCGCGATGAACGAGCAGTTGGTGCCGCGGGTCTACGCCGCCGACCGCCTGTGCAACACCTTGCAGCGCCTGCTGCAGGAAAACCGCCTGCTTACCGAAAACATTGCCAGCCTGGAACAGCGCAACCTGATCGACCCGCTCACCGGCCTGGGCAACAACCGTTACCTGCACCAGAAAATGCTCGACAGCCTGCGCCAGGTCGAATCCCGTGGCGGCGCGCTGTGCTACCTGCTGATCGGTCTACAGGACATGCCCGAGCTGCACCAGCAATACGGCGATGCCTTCTACAACGAGCTGCTTACCGGCGTGGCACGGCGCCTGCAGCAGCTGGTGCGCCCACTGGATGTGCTGGTGCGCCTGGATGAAAGCCATTTCGGCCTGATTACCCTGCTGACCGATCTGCACGAATGCTCGCCCAGCAGCTTCAAGCGCCTGCACGAAGGCGTCAACCTCAAGGCGTTCAAGACCAGCGAAGGGTTTATCAGTCTCAAGGCCGGTATCAGCCTGGTGGGGCTGGATGCCAAAGGCCTGCCCATCACCCCGGACCAGATCACCGGCCACGCCGCCAGGATACTGCCCGAATCACACAGCACCGGACTGGTCACCGCCCTGCGCCTGTCCTTGCCGCAATAAGCCGCACCCAACATGTGGCATATCCTTGGCGCCGGCAGCCTCGGCACTCTATGGGCAACGCGCCTGGCGCGCGCCGGCGTGCCGGTACAACTGCTTCTACGCGACTCGGCGCGCCTGCACAGCTACCAGCAGGCTGGCGGCCTGACCTTGATCGAGCAAGGCCAGACACAGCGCTACCCGATTGCTGCCCAGACCGTGGCGGATACACAACCAATCCAGCGCCTGCTGTTGGCCTGCAAAGCCTATGACGCGGCGCCCGCCGTGGCGCAGCTGGCCCATCGCCTGGCGCCTGGCGCCGACATTCTGCTGCTGCAGAATGGCCTGGGCAGTCAGGACGAAGTCGCCCGTGCTGCGCCCCAGGCACGTTGCATCTTCGCCTCCAGCACCGAAGGCGCCTTTCGCCAGGCCGACTTTCAGGTGGTGTTTGCCGGCCACGGCCATACCTGGCTCGGCGACCCACAGAACATACAACCGCCGGCCTGGCTGGAAGACCTGCACAAGGCCGGCATCGCCCACGACTGGAGCCTGGATATCCTCAGCCGGCTGTGGCGCAAACTGGCGTTGAACTGTGCGATCAACCCACTGACGGTGTTGCACGACTGCCGCAATGGCGAATTGCGCGAGCACCCCGCGCAGCTTGCCTGCCTGAGCAGCGAACTGGTCGAACTGCTGCAACACTGCGGCCACAGCCACGCCGCCGAAGGCCTGCATGACGATGTGCTGCGGGTGATCCAGGCCACCGCCCTGAACTACTCCTCCATGCACCAGGATGTCCGCCAGGGCCGTCGTACGGAAATCGCCTACCTGCTGGGTTATGCCTGTCAGGCCGCACAACGTCATCAACTGCACCTGCCGCACCTGTACGCCCTGCACACGCAACTGCTGGCCCATCTCAGCAGTCGTGCCTTACCCATCCACTGAAGCTGGTTGAGACTTCCTCGCTTGCACGCACACCGCAACAGCCCCTAACCTGCCTGCAACGTTCACCACCAGACCCGCCCCACCATGCCCCTGCGTCAGCGTCTTGAGAACCTCCCGGTTGGCCGCAAACTGCTGGTCGCCCTGCTGGCCCTGCTGGCCACCGTACTGCTGGTGGCCAACCTGGCCTTTATCAGCGCCGCCTACTGGATCTCCCAGGAAAGCGTCGCCCCGCAAGCCCTGCACACCCTCGGCCGGCTGATAGCCAGCCCGCCCCTGAGCAAACAGGCCCTCAGCTCACCGACAGCGGCAGAGGCCCTGCTCAAACGCCTGGATGACTACGCCCCTCTGCGCGCCGCAGTGATCTACGACGGCAATGGGCAAAGCCTGGCGCAGCTGCAACGCGGCGACAAGCTGCGCCTGCCGCAGCGTATCGAAGAGGTGGAGTCCTGGCGCCATCATGAGTTTCGCATCAACCAGTTGGTCGAGTTGCCGCAGACCACGGGCCAACCGGGGCACCTGCTGCTGGTGGCCTCCAGCGAGCTGCCAGGCGTGTTCTACACCGGCACCCTGACGGCCAGCGGGGTGATTCTCGCCCTCAGCGTACTGCTCTGGCTGATCGTCTCGCGCCAGGTGCGGCGTCTGATCACCCGCCCGATCCGCCGCCTGGAAGAACTCTCGCGCCAGGTCACCCGTGAAGAGAACTACGCCTTGCGCGCCCGCCGCGGCAACGCCGACGAGATCGGCAGCCTGGCCGATGCCTTCAACACCATGCTGATCCGCATTGAGGCCCGTGAGCAGCAACTCAAGCGCGCCCGCGACGACGCACAGGAGGCCTTCGACCAGGCCCAGCACCTGGCCGAGGAAACCCGTCACTCCAACCGCAAGCTGGAACTGGAAGTGCAGGTGCGCAGCAAGATCGAGAAAAAGCTCACCGGTTTTCAGAACTACCTCAACAGCATCATCGACTCCATGCCCTCAGCGCTGATAGCCCTCGATGAACAGCTATACGTCACACAGTGGAACCAGGAAGCCAGCAGCCTCTCCGGCACGCGCCTGGACGAAGCGCTGAACCAGCCGATCTTTCTCGCCTTCGAGCCACTCAAGCCGTTCCTGCCACAACTCAAGCGCACCGTTGAACAGCATCAGGTGGAGAAGATCGAGCGGGTCACCTGGGGTAGCAATGAACAGCCCCGTCACTTTGCCCTGACCTTCTACCCATTGAGCGGCGGCAGCGGACGCGGCGTGGTGATCCGTATCGACGACATCACCCAGCGCCTGAATCTGGAAGAGATGATGGTGCAGTCGGAAAAAATGCTCTCGGTCGGTGGCCTGGCCGCCGGCATGGCGCATGAGATCAACAACCCGCTGGGGGCCATCCTGCACAACGTGCAGAACATTCGTCGGCGCCTGTCGACCGAGCTGGACAAGAACCGCGAGCAAGCCGAACAGGCTGGCATCTGCCTGGAAGCCATCAACCGCTACCTCAATGCCCGGGAAATTCCGCGCCTGCTCGACGGCATCCAGCAGGCCGGCAACCGTGCGGCGAAAATCGTCAGCCACATGCTCAATTTCAGCCGACGCAGTGACCGTCAACTGGCCCCCTGCAACCTGCCGGCGCTGATCGATCAGGCGGTGGAAATTGCCAGCAACGACTTCGACCTGACCGACAGCTTCGACTTCAAGAGCCTGAACATTCAGCGCGACTTTACCGACAACCTGCCCACCGTGCCGGCCACCGCCAACGAGCTGGAGCAGGTGCTGCTCAACCTGTTGAAGAATGCCGCCCAGGCCATTCACCAACGCAGCGACAATCGCCAACCCGGGCAGATCACCCTGCGCCTACGCCTGGCGCCACCCTGGGCGGAAATCCAGGTGGAAGACAACGGTGTGGGCATGTCCGAACGGGTGCGCAAGCGCATCTTCGAGCCGTTCTTCACCACCAAGGAGGTCGGCCAGGGCACCGGGCTCGGCCTGTCGGTGTCCTACTTCATCATCACCAACAACCACAAAGGGCAGATGGAAGTGCAGTCCAAGCCCGGCCAGGGCACCTGTTTCACCCTGCGCCTGCCACTCGCCACCAGCCACACCGACACAGGTCTCTGAATATGGGTTATCGCCTCTCGAAAATTTACACCCGCACCGGCGACGCCGGCGAAACCGGCCTGGCCGATGGCCGCCGCGTGACCAAGGACCACCCACGGGTGGATGCCATGGGCGAAGTGGACACCCTCAACAGCCACATCGGCCTGCTACTGGCCGAACTGGCCGAGCAGCAGGCCAAGTGTCCGGGGCTGAGTGAAATCATCGAGGTGCTCGCACCTTGCCAGCACCGCCTGTTCGACCTTGGTGGCGAGCTGGCGATGCCGGACTATCAAGCCCTGCAGGCACCGGAAATCGAGCGCCTGGAAGCGGCCATTGATCGCTGGAACGAAGAAGTCGGCCCGCTGGAGAATTTCATTCTGCCCGGCGGTTCACACCTGATCGCTCAGGCTCACGTGTGCCGCAGCCTGGCGCGCAGTGCCGAGCGCCGCTGTCAGCACCTGAATGCGGTTGAGCCAATTCGCGGCGTCGGCCTGGCCTACGTCAACCGCCTGTCCGACCTGCTGTTTGTCGCCGCACGACTGATCGCCAAGCGCCAAGGGATAGCTGAAGTGCTCTGGCAAGCAGCGGCCAAAGAACCGCAAAGCTAGAGCAGACTGAGCTGGCTTGCGAAGCTACGCGGCTGACCGCTTAGCGGATCGATAAAGCTCAGCCCCCGAGCCAGTAACTTGAGCGGCTTGCTGTAGTCGTCCGGTGCATCAGGCGCGTCCGTGACCTCGGGATAGAACGGATCATTGAGGATCGGCGCGCCCAGCGCAGCCAGGTGCACGCGCAGCTGATGCTTTTTCCCGGTCACCGGATACAGCCGGTACAACCAGTGCTCGCCCAGGCGCTGGGCGACTTCGATACGGGTGTGCGTATTGGCCTCACCGGCCACTTCCTGCATGCGAAAGAACGGCTCGGCGCCCTCCAGGCGCGTCGCCCGCAGCAACGGAAAGTCCAGTTCTGGCAGGGCCGCTGCCAACGCTTCGTAGCACTTGTCCATCTGCCGCAGGCGAAACAGCGCCTGGTATTGGCCCCGACTGGCGCGGTTGGTGGAAAACAGCACCAGGCCGGCGGTGTGCCGATCAATCCGGTGCAGCGGCACCAGGTCGGCATTGCCCAGGCGCTTGGCCAGGCGCGCCTGTAACGTCTGCTCGACGTATTCGCCGGCGGGCATCACCGGCAGAAAATGCGGTTTATCCGCCACCAGCAAGTGTTCATCGACATGCAGCACGGTTTCTTCGAAAGGAATCGGCGTCTCCACCGGCACCTCACGAAAGTAATGCACCTTGAGCCCTTCACGGTAAGCCGAGGCCATATCGAACGGCTGACCCTGCGCGTCCAGCACCCGGCCACGGGCAATCCGTTCCTGCCAGACCTGCGCGGTAATCGCCGGAAAATGCGCGCACAGGCACTCGAACACCGTAGCCCAGTTACCGCGCGGCAAATGCAGAGTGCTGGGGCGCATATTCGACGGGGAACGGGCATCGACAGACATAAATACACTCAACAAACAGGCCGCGGAAAAACACAGGATACCCCAGGCCCGCGCTTAACCCGCGCCCGACGCAGGGTTCTGCAGGGACATGCGAAACAGCGCTGCCAGCAGGTCGGATTGGCTGACGATACCCAGCAACTGGTGCTGATCATCGACGACGGGTAGCCGATGCACGTCGCTATCCGTGAGCATCTGCAACAGATAGGTCACCGGCCAGTCGGCGCGACAGGTCGGCGCCTGGCGCTGCATACACTGGCTGACCACCTGCATATCGCCACCGGCCAGCAGCAAGTCGTGCAGGCTGAGCATGCCCTGCAGTTTGCCCTGCGGGTTGAGCACCGGCATGGCACTGAGCCGATGCTCATGCAGACGCACACGCGCCTCGGCAAGGCTGGTGTGCTCCATCAGGGTCTGCACATCGCGGGACATGATGTCGCCACAGCGAACTTCGCCAAAGCGCCGCTGATAAGCCTGCGCTTCGGTTTGCAGGAGGATCTCTTCCAGGTCTTCACGGGAAATATCGAGCCACTCGCCGCGCGCCTTGAGCACCGCATCCAGATCCGCCGGAGTGAAGCCCAGACGATCACGGGGAATCGGATCAGCGGTCTTGTGCACGTTGCCATGCTCGAGCGGGCGATGCGGGTATTGGCGACGCAGAGCATTATTGAATAGCAGCGCGATCAACAACAGGCCGATGGAGTTCAGCCCCACGGGGTACAGGGCAAAGTAATAACCCAGCTGCGCCACTTCCGGCCCAGCCAGCACTGCCGTCAGTGCCACCGCACCACCTGGCGGGTGCAGGCAGCGCAGGGCGAACATCGCGGCAATCGCCAGCCCACCAGCCAAGGCCGCGACCCAGGCGTGGTGACCGAGCCAGGTCGCGCAGGTAACGCCGACCAGGGCAGAGATCAGATTGCCACCGAGAATCGACCAGGGCTGCGCCAGTGGACTGGCTGGCGCAGCGAACAGCAACACCGCCGAAGCGCCCATCGGGGCAATCAGCCAGGGGCTGTCACTGCCCAACACCTCATGGCAGAGCCAACCACTGAACAGCAGCCCGAGCACCGCCCCCACACAACTGAGCACCCGCTCACTCAGGCTGACCGCCACGGGCGCCGGCCAGAAACCCTTCAACCACGCTTTGATGCCTTGCACCGTCAACCGCCCACCTATCACGCACCATTTCAGGGCGCGACTATAACGCCTTTTACCCTGCGCCGGCCGCTACTCTGGCCAGAACGCGCGAATCCCCGCCACGCCCTGAGCCCCCGCCTGCCAGGCGCGCTCGACATCGCCCGGGGTCACGCCGCCGAGCAGATAAGCCGGCTGGTTGAAGCCCTGCAACAACTCGGCTACCTGCGCCCAGCCCAGCGGCTGCGCATCGGGGTGGGTCTGCGTGGCTTGCACCGGCGACAGGGTGATGAAGTCCACGCCCATTTGCGTAGCCAGCTCCAGCTCCTGGGCCGAGTGACAGGACGCCGCCAGCCAGCGCTGTTGCGGAAACGGTCGCCCTGCCGCGCTCAATTCGCGCAACTGCTGCGCCGTCAGGTGCCAGCCGGCTGCAGGAAAGTCGCCCAGCCACTCCAACGGCCCTTTGAGCATCAGCTGCGCCTTGCCGGCGCACAAACCCAGGGCATCTACAGCCAGATCACGGTACTGCGCATCAAACATCGCCGGAGCGCGCAGTTGCAGCAGGCGGATGCCGCCTTTCAGTGCAGTCTGGATACCCTGCAGCAACTCAGGCCCGCTTAGCCCCTCAGGGGTAATCAGATAGCGCTCGGGCAAACGCGCTGCCGCGACAATCGGTCGATTGGCCGCCGGAAACTCATAGTCGCCCAATTGCCGAGGGCTGACCCAGGCCAGCGGCTGCCCCTCGGCACCATGCGGCTCACCGGTAAACGCAGAGACTTCCCAGACGTCCAGCAGCACCTGCTTGTCCGGATAATCGTGGCGCACCTGAATCAGCGGTCGCGCAGCAGTCGGGCGGATACCCAGTTCCTCGTCCAGTTCGCGGGCCAGGGCTGACTGCACCGTCTCCCCGTTCTCGACCTTGCCACCGGGAAACTCCCAGAGGCCGCCCTGATGTTTATCATCAGGCCGTTTGGCGAGCAGGATCTGTCCGTCTACGCCACGAATTACCGCAGCGGCTACATGAATACGTTTCACGCCAGATGTTCCTCCTGGGCGGCTTGATACCAGCGCTGAAACGCCGGCCATTGATAGATGGTCTCGACATAGGCGGCTGCCTCAGCAGGCAGCGCCACCTGGTAACTGCGCAGACGCGCGGCCACCGGGGCAAAAAACGCATCGGCCAGGGTTGGCTGGCCAAACAGAAAGGCGCCTGCCTTTCCAAAGCGCTGTCGGCACTCGGCCCACAGCGCGCAGATACGCTGGATATCGGCCACGGCATCAGCCGGTATTTCGCTTAGCGCCTGGTTACGTTTGAGGTCCATCGGCAGGTGGCTGCGCAACGCGACAAAGCCACTGTGCATCTCGGCGCAGGCACTGCGCGCCAACGCGCGTGCATCCGGCGCTGCTGGCCACAGTTGAGCAGCGGGGAAACATTCGGCCAGGTACTCGGCAATCGCCAGGGAGTCCCAGATCGCCCCGTCATCACAGATCAGCAGCGGCACCTTGCCGGTCGGCGAGTGCTGCAGAATCCGCGCGCGGGTGTCAGGCCGGTTCAGGGTGATTAGCTGTTCGGTGTAGGCCGCGCCGGTCAACTCCAGCGCCAGTGCCGCACGCAATGACCAGGACGAATAGGTTTTGTCACCGATAAGCAGAGTAAGAGACATGGGCTGCGCTCGCTGCGAGAAGGTCGCATGACCTTAAAAGGCGACTTCCTCAATAGCAAATTCCCGTTGTGCATGGGGGCATGAACAACGGGAATGCCGGCGATCAGACAGCCGGGGCGTGGCGGATCAGGTGCGGTATTCGGCGTTGATCTTCACGTACTCGTGGGACAGGTCGGTGGTCCAGATGGTCTCGCTGCACGCGCCACGACCGAGTTCGATGCGGATGGTGATTTCTTCACGGGCCATCACCGCAGCACCCTGCTCTTCGGTGTAGCTGGCCGCACGGCAGCCTTTGCTGGCGATACATACCTCGCCGAGGAACACATCAATCTTGCTCACGTCCAGCTGCGCCACGCCAGCGTAACCAACGGCGGCGAGGATGCGCCCCCAGTTGGGATCGGAGGCGAACAACGCGGTTTTGATCAGCGGCGAATGGGCCACGGCATAGGCCACATCCAGGCACTCCTGATGCGTACCACCACCGTCGACCTGCACAGTCACGAACTTGGTTGCGCCTTCGCCGTCACGCACGATGGCCTGCGCCACGTCCATAAACACCTCCAGCACCGCCTGCTTGAGCTTGGCGAACAGTTCACCGCTGGCTTCACTGATTTCCGGCAATTTGGCCTGGCCGGTGGCAATCAGCATGCAGCAATCGTTGGTCGAGGTATCGCCATCGATGGTGATGCGATTGAACGACTTGTTCGCCGCATCGCGCACCAGATCCTGCAGCACGCTGCGGGCCACCTTGGCATCGGTGGCGATGTAGCCGAGCATGGTCGCCATGTTCGGTCGGATCATCCCTGCACCTTTGCTGATGCCGGTCACGGTGACAGTCACACCCTCATGCTGGAACTGGCGGCTGGCACCCTTGGGCAGAGTGTCGGTGGTCATGATGCCGGTGGCGGCTTCAGCCCAGTGGTTTTCGTCCAGATCATCGAGTGCCGCCTGCAGCGCGCCTTCGATTTTCTCGACCGGCAGCGGCTCGCCGATCACCCCAGTGGAGAACGGCAGCACGGCGCCCTCATCCACACCGGTCAGTTTGGCCAGCGCCGCACAGATACGCGTGGCATTGGCAAGGCCTGGCTCACCGGTGCCGGCGTTGGCATTACCGGTGTTGGTCAGCAGGTAACGCACACTGCCCTGCACGCGCTTCTTGGCCAGAATCACCGGTGCGGCGCAGAACGCATTGAGGGTGAACACCCCGGCTACGGTGGAGCCTTCAGCGCAGCGCATCACCACCACATCCTTGCGCCCCGGACGCTTGATGCCCGCCGAAGCGATGCCCAACTCGAAACCTGGAACCGGGTGCAGGGTAGACAACGGGCCAAGACCAACAGCCATAGCGAACGCTCCTTAAGGTGGGGTGATACATCAGAATGCGATGGTAAAACGCCGCGAACGGTCAAACCGTTCGCGGCGTTAATCAAGCGGGGTCAAGCATAGCCAACGTCACTGTCGGCTCAACCCTCGGTACACGGCAGGCTCAGTTGACCTGACCGTGGCAGTGCTTGTACTTCTTGCCGGAACCGCAAGGGCACGGCTCGTTACGGCCGATCTTCGGCTCGGTGCGTACGGGGGCGGTAGCCACCGCCAGGTCCCCTTCTTCCTCGCTGGCTTCCACCTGCAAGGCCGAAGCCTCGGCATGCTGGAACTGCATACGCTCGGCCAGAGCTTCAGCTTCACGACGCAGCCGGGCCTCTTCCTCGGCCGGATCTTCACGACGCACCTGCACATGCGACAGCACGCGGATGGTGTCGCGCTTGATCGACTCCAGCAACTCCTGGAACAGGGTGAAGGACTCGCGCTTGTATTCCTGCTTGGGGTTCTTCTGCGCATAGCCGCGCAGGTGGATACCGTGACGCAGGTGATCCATGGTCGACAGGTGGTCTTTCCACAGGTCATCCAGCACACGCAGCAGAATCTGCTTCTCGAAGGTGCGCAGGGCTTCGGCGCTGGCTTCGTTTTCCTTCTCGTTGTACGCCTTGACCAGCTCGTCGAGGATGCGCGCGCGCAAGGTTTCCTCGTACAGCTTGTCATCTTCGTCGAGCCACTGCTGAATCGGCAGACGCAGGTTGAAGCCGCTGTACAGCGCATCTTCCAGGCCGGCGATATCCCACTGCTCGGGCAGCGACTGCGGTGCGATGTGCTCGTTGATGGTGTTATCCAGCACTTCCTGACGGAACTCGGCGATGGTTTCGCCAATGTTGTCGGCCGCCAGCAGCGTGTTGCGCATGTGGTAGATCACCTTGCGCTGCTCGTTGGCCACGTCGTCGAATTCCAGCAACTGCTTACGCATGTCGAAGTTACGCCCCTCAACCTTGCGCTGGGCTTTTTCGATGGCGTTGCTGACCATGCGGTGTTCGATGGCTTCCCCGGACTGCATGCCCAGGGCCTTCATGAAGTTCTTCACCCGATCGGAGGCGAAGATGCGCATCAGGTTGTCTTCCAGCGACAGATAGAAACGGCTGGAACCTGGGTCACCCTGACGGCCCGCACGGCCACGCAGCTGGTTGTCGATGCGGCGCGATTCATGGCGTTCGGAGGCAATCACATGCAGACCGCCGGCTTCAATCACCTGCTGATGACGCTTCTGCCAGTCGGCCTTGATCTGCGCGATCTGCTCAGGCGTGGCGTCTTCCAGGTTGGCCACTTCGACCTCCCAGTTACCACCCAGCAGGATGTCGGTACCACGACCGGCCATGTTGGTGGCGATGGTCAGCGCACCCGGGCGACCGGCCTGGGCAATGATCTCGGCTTCCTTCTCATGGAACTTGGCGTTGAGCACTTTGTGCTCGATGCCTTCCTGATTGAGCAGTTTGGACATGTGCTCGGAGGTTTCGATGGTGGCCGTACCGACCAGCACCGGACGCCCCAGGGCCATGCTTTCCTTGATGTCGGTGACGATGGCGGCGTACTTCTCGTCCGCGGTCAGGTAGACCAGGTCGTTGAAGTCCTTGCGCGCCAGGGCACGGTTGGTCGGGATCACGATCACCGCCAAGCCGTAAATCTGATGGAACTCGAACGCTTCGGTATCCGCTGTACCGGTCATGCCGGACAGTTTGGTGTAGAGGCGGAAGTAGTTCTGGAAGGTGGTCGAGGCCAGGGTCTGGCTCTCGGCCTGGATCGGCAGACCTTCTTTGGCTTCGATGGCCTGGTGCAGCCCCTCGGACAAACGACGACCTGGCATGGTCCGGCCGGTATGCTCGTCGATCAGCAGCACCTGATTGTTCTGCACGATGTATTCGACGTTGCGGTGGAACAGCTTGTGCGCGCGCAGGCCCGAGTAGACGTGGGTCAGCAGGCCCAGGTTGTGCGCCGAGTAGAGACTTTCACCTTCGGCCAGCAGGCCGACTTCGGTAAGCATTTCCTCAACGTACTGGTGACCGGCTTCGTTCAGCTCGACCTGGCGCGCCTTCTCGTCGACCTTGTAGTGGCCTTCCTGAGTGACCACACCCTCTTCTTCCTCAACATGCAGCTTGAGGCGCGGAATGAGTCTGTTGATCTCGGTGTAGAGGCGCGAGCTGTCTTCGGCCTGGCCGGAGATGATCAGCGGGGTGCGCGCTTCGTCGATCAGAATGGAGTCAACTTCGTCGATTACGGCGAAATTCAGTTCGCGCTGGAATTTTTCTTCCAGGCTGAAGGCCATGTTATCGCGTAGGTAATCGAAGCCGAATTCGTTGTTGGTGCCATAGGTGATATCGGCCGCGTAGGCGGCGCGCTTCTCTTCCGGCGGCATAAACGGCGTAACAATGCCGACACTCAGGCCCAGAAACTCATACAGCGGACGCATCCAGTTGGCGTCACGGCGGGCCAGGTAGTCGTTGACCGTGACCACGTGCACGCCCTTGCCGGACAGCGCGTTGAGGTACACCGCCAAGGTTGCTACCAGGGTCTTACCCTCACCGGTACGCATCTCGGCGATCTTGCCTTCGTGCAAGGTCATGCCACCGATCAGCTGCACATCGAAGTGACGCATGCCCATCACCCGCTTGCCTGCTTCACGGGCTACGGCGAAGGCTTCTGTCAGCAGTTGATCAAGGGTTTCGCCTTTGCCCAGACGGGCTTTGAACTCTGCCGTTTTGGCACGCAATTGCTCATCTGACAAAGCAAGCATCTGCTCCTCGAAGGCATTGACGGCCTGCACCGCCTTGAGCATGCGTTTGACTTCACGCTCGTTCTTGCTTCCAAAGAGTTTCTTCAACAAAGGCGCAAACATATCGACAGGATCTTCCAGGCGTATGGATTGAGGGTGGCCGAACAGCCACCCATGCAGCCGTTCATGGCTGCGTGCGAAGCGGGCATTCTACCCGGAAACGCGAATGAGGAAAGCTACGTTATTCGTCGCCGCCCACGCGGGCGATATAGCTGGCCGGATTGACCAGACGGCCATCTTTGCTCACCTCAAAATGCACGTGGTAGCCACTGGCCCGACCACTGCGGCCAACTCGAGCGATGGTCTGACCGCGCTGCACCAGATCACCGATCTGCACCAGATTGCTCTGATTGTGCGCATACAGCGTGGTGTAGCCGTCGGCATGGCTGATTTCCACGGTATGCCCATAGCCCGACCTGTTACCGGAATAACTCACTACGCCCGCCGCAACCGCGACCACATCACTACCGGGCTTGGCAGCAAAGTCGACGCCCTTGTGCTGAGTGTTGCGCCCGGTCAGTGGATGCACGCGCCGGCCAAACGGCGAGGACATATAACCCTGGCGAACCGGCATGCCGGACAGGTACTCAGCCTCGCTCAACTGACGCTCACCGATCAGCTGCTCAAGCACTTCCAGCAACTGCTCGCGACTGTCCAGGCGCAGACTGAGCTGATCCAGCTCATCCATAAATGGTGGCGGCGCATAGGCTGCATCGCCCAGCGCATCCTCGGCACCGCCCTGCCCCACGTTGAGGGAGAAGTCGAATTCACTGGCATCCAGATCCGCCAGCTCGGTCAGTCGCGCCCCCAAAGCATCCAGGCGGGTCAGACGCGCCTGCAACTCCGCCACGTGTACCGCGAAGGCATCCAGTTGACGCTGGGCATCGCGCCGCACCTCGCCGACTTCGGCACGTTGCTGATCCAGCACCTGATTGAGCTGCGTGTCGTCATGCACGGCCACGGTTGCCGGCGCCCACCAGGCACCCACAGCAACCCCACCGCCCAGCGCAACGGCGAGCGAGACGACGAACGCCAGTAGCAACCAGCGCAAGTCCAGGCTGAGCGAACGTGCGGCACCGTGGTGCCGACTAAGTAGAATGATATGCACGGCCTTCCCCTAGTGGTGAAGCGCCAGTCGGCAACAGCGATTCTGCTACCATGGCGACTTCACTTTTTCAGGCGTCCTGCCATGACTTTTCGTCCTTTGCCGGCCAAAGCTCCCGCTGCATTACTGCGCGAAGCGAAACCCCTGAAGGCGCTGTTCAATCAAGCGCAACGCATTGATCGTCTACAGCACCTGGTGGAAAGCCAGCTGCAACCGGCAGCTCGCGAACACTGCCATGTAGCCTCATGGCGCGAGGGTTGCCTGCTGCTGATCATCACCGACGGCCATTGGGCCACGCGCCTGCGCTATCAACAAAAACGCTTGTTGAAACAACTGCAGGCACTCGAAGAGTTCGCGACCTTAACGAAGATTCTGTTCAAGGTGCAACCTCCGACTGCTGAAAGGCGTGCAGCGGGTCGCACAATCAGCCTCTCTGACAGCGCCGCAGAAAACATCCAGGCGACCGCCGAGAGCATCAGCGACCCCAAGCTGCGCGCTGCACTTGAGCGCTTGGCCAATCACCGCAAAGACGCCCAGTAACGCTCGAAGGCAGATAAAGGAAATAAAAAAAGGCCACCCGAAGGCGGCCTTTGAAAGTAAAGAAGGAGGGTGTTGCGTTACACGGCCGCAACCGGGCGCATGTAAGAGATTGGCGCCGTATTCGGGTCGTCAAAGGTGACAACTTCCCAGGAATCAGGCTGCTCGATCAGGGTGCGCAGCAGGCGATTATTCAGCGCATGCCCCGACTTGAAACCCTTGAACTCGCCAATCAGGCTGTTACCCAGCAGGTAGAGGTCGCCGATGGCATCGAGAATCTTGTGTTTGACGAACTCGTCCTCATACCGCAGGCCGTCTTCGTTCAACACACTGAACTCATCCACCACGATGGCGTTGTCCACGCTGCCGCCGAGTGCCAGGTTCTGTGAACGCAGGAACTCGATATCACGCATAAAACCGAAGGTACGCGCGCGGCTGACTTCCTTCACAAACGAGGTGCTGGAGAAGTCAACGCTGGCCGACTGGGTGCGATTGCGGAAGACCGGGTGATCGAAATCGATCTCGAAGGTCACCTTGAAGCCTTCGAAAGGTACGAAGGTGGCGCGCTTGTCGCCCTCTTCCACCGTCACTTCACGAAGGATGCGGATGAACTTCTTGTGGGCTTCCTGCTCTTGCAGACCCGCCGATTGAATCAGGAATACAAAGGGACCCGCACTGCCATCCATGATCGGTACTTCGGACGCGGAGAGCTCGACGTAGGCGTTATCGATGCCCAGGCCAGCCATGGCCGAAAGCAGGTGCTCTACCGTATCCACCTTGACATCACCATTGACCAGCGTGGTCGACATGGTGGTTTCACCGACATTGCCTGCACGCGCGGGAATTTCCACGACAGGATCAAGGTCGGTACGACGGAACACGATACCGGTGTCCACGGGTGCCGGCTTCAGGGTCAGGTATACCTTCTCCCCGGAATGCAGGCCGACGCCAGTGGCGCGGATAATGTTCTTCAGGGTGCGTTGTCTGATCATGGCTTTGGCCGCTATAGCACTAGTTGCGAATTGTTTTCAACAATGGCCGGCGATGATAGCAGAACCGGCCTTTGCTGAACACCAATCACCCCAATACTCCTGATACATTTCATCAATCAGCCTGACGACGCAGAAACGCCGGAATGTCCAAGTAATCCAGGTCATCCTGCGGGTTCAGTTTCGCTGCAGTGGCCGCGCCACTGTGGCTTTGACGCTGAACGGTCGGACGCTCGTAGTCCTTGTAATTGACGCTCTGCTCGGCACGCGCCGGGGCTGCTGCGTTGCTGCCAGCGCTGGCAGAAACTTGCACAGTATTGTCGATAACCTTGACCGGCTTCTCGATACGCGCACCCAGACCAGTGGCAACCACAGTCACGTGCAGCTCGTCGCGCATGTCCGGATCGATCACGGTGCCGACCTTGACGGTGGCGTGCTCGGAAGCGAACTGCTCGATGATGTTACCCACGTCGGAGTACTCACCCAGGGACAGGTCAGGACCGGCGGTGATGTTCACCAGAATGCCACGCGCGCCTTGCAGGTTGACGTCTTCCAGCAGCGGGTTACGGATCGCCGCTTCGGTGGCTTCACGTGCACGGTTAGGACCGCTGGCGCAGCCAGTGCCCATCATCGCCATGCCCATTTCGCTCATCACGGTTTTCACGTCGGCGAAGTCGACGTTGATCATGCCCGGACGCTTGATGATGTCGGAGATACCGCGCACGGCACCGGCCAACACGTCGTCAGCCTTGGCGAAAGCCGACAGCAGGCTGGCGTCTTTGCCGAGAATGGTCAGCAGTTTTTCGTTCGGAATGGTGATCAGCGAGTCGACGCTTTCCGACAGCGCGCGAATACCTTCTTCGGCAATGGTCATGCGCTTCTTGCCTTCGAACGGGAACGGACGGGTCACCACCGCAACGGTGAGGATGCCCATCTCCTTGGCCACCTGAGCAATAACAGGAGCCGCACCGGTACCGGTACCGCCGCCCATGCCGGTGGTGATAAAGACCATGTCGGTGCCGGCCAGCACCTCAGCGATACGTTCGCGGTCTTCCATGGCCGCCTGACGGCCGACTTCAGGATTAGCACCGGCGCCCAGGCCTTTGGTCACCGCAGTACCCAGTTGCAGTACGGTACGTGCGCCGATGTTTTTCAGAGCCTGAGCATCGGTGTTGGCGCAGATGAACTCGACGCCTTCGATGTTGTTCTTCGCCATGTGGTTGACTGCGTTGCCGCCGCCACCGCCCACGCCGATCACCTTGATAACTGCACTTGCTGGAGCGCTGTCTACGAGTTCAAACATTTTCCCTCTCCTTTTTACTTTCTAGTTTTGTAACGCCTACTGCAAAATCAGAAATTGCCCTGGACCCAGCGTTTCAGCCGTTCCAGCACAGGTTGTTTGGGTTCATCGCTATAGCTGCCAAGTGCAGACATGGAGATGCCGTCGGCCTGCTTTTGCAGTCCGTACAGCAGCAGGCCTACACCTGTGGAATAGATGGGGTTGCGCACGACGTCGGCCAATCCTTTGACACCTTGCGGCACGCCCAGGCGTACCGGCATATGGAAAATTTCTTCGGCCAGCTCGACGGCTCCTTCCATCTTTGCTGTACCGCCAGTGAGGACGATCCCGGCCGGAATCAGATCCTCGTAGCCGCTGCGGCGCAGTTCGGCCTGAATCAGGGTGAACAGCTCGTCGTAGCGCGGCTCGACCACTTCGGCCAGAGACTGACGCGAGAGGTCGCGCGGCGGACGATCACCGACGCTCGGCACCTTGATGGTTTCGCCGGCGCCGGCCAGTTTGGCCAGCGCGCAAGCATACCGAATCTTGATCTCTTCGGCATATTGGGTCGGCGTACGCAGGGCCATGGCGATGTCGTTGGTGACCTGGTCGCCAGCAATCGGGATTACCGCGGTGTGGCGGATCGCGCCTTCGGTGAAGATGCAGATGTCGGTAGTACCGCCGCCGATATCCACCAGGCACACGCCCAGCTCTTTCTCGTCGTCGGTCAGCACCGCATAGGCCGAGGCCAGTTGCTCAAGGATGATGTCGTCGACCTCCAGGCCGCAGCGACGCACGCACTTCTCGATGTTCTGCGCCGCGTTCACCGCGCAGGTCACCACGTGCACCTTGGCTTCCAGACGCACGCCGGACATACCCAGAGGCTCACGCACGCCTTCCTGGTTATCAATCACGTAATCCTGCGGCAGGGTATGCAGCACGCGCTGGTCTGCTGGGATGGCCACGGCCTGGGCGGCATCCAGTACACGCTCAAGGTCGGCTGGGCTGACTTCACGATCACGGATGGCGACGATGCCGTGGCTGTTGAGGCTACGGATGTGATTGCCGGCTACACCGACGAACGCCGAGTGGATACGGCAACCAGCCATCAGCTGGGCTTCTTCCACGGCGCGTTGAATCGACTGCACGGTGGATTCGATATTCACCACCACGCCCTTCTTCAAACCGCGCGACGGATGAGTGCCGATGCCGACGATTTCCAGTTGGCCGTCCGCATTCACCTCGCCCACCAGCGCCACCACCTTGGAGGTGCCAATGTCGAGGCCGACGATCATCTTGCCGCTCTGCACGTTTGCCATGGCTCTTGTCTTCTCCTGATTCACTGCACGACAGCGGTAGTTGCCGCTGCGGGCGCTACCGGCTCGCGCCAGGCCACGGCCAGGCCGTTGGCATAACGCAGATCGATACGCGCGATATTCGTTTGTTGCTCTTTCAAGGCCTTGTTGTAGATGGCCGAGAAGCGGCGCATTTTTTCCACCACATGATCACGTCCCAGCAGCAACTCGATGCCCTGCCCGGTGGAGAGGAACCAGCTGCCGCGTTCACGCAGCTCCAGGCGCGCCACGGAAAAGCCCATGGGCCGCAGCATCTGGCTGAGCACCTGGTATTGCTGCATCACCTGCTGCTGGGCACGGCGGGGGCCGTACAGCTGCGGCAGGTGCTGATAATTGCTGACTTCCTGCGGGGCAAACGCCTCGCCCTGATTGTTCAGCAGGGCCTCATCACCCCAACGGGCAATCGGCAGTTGCTCTTCCAAACGCACCACCAACTGATCCGGCCACACGCGGCGCACCTGGGCGCTGGCGATCCACGGCATCAATTCCAGCTCGCGGCGCAGGCTGAGCAGGTCAACCTTGAAGAAGCTGGCGTTGGCATAGGGCGCAATGCGCTGCTGCACGGCCTGCTGATTGACGTAGCTGAGGTCGCCCTCAACGCTGATCCGCGCAATCGGCTGATCGGCATAGGGCAGCGCACGCAACGACAACTCGTAGGTGCCATAACCCAGACCAAGCAGCAGCAGCAGCCAGGTCAGTCGCTTGAGCCAGGCAAAGTTGGTCTTCGGCAGGCTCACCCGCAGGTTGATCGGCTCTTTCGCCACCAAACGGCTGGCGCCGCGCTGCGCAGGCTTGCCGCGCACGGGTGCGCGGTTCGAGCCTGGCTGGTGACGCAAAGTAGCCGTCATGACTTAACCTCTCGCCTCAAGGCTGTCGGCCAGGATCGCCAATACCAACTGTTGAAAATCCAGGCCGGCAGCACGGGCTGCCATCGGCACCAGGCTATGGTCGGTCATGCCCGGTACGGTGTTGACTTCCAGCAGCCAGAACTTGCCATCGGCGTCCTGCATCACGTCGGCACGGGCCCAGCCCTGGGTGCCGACCGCTTCACAGGCACGCGCGGTGAGGTCTTTCAGTTCCGCTTCCTTCTCCACCGAGAGGCCGCACGGGATGCGGTACTGGGTGTCATTGGCCAGGTACTTGGCGTCGTAGTCGTAGAAGCTGTGCGGCGTGCCCAGGGCAATCGGTGGCAGCACCTGACCACGTAGCATGGCGATGGTGAACTCGGGACCGGCGATCATCTGCTCGACCAGTACCTGCGAGTCATAGCGGCTGGCGTCTTTCCAGGCAGCGATCAACGCATCAACATCACTGACTTTGGCCATGCCGATGCTCGAACCTTCATGGGCCGGTTTGACGAACAGCGGGAAACCAAGCTCGGCAGCCGCCGCATGGCAATCGGCTTCGCAGGTCAAAGCCGCGTGGGCCGGCGTCGGCAGACCGAGGCTCAGCCAAACGCGTTTGGTGCGCAGTTTGTCCATGGCCAGGGCCGAGGCCAGGATGCCGCTACCGGTATAAGGAATCCCGGCGCACTCAAGCAAGCCCTGCATCGAGCCGTCTTCTCCGCCACGGCCGTGCAGCACGATAAAGGCGCGGTCGATCTTCTCGGCGGTCAGGCGTTGCAGCAGGTCATCGCCAGCGTCGATGCCGAATGCATCCACACCGGCAGCCAGCAGCGCCTGCAGCACAGCGTTGCCGGACTTCAGCGAGACCTCACGTTCAGCGCTCTTGCCGCCGAACAGTACAGCCACGCGCCCAAAGGCGCTGACCGGAAATTGGGATTGCAGGCTGACAGCACTCATTTCGTCTTACCTTCAGCCGCCGCGAACAGCGGGCTTTGCAACAGTTGCGGAGCCAGGCCGCCGATGTCGCCGGCACCTTGGCAGAGAAGAATGTCGCCGGCGCGCAGCAGCGGCTTGACGATGGGCGCGAGGTCCACGCCACGCTCGATATAGATCGGGTCGAGCTGGCCACGCTGACGGATGCTGTGGCACAGGTTGCGGCTGTCCGCCCCCGGAATCGGCGCTTCACCGGCCGGGTAGACTTCCATCAGCAGCAACACCTGGGCATCGCCGAGCACCTGAACGAAATCGTCGTACAGGTCGCGGGTACGGCTGAAACGGTGCGGCTGGTAAACCATCACCAGGCGGCGCTCCGGCCAGCCGCCGCGCACAGCCTTGATCACTGCGGCCACTTCGCGCGGGTGGTGACCGTAATCATCGACCAGCATCACGCTGCCACCGTCCACCGGCAGCTCGCCGTAAACCTGGAAGCGCCGCCCGACACCCTGGAACTGCGACAGGCCCTGGACGATGGCGTCATCGCTGATGCCCTCGTCGCTGGCGATGGCAATGGTCGCCAGAGCGTTCAGGACGTTGTGGTTGCCCGGCATGTTCACCGAGACGTCCAGCGGCTCGCGGTCGCGACGCAGCACGGTGAAGAAGGTCTGCATGCCCTGCTGACGCACGTTGATTGCACGTACATCGGCATCCTCATCAAAACCGTAAGTCACGGTCGGGCGCGCCACCTGCGGCAGGATTTCACGCACGATCGGGTCATCTACACAGAGCACCGCCAGACCGTAGAACGGCAGGTTGTGCAGGAACTCGATGAAGGTTTTCTTCAACTTGTTGAAGTCACCGCCATAGGTGCTCATGTGGTCCATGTCGATATTGGTGACCACCGAAACCATCGGCTGCAGGTGCAGGAAGCTGGCGTCACTCTCATCGGCTTCAGCGATCAGGTAACGGCTGCTGCCCAATTGCGCGTTGGTGCCCGCAGCATTCAGCCGACCACCGATCACGAACGTCGGGTCCAGGCCGCCAGCGGCGAATACCGAGGCCAACAGGCTGGTGGTGGTGGTCTTGCCATGGGTGCCGGCCACGGCAATGCCATGGCGATAACGCATCAGCTCGGCAAGCATCTCGGCGCGCGGCACTACCGGGATACGACGCTCCAGAGCAGTGGCCACTTCCGGGTTGCTGGTATTCACCGCGCTGGACACCACCAGTACGTCGGCCTGTTCGGCGTTCTCCGCGCGGTGACCGATAAAGATCTGCGCACCGAAGCTTTCCAGCCGCTCGGTCACGGCCGAAGCCTTGAGGTCGGAGCCGGACACTTCATAACCGAGGTTGAGCAGCACTTCGGCGATACCGCACATGCCGGCACCACCGATGCCGACGAAGTGGATACGGCGGATGCGGCGCATCCGGCGGATTTCCGAGCGTGCAGCGGCGGGAGACTTAGCCACGGGCCACCTCCAGGCAGATATCGACAACGGTGCAGGTTGCATCGGGCTTGGCCAGTCGACGTGCGGTCTGGCCCATTTCATTCAGGCGTTCGGGGTGCATCAAAACCTCGGTCAGCTGCGCGGCCAGCGTGGCGGCGTCAGTGGAACGTTGTGGCAGCAGTACGGCAGCGCCAGCACTGGCCAGGTAATCGGCATTGCGGGTCTGGTGGTCGTCGATCGCGTGCGGCAGCGGCAGCAGGAACGCTGGCAGGCCGGCGGCGGCCAGCTCGCTGACGGTCAGCGCACCGGAGCGGCACACCACCAGATCAGCCCAGGCGTAAGCCCGCGCCATGTCCTTGATAAACGGCGCAACGGTCGCTTCGACGCCAACGGCGGCATAGCGTTCAGTGGTGATCGCGTCATGTTGCTTGCCGGCCTGATGGAACACCTCAGGACGCAGCTCGGCGGCCACCAGTGCCAGGGCTTCGGGCAGCAGCTTGTTCAGTGGTTCGGCCCCCAGACTGCCGCCCAGCACCAGCAAACGCGGGCGGCGACTGCGCAGCGAATCACGCGGGGTTTCCAGGAACAGCTCTTCACGCACCGGGTTGCCGGTGGTGCGGCGCTTGTCGCTGGTACCGAAGGTATTCGGGAAGGCTTCGCAGACGCGGCTGGCAAATGGCACCAGGCTGCGATTGGCAGTGCCGGCCACGGCGTTCTGTTCGTGGATGATCAGCGGCGCGCCAGTCATGCGCGCGGCCAGGCCGCCGGGGCCAGTGACATAGCCGCCCATGCCCAGCACGCACACAGGCTGCAGCTCGCGCATCACCTTGCGCGCCTGGAACAGTGCCTTGATCAGCTGGAACGGCGCTTTCAGCAGCGACAACTTGCCTTTGCCGCGCAGGCCCGTGACGTCAATCAGATGCAGCGGCAGACCGGCCGCCGGCACCAGCTCATTCTCGATCCCACGCGGTGTACCCAGCCAGTGCACGCTGTAACCGCGCGCCTTGAACTCGCGAGCACAGGCCAACGCCGGGAACACGTGCCCGCCGGTGCCGCCAGCCATGATCAGCACATTACCGCGCATGGCGAACCCCCTCGACAGCCTGACCGTCGAAGAAATCGGCTTCACTGAAGTCCACTTCCGCACTCCCCAGATGGGTACGGCGCTCCCACTCGATGCGCAGTAACAAGGCCAGGCTGATGCAGCAGATCACCAGCGAGCTTCCGCCATAGCTGAGAAATGGCAAGGTCAGGCCCTTGGTCGGCAGCAGGCCGACGTTCACCCCGATATTGATCAACACCTGGCCAATCCATAGAAACGCCAGGCCGTAGGCCACATAGGCGGAGAAAAACTGTTTGGCTTTCTCGGCCCACAGTCCGATGTACAGGGCACGCACGCTGACGAAGACAAACAGCGCGACCGTGATCAGCGCACCGACCATGCCCAGCTCTTCGGCCAGCACGGCAAACACGAAGTCGGTGTGCGCTTCCGGCAGGTAGAACTGCTTCTGCACGCTGTTGCCCAGGCCGACGCCAAACCACTCGCCACGACCGAAGGCGATCAGCGCCTGGCTCAACTGGTAACCGGCGCCGTACTGGTCGGCCCAGGGGTCGACAAAGTTGGTCAGACGGGCCAGGCGATAGCTCTGGCTGGTCATCACTAGCACGCCAAGGGCCAGCACCGCGCTGGCCAGCGGAATAAAGCGCAGCAGGTTGACCCCACCGAGGAACAACATGGCGATGGCCGCACCGACCAGTACCACGGTGGCACCGAAGTCCGGTTCGGCCAGCAGCAGCGCAGCAATCGGCCCCAGCACCAGCATCGGCTTGATAAAGCCGGTGAGCTTCTCACGCACTTCTTCCTGGCGACGCACCAGATAGCCCGCGATAAACATGACGCTGAACAGCTTGGCCAGTTCGGACGGCTGCAGGTTGAAGATGCCGAAACCGATCCAGCGCTTGGCCCCGTTCACTTCGCGACCAATACCCGGCAGCAGCACCAGAATCAGCAGCACAACGGCGACCAACAGCAGCGTGCCGCTGTAACGCTGCCACAGCGCCATCGGCACCAGCAAAGTGGCCAACGCAGCGCCGGTACCAATGGCGAGATAAACCAGATGGCGAATCATGTGATAGAGCGGATTGCCCGACTGCGCCGCGGCCACTTCCGAAGACGCCGAGGCGATCATCACCAGACCCAAACCCAGCAGCGCCAGGCAACCCGCCAGCAGCGGGAAATCGATATCGATCCCACGACGGGTATGCAGCGGCGATGGGGCGGCGAGCAGGCGGGCCAGCATCAGTGCAAACCCTCCACAGCCTGGGCGAACAGACGTCCGCGCTCTTCAAAATTCTTGAACATGTCCAGGCTGGCGCAGGCTGGCGACAGCAGCACGGCATCGCCCTGCTCAGCCTGCTCGGCAGCACGCTGCACGGCCTCTTCCAGGGTTTTCACCCGGATCAGCGGCGCAGCATCACCCAGCGCATCCGCCAGCAACTCGGCATCACGACCCAGCAGCACCACGGCGCGGCAGAACTTGCTGACCGGTGCTTTAAGCGCCGAGAAATCCGCGCCCTTACCGTCGCCACCGGCGATCAGCACCAGCTTGCCGCTGATATCCGCACCCAGGCCGTCGATGGCAGCCAGTGCAGCCCCGACGTTGGTAGCCTTGGAGTCGTCGTAGTAGCTCACCGCATTGCGCTCACCGACCCACTGGCAGCGATGCGGCAGACCCGCAAACTCACGCAGGGTAGCCAGCATGGCGTCCATCGGCAGGCCCACAGCATGACCCAGCGCCAGCGCCGCCAGGGCGTTGGACTGGTTGTGCGCGCCACGGATCTTCAGCTCACGCACCGGCAATAAGGTGTCGAACTGATAGGCCAGGTATTTCTCACCATTTTCTTCGAGCAGACCAAAGCGCTTGAAGTCCGGCTTGCCCAACCCGAAATACCAGCAGGGCAGCTGATCGGCCACCAGAGGACGCGACAACGCGTCATCGCGGTTGACCACCACCTGGCGCGCGCCACGGAAGATGCGGTGCTTGGCCAGGTGATAAGCCGGCAGATCGGCGTAGCGATCCATATGGTCTTCGCTGATATTCAGGCAGGTCGCCACCTCGGCATTCAGCTGGTCAGTGGTTTCCAACTGGAAGCTCGACAGCTCCATGACGTACAGCTCAATCTCGTCACTAAGCAGATCCAGCGCTGGCGTACCGAGGTTACCGCCCACAGCAACCTTCTTGCCGGCTGCGGCAGCCATTTCACCGACCAGAGTGGTCACGGTGCTCTTGGCGTTGGAGCCGGTGATTGCGACGATCGGCGCCTTGGCATAACGGGCGAACAGGTCAATGTCGCCCGACAGTTTCACGCCACGCGCAGCGGCGGCCTGCAACGCCGGGGTGGCAATAGCCAGGCCCGGGCTGACCAGCAGCTCGTTGGCGCGGCAAAGGAACTCCACGTCCAGTTCGCCACAACGCACTTCCACCTGCGGGAACTGCTCACGCAAGGTGGCGAGCTCCGGCGGGTTGGCACGGGTGTCGACCACAGCGAACGGCAGGCCCTGGCGGGCGAGGAAACGCACCAGGGACATGCCGCTCTTGCCGAGGCCGACAACGATGCGGAAGTGGTCAGACGCAATCAGGCTCATGCTTTCCTCAACGCAGCTTCAGGGTGGCAAGGCCGATCAGCACCAGAATCACGGTGATGATCCAGAAACGCACGATCACGCGCGGCTCGGGCCAGCCTTTCAGTTCAAAGTGGTGATGGATCGGCGCCATGCGGAACACGCGCTTGCCGGTCAGCTTGAAGCTGGCGACCTGGATGATCACCGACAGGGTTTCCACCACGAAGATGCCGCCCATGATGAACAGCACCACTTCCTGGCGCACGATCACCGCGATGGTGCCCAGGGCCGCACCGAGGGCCAGCGCGCCTACGTCGCCCATGAATACTTGCGCCGGGTAGGTGTTGAACCAGAGAAAGCCCAAGCCAGCACCGACCAGGGCGGCGCAGAACACGATCAGCTCGCCCGCACCCGGCACATAAGGGATAAACAGGTATTCAGCGAAATTCACGTTACCCGACAGGTAACAGAAGATCCCCAGCGCACCGCCAACCATCACGGTCGGCAGAATGGCCAGGCCATCGAGGCCGTCGGTGAGGTTGACCGCGTTGCTCGAGCCGACGATCACAAAGTAGGTCAGCACCACAAAACCCAGGCCCAGCTCCAGACCGAAGTCCTTGATCATCGGCAGGATCAGGGTGGTTTCCACCGGGCTCTGTGCGGTCATATAAAGGAAAAATGCCGCGCCCAGGCCGAACACCGACTGCCAGAAGTATTTCCAGCGGCTTGGCAGGCCCCGCGAGTTCTTCTCGATCACCTTGCGGTAGTCGTCGACCCAGCCGATGGCACCAAACAGCAGCGTAACAGCCAGTACCACCCAGACATAACGGTTGGACAGGTCAGCCCAGAGCAGGGTGCTGACGGTAATGGCCGAGAGAATCAGCGCGCCCCCCATGGTTGGCGTGCCCTTCTTCGACAGATGCGACTGCGGGCCGTCGTTACGCACCGCCTGGCCGATCTGGCGGATCTGCAGGGTGCGGATCATCCACGGGCCGAGCCACAGCGACAGCGCCAGGGCGGTAAGCACGCCGAGGATGCCGCGCAGTGTCAGGTACTGGAACACTGCGAAACCCTTGTGGAACTGTTGCAGGTATTCCGCCAGCAGCAGCAGCATTAGTGAATCTCCCCGGATGTGCCACACAGCGCCGCGACGACTTTTTCCATCGCCGCGCTGCGTGAACCTTTAATAAGAACAGTGGTGTCGCCCTGCTCGCCGCTTTGTTCGGCGAGCAGCGCGTCGATCAGGCTGGCCTGGTCGGCAAAGTGCCGACCCTGTGTGCCGAATTCTTCAATAGCAAAAGCCATCAGCGGGCCGACGGCATAAACCGCATCGACCTTACCCAGCGCATAGCTGCCGACTTGGCGATGGCCCTGTTCGGCCCACGCGCCCAGCTCGCCGATATCCCCCAGCACCAGCACGCGGCGGCCAGGAAAACCGGTAAGGATATCGATGGCAGCGCAGACGGAGGTCGGATTGGCGTTGTAGCTGTCGTCGATCACCCGCAAGCCATTCGCTGCGATCTGCGCAACAGCACGGCCTTTGACCGGTTGCAGGTTTTCCAGCCCGGCCTTGATCGCTACAGGCTCAATGCCCAACGCCAAAGCAGCGGCGGCAGCGGCCAGGGCATTGGCGACATTGTGCTCACCGAGCAGATTGAGCTGGATGCGCGCCTGGCCGCTGGCGCAATGCAGGGTAAAGGCCGAGCAGCCACGGGCGTCGCGGGCCAGTTCGCTGGCGTAGACATCAGCCGCCGGATTAACCAGGGCGAAACTGCTGACGCGGCGTCCTTTGGCGCGCTGCTGCCAAATGGCAAAGGCCCGGTCATCAAGGTTGAGCACGGCCACACCGCTTTCGCTCAGGCCTTCGAGGATCTCGCCCTTGGCCTCAACAATTTTCTCAGGGCCGCCGAATTCGCCAACATGCGCGGTGCCGGCGTTATTCAGTACAGCCACCTGTGGCTGGGTCAGGCTGACGGTGTAGGCAATCTCGCCGACATGGTTGGCACCCAACTCGATCACCCCGGCAACATGCTCAGGGGCCAGCTCCAGCAGGGTCAGCGGTGCGCCGAGGTCGTTATTCAGGTTGCCACGGGTGGCCAGCACCGGACCGTGCAGGCCTTCGCGCAGGATGCTGGCGAGCATTTCCTTGACCGTGGTCTTGCCGCTGGAACCGGTAATCGCCACCACAGGCGCGGTGAACGCCTGACGATTGAGCGCGCCCAACTGACCCAGAGCCAAACGGGTATCGGCGACCAGCAGTTGCGGCAGCGCTGCACCGACGACTTCACGCTCGACCAGCGCCGCCACAGCACCTTTGCTGGCGACGTCAGCCAGGTAGTCATGACCATCGAAACGCGGGCCGGCCAGGGCGACGAACAGCTGGCCTGGCTGAATCGCCCGGCTGTCGCTGCTGACTGCACTGAATGTCACATCGGCACCAATCACCTTGGCACTCAATGGGCCAGCCACTTCGCTCAACCGCAGCGCCTTAAGCATGCGCCACCTCCCATGCGGCCAACGCTTTTGTCGCTTCAACCAGATCGGAGAACGGCTGACGCACGCCGTTGATTTCCTGATAGTCCTCATGGCCCTTGCCGGCCAGTACCAGCACATCATCGGCGCTGGCAGCGGCAATCAGCTGAGCAATCGCTTGGCCGCGGCCATGCACAAACTGCACAGCCTCAGGCGTGGCGAAACCGGTACGAATGTCGGCAAAAATCTGCGCAGGCGCCTCAGTACGCGGGTTGTCATCAGTGACCAGCACCGCATCGGCCAGACGCTCAACCACCGCAGCCATCAGCGGACGCTTGCCGTTGTCACGGTCGCCACCACAGCCGAACAGACACAGCAGGCGGCCTTTGACGTGCGGGCGCAGGGCTTCGAGGACTTTTTCCAGGGCGTCCGGTGTGTGTGCATAGTCCACCACCACCAACGGCTGCTTGCCGCCACCCAACCGCTGCATACGACCAATAGGGCCCTGCAGCTGCGGCAGCACCTGGAGAATTTCATCCAGCGGGTAATCCAGCCCCAGCAGCGCGCCGACCACCGCCAGCAGGTTGCTCAGGTTGAAGCGCCCGAGCAGCGAGCTGCGCAGGCTGCCTTCGCCACGTGGAGTGACCAGCGTGGCGCGCACGCCCTGCTCATCGAACTGCGCATCGCGGCAATACAGGTAGGCTTCGGCATCGTGCAGGCTGTAGCTGATCAGCCGGGAATCATGCTCGGCAGCCGCCAGTTCACGACCAAAGGCATCGTCCAGGTTGAGCACCCGGCAACGCAGGCCCGACCAGGCGAACAACGCGGCCTTCGCTTCGGCGTAGGCCTGCATCGAACCGTGGTAATCCAGATGGTCGCGCGACAGGTTGGTCAGCACGGCCACATCAAACGCCAAGGCAGCCACGCGACCCTGATGCAGACCGTGGGACGAGACTTCCATGGCCACGGCGCGCGCACCGGCGTTTTTCATGTCAGCCAGGGTGGCCTGCACGCCAATGGGGTCAGGCGTGGTGTGACGGCCCTGCTCCAGCGCGCCGTAGAAACCATTACCCAGGGTGCCGACGATGCCGCAGCGCTCGCCCAGCAGATCCAGGGCCTGGGCCAACAACTGGCTGACGCTGGTTTTGCCATTGGTGCCTGTGATACCGATCAGGTGCAGGCCACGGCTCGGCTCGCCATAGAAACGCCCGGCAATCGCAGACAGCTGATTGGCCAGACCTTTCAGTGCAATCAGCTCGGCGCTGTGCGCAGTCATCACGGCCGCACCTTCGGCTTCATAGGCCACGGCCGCGGCACCGCGAGCCACCGCATCAGCGATATGCACACGGCCATCTTGCTGGGTGCCGGGTACGGCCAGAAACAGGTCACCCGGACGCACCTTGCGGCTGTCCAGGGTCAATTCACGAATCAGGGTTGAGCTGGCGGCTTGCGGCAGCAGCTGATTTAGCGGCATGGGCATCAGATGCGCCCTCCTTTAACGGGTGCAGCAGCGGCGGTTTCGACCTTCGCAGCTTCAGGCGCCGGCAGGTTATCCGGGGCCACGTTCATCAGACGCAGGGCGCCGGCCATGACCTTGCCGAACACCGGAGCGGAGACCAGACCGCCGTAGTAACCACCTTCACTTGGCTCGTCGATCATGATCACCGCAGCAATACGTGGGTTATCGATAGGCGCGACACCGGCAAAGAACGAGCGATAAGCCTTGTCGACATAGCCCTTGCTGCCGCCGGTGGCGGCTTTACGCGCGGTGCCGCTTTTGCCGCCGACGTGGTAGCCCGGCACCTTGGCCCGCGCACCGCCACCACCCGGCTCTTCGACCACCGCCTGGAGCATGCCGAGCACGGTCTTGGCAATCTGCTGGTCAATTACCTGAGTCGAAACCGGTTGGCGATCCAGGCGCACCATCGACAGCTGAACGTTCTTGCCGTCGTTGGCCAATACCGAATAGGCATGCGCCAGTTGCACCGCGGTTACCGAAAGGCCGTAGCCATAAGCCAGAGTGGCGGTCTCGGCCTGTTTCCAGACGCGGTAGTTAGGCAGGTTGCCGACGCGCTCACCGGGGAAGCTCAGGCCCGTGTCCTGACCCAGGCCGACTTGCTGCATCACGGCGTAGATCGGCTCGGCGCCAATATCGAACGCCACTTTAGTGATGCCGACGTTGCTCGACTTCATCAGAATCTGGGTCAGGTTAAGCACGCCGCCGCGCGACACGTCACGGATGGTGTATCGGCCGATGCGCATGCTGCCAGGGGCGGTGTCCACGGTCATTTCCGGGGTCCAGCGGCCGGAACCGAGGGCGGCAGCGATGGAAAACGGTTTGACGGTCGAGCCGGGCTCAAACACATCGATCATGGCCCGATTGCGCATGGCAGCCGGTTGCAGATTGCGGCGGTTGTTCGGGTTGTAGGTCGGCTGGTTGACCATGGCCAGCACTTCACCGGTCTGCACATCGAGCAGCACCAGGCTGCCGGCCTTGGCGCCAAACTCGGTGACGGCATTACGCAGCTCGCGGTGTGCCAGGTATTGCAGGCGCAGGTCAATCGACAATGCCAAGGCCTTACCGGCCTTGGCATTCTGTGCAACCTGGACGTCCTTGATCAGCCGCCCGCGCCGATCCTTGAGCACCTGACGCTTGCCGGGCACGCCGGCTAGCCAATCCTCGAAGGCCAGCTCCATGCCTTCGCGGCCGCGGTCATCAATGTCGGTAAAGCCCACCACGTGGGCGGCCACCTCACCAGCCGGATAGAAACGGCGGAATTCTTCGATGCCGTACACGCCTGGCACTTTCAGGTCGAGAATGCGCTGTCCCTGCTCAGGCGTCAGGCCGCGCACCAGGTACATAAACTCGCGTTCGTGAGCCGCAGCCAGACGCGCCGAGAAGGTCTTGGCGTCCTGGCCCAGGGCAGCCGCCAGTTCATTCCACTTGGCCTTGCCGCTTTGCAGTTCCCTGCCATTGGCCCACAAGGTAGTCACCGGGGTACTGACAGCCAGGGGCTCGCCATTGCGGTCGGTGATCAGACCGCGGTGCGCCGGAATCGGGATATGCCGCACGCTGCGCGCATCGCCATGGGCCTGCAGGAAGTTCTGATCGAACACCTGCAGATCGACAATACGCCAGGCAATCGCGCCCACCATCAGCGCCAACAACAGCAGCACCAGACGGAAACGCCATGGGTAGAGTGCGCCCTCGAGCCCCATCATGGCGCCACCATACGCACTTCGGCGGCATCCGGGATACGCATGCTCAGGCGCTCAGTGGCCAGGGTTTCAATACGGTTGTGCGCGGTCCAGGTGCTTTGCTCAAGGATCAACCGGCCCCATTCGGCCTGTGCCTTATCGCGCACACTGAGTTCGGCATACAACTCATTGAGCAACTGACGGTTCCAGTGCGCGCTGTAGGAAACGCCTACAGCCGACACCAGCACAGCCAGAAACAGCAGCAGCATCAGCAGACTGCCGCCGGGCAATGGCTTGGCGAACAGCGCGCTCATCGCACCTTCTCCGCAATGCGCATCACCGCACTGCGCGAACGCGGATTGGCCGCCAGCTCGGCCTCAGAAGCAAACACCGGCTTGCCGATCAACTTCAGGCGTGGCTCGAAGGCTTTCGGAATGATCGGCAGATCACGCGGCAGCTTGTCCACCTCACCCTTGGCATGCTTGCGCATAAAGAGTTTGACGATGCGGTCTTCCAGCGAGTGGAAGCTGATCACCACCAGACGGCCACCTACTTCGAGGGTTTCCAGGGCCGCATCCAGGCCACGCTCCAGATCGCCCAGTTCGTTATTGACGTGAATACGCAAGCCCTGGAAGGCGCGAGTCGCCGGGTTCTTGCCCTTTTCCCAGGCTGGATTGGCCACGGTCAGCACCTGCGCCAGATCGGCTGTACGCTCGAACGGCTGCTCGGCGCGGCGCAGCACCACAGCACGAGCCATACGTTTGGCGAAGCGCTCTTCGCCGTATTCTTTGAACACCCGAGCGATTTCTTCTTCAGCGGCCGTAGCGATGAACTGCGCAGCGCTGACCCCAGCATCCGGGTTCATGCGCATATCCAGCGGGCCGTCGTTCATAAAGCTGAAGCCACGCTCGGCATCGTCCAGCTGCGGCGAGGACACACCCAGGTCCAGCAGAATGCCATTGACCTTACCGGCCAGGCCGCGTGCCACAACTTCATCGCCCAACTCAGCAAAGCTGCGTTGCACAACGACAAAGCGGCCGTCTTCGGCCGCCAGCGCATTCCCGGTCGCGATTGCCAGGGGGTCTTTGTCAAACCCCAGCAAGCGACCGTCTGGCCCGAGCTTTTCCAGAATCAGTCGACTGTGTCCGCCACGCCCAAAGGTGCCATCCAGATAGCAACCATTGGCGCACACAGCCAGCCCTTCGACAGCCTCGTCGAGGAGCACGGTGATATGGCGGAAGCTGCTGGTCATGGTCACAGGATCAAGTCACGTAGGTCGTCGGACAAAGCACCCGGTTGCTTGATCGCGGCCAGATCGGCATCAGCCACGGCATTCCAGGCATCTTCATCCCACAGTTGGAATTTATTGAGTTGGCCAACCAGCATCGCGCGCTTGTCCAGCTTGGCGTACTCACGCAGACGCGGCGGTACCAGGAAACGACCACTGGCATCCAGTTCGAGGTCAACGGCGTTACCAATCAGCAGGCGCTGCAGACGGCGGTTTTCTTCACGGAAGGAGGCGAGCTCACGGAGCTTGGCTTCGATCAGCTCCCACTCGGACAACGGATAGACACACAGGCAAGGGTCGATGGCATCAATCGTGACGATAAGCTGGCCGGCGCAACGCGACACGAGCTCGTCCCGATACCGACTTGGCATCGCGAGTCGCCCTTTGGCGTCGAGACTGATGGCGTTAGCTCCGCGAAACACGATCGCGTTTCCCCTTTTTATTAGCTATCCGTGCCTAAGAAACCCACTTTGTGCCACTTCTTACCACTCGCGCACACTATAGGAACGCACGCACCCCACCGTCAAGGCACGCTTGGCGGGAAAAATCCTTATAGAACGGCGATTTAGCGAACTTTGAGAGGGGCAAAACGGAGAAAAAACTCGAAGTTTTGAGCACAAAAACAAGACCAAACAGCGAGCTGAACTTCGAAGTTAAAGTGATTTGTTAAGAGTAAGATTTTTTCGGTATTAGAAAGGAGGCGGAACAGTGAAGCGGATAAATGAGGAAGGTGGAGAGTCGATCTGTAAGCCGGGTTCTGTCGAGGACAGTCATTCCTCTACGACGTACATCACTGCACGCCTTTAGCAACCTACCCGGTTCCAGCGCGGGCCACGCCAATGGAACCCTATTTGGTCTTGCTCCGAGTGGGGTTTACCTAGCCACGGACTGTTGCCAGCCGCGCGGTGCGCTCTTACCGCACCTTTTCACCCTTACCGGCACCGAAATGCTTAGGCGGTTATTTTCTGTGGCACTTTCCGTAGGCTCACGCCTCCCAGGCATTACCTGGCACTCCGCCCTATGGAGCCCGGACTTTCCTCCCCCTTCTTGCGAAGGCAGCGACTGTCCGATCGACTCTCCGCGGGCAAGGTTAACGGCCCGCGCCCCATTGGACAAGGCTTAAACGTCTTTCTGCTGCTCCAACGCAACCTGATAGAGCAGGTTTTTGCGCACCCCGGTGATCTCTGCCGCCAGCGCCGCCGCGCGCTTGAGCGGCATTTCCGCCAACAGCAGATTCAACACGCGCATGGCCTCGGCACTGACGGCCCCCTCGCCTTCAGGCGCTTGCCAACCCGCCACCAGCACCACGCACTCACCGCGCTGCTGATTGCTGTCCGCCGCCACCCAGGCGGCCAGCTCAGCCAGCGGCATGCCCTTGAGTGTCTCGAAGGTCTTGGTCAGCTCACGCGCCAGCAGAGCTGGGCGCTCATCGCCAAATACCGCCTGCATATCCTGCAGACACTCAAGGATGCGGTGTGGTGCCTCATAGAAGATCAGCGTGCGGGACTCTTCCTTTACCTGCTCAAGGCGCGCACGACGCCCTGCCGCCTTGGCCGGGAGAAAACCTTCGAAAATAAAGCGATCCGACGGCAGCCCTGCAGCCGACAACGCAGCAATCAACGCACAAGCACCCGGCACAGGCACTACGGCAATGCCGGCAGCGCGCGCCTGACGCACCAGATGATAGCCAGGATCGGAAATCAGCGGGGTACCGGCATCAGAGATCAACGCCACATCCTCACCTGCCTGCAAACGCGCCAGAAAGCGTCCACCCTGATCACGCTCATTGTGCTCATGGCAGGCCGCCAACGGCGTACTGACACCAAAATGCTGCATCAGACGCGCCGAATGCCGGGTGTCCTCGGCCGCGATCAGCGCCACACTGCGCAGGATGTTCAACGCCCGCGCGCTGATGTCATCCAGGTTACCAATAGGCGTCGCCACCACATAAAGACTGCCCAACGGCGAATTTGCAGCAGCGGAAGTGGTCACAGCACAGGCCTCTCAAAATCAGCAAAGCGCGCATTGTAGCCCGTTTCCAACCTTCGACATCGCGTCACCCGGCGGGCTTGGGTACAATTCGACGCTCAATTTGATCAAGTATCAGGAACGCTTACATGATCGCCTGCCTGCGCCCTCTTTCCGCCCTCTGCCTTGCCGGCCTGCTTGCAGCCTGCGCCAGCCAGCCCTCATCGACACTGGGCGAGCTACCCCGTACGCCGCAAGCCAGCATCGAACAACTGCTGCAGCAAGCAGCCGAAAGCCCCGCTGAACAGGCCGCAGCACTGCGCCTGTCAGCCGCCGACCTGGCCTATAAACAGAAGGATCTGGCACGCACCAGCAGCATTCTCGAACAGGTGCAACTGGAAAGCCTGAAACCCGCCCAGCAGATCTACGCCAGCACCCTGCGCGCAGAGCTGGACATGAGCCGCAACAAGCCCAAAGCCGCCCTGCGCGCCCTCAGCCACCCGAGCATGGAACGCCTCGGTGAGCTGCCGGTTGAGCAGCAGGTGCGCAGCCAACTGGTACGCGCCAGCGCCCTGCAAGCCAGCGGACAAACCCTGGCAGCAGCCCGGGAGCGGGTCTTTATTGCGCCGCTGCTCAGCGCTACCAGCGCCGCACAGAATCAGGAAATTATCTGGACACTGGTTTCCAGCTTGCCCGCAAACGAGCTGCAGGCCAGTGGCGACACTGATCTCGATGGCTGGCTGGAACTGGCCCGCGCCTCCAAAAGTGCCGGCACGCTAGAGCAGCAACAAAGCGCGGTCGATGCCTGGGTTGCCGCCAACCCGCAGCATCCCGCCGCACAACAACTGCCGCAGGCGCTGGTCGAGCTGAAAAAGCTCTCTAGCCAACCCCTGACCGAAATTGCCCTGCTGCTGCCCCAGGATGGTCAACTGGCCAGCGTGGCCCGCGCCTTGCGTGACGGCTTTCTGGCCGCCCATTACCAGGCCCAGCAGGCCGGACAGAACCCGCCGAACATCCAGATATTCGACAGCTCGCGCATTGGTTCCATGGACGCCTTCTACACCCAGGCCCAGGCTGCTGGCGTACAACTGGTGATCGGTCCACTGGAAAAGAACCTGGTCAGCCAGCTGAGCAGCCGCGAACAACTGCCCATCACCACACTTGCGCTGAACTACAGCGAAACCAGCCAGGAAGGCCCGGCACAACTGTTCCAGTTTGGCCTGGCGGCCGAAGATGAAGCCCGTGAAGTCGCCCGCCGCGCCTGGGCCGACGGCATGCGTCGTGCGGTTGCCTTGGTACCCAACGGTGAATGGGGCGACCGCGTCCTTGCCGCTTTCCGCCAAAGCTGGCAAGCCCAGGGCGGTACTCTGATTGCTGCCGAGCACGTTGACCAGCCCGTCGAACTGGCCAGACAGATCGCCGACCTGTTCCAACTGCGTGAAAGCGAAGCCCGCAGCAAGCGCCTGCAGAGCACCCTGGGCAGCGCGGTTGCCGCCGCACCGTCACGTCGCCGCGATGTCGATTTCATCTTCCTCGCTGCCACCCCGCAGCAGGCCCAGCAGATCAAACCAACGCTGGCCTTCCAGTACGCCGGTGACGTGCCTGTCTATGCCACCTCGCACCTGTTCACCGGGGCCTACAACCAGGCGCAGTACCTTGATCTCAACGGCATCATGTTCTGCGAAACGCCCTGGCTGCTGAACGTCAACGATCCACTGCGCCAGCAGGCCAGCACACAATGGCCGCAGGCCGGTGGCAGCCTCGGCCGACTGTATGCCATGGGCGCGGATGCTTACCTCCTGGCACCGCGCCTGACTCAGCTGAAAGCGCTGCCCGACACCCGCCTGCAAGGCTTGTCAGGCAACTTGAGCCTGAGCCCCAGCCAGCGCATCGAGCGCCAGCTGCCCTGGGCCGAGTTCCGCGATGGCCAGGTGCAACCACTGCCTGAAAACGTCAATTGAACGAGCGCATCAGCACACAACAACGCGGTGATGCTGCCGAAGCTCAGGCTCGGCAGCATCTTGAGCAACACGGCCTACGCCTGCTGGCACAGAACTGGCGCTGCCGCCTCGGCGAGCTCGATCTGGTCATGCTCGACGCCGATACAGTAGTATTCGTAGAAGTTCGCTATCGGCGCCATAGCGCCTGGGGCGGCGCAGCAGAGAGCGTGGATGCACGCAAACGTGAGAAACTCAGCCGCGCCGCTCAGCACTTCCTGCAACAAGAATCACGCTGGGCCAAGTACCCATGCCGCTTCGATGTGATTGCCATAAACGCCGACAGCCAAGCCCCCGCGCAACTGGACTGGATTCAAAACGCCTTTGATACCTGAACAGAAGCCACACTGAAGGTTATATCTCCGATGGACATGCAAGCCCGTATTCGCCACCTGTTCCAAGCCAGCATTGAAACCAAGCAGCAGGCCATGGAAGTGCTCATCCCCTTTATCGAGCAAGGCAGCCAGGCCATGGTTCAGGCACTGCTCAGTGAGGGCAAGATCCTCTCCTGCGGCAATGGCGGCTCAGCCGGCGATGCCCAGCACTTCTCTTCCGAGTTGCTCAACCGCTTCGAGCGCGAGCGCCCGAGCCTGCCGGCCATCGCGCTGACCACCGATAGCTCGACCATCACCTCAATCGCCAACGATTACAGCTACAACGAGGTGTTCTCCAAACAGATTCGCGCACTCGGCCAGCCTGGCGACGTACTGCTGGCGATTTCCACCAGCGGTAACTCGGCCAACGTGATCCAGGCCATCCAGGCCGCCCACGACCGCGAGATGACCGTGGTGGCCCTCACCGGCCGCGATGGCGGCGGTATGGCCTCACTGCTGCTGCCGGAAGACGTGGAGATCCGCGTTCCTTCGAAAGTCACTGCACGCATTCAGGAAGTCCATCTGCTGGCCATCCACTGCCTGTGCGACCTGATCGACAGCCAACTGTTTGGGAGTGAAGAATGACCCGCTCACCGCTGATCCTTGCCGCCCTTGCCCTGACGCTCGCCCTGGCCGGCTGCGGTAACCGCAGCGTCGGCAACAAGATCGACGACCAGTTCATCCCATCGGAAGTCAGCTCCAGTGTTGCTCGCGCGCACATTGATCTGACCAGCCCGACCTCACGCATCGTGGTCACCAGCTACAACGGCGTAGTGCTACTGGCAGGCCAGACCCCGCGTAACGAGCTCAAAGCCATGGCCGAGCAGGCCGCTCGCCGGGTCAACAACGTGAAGAAGGTGCACAACGAGCTGCAAGTTCTGCAGCCCACCTCGCTGCTGGTACGCAGCAATGACTCGCTGCTGACCAGCCGCATCAAGACCCAGATGCTCGCCGACAGCACCGTGCCGGGCACGCGCATCAAGGTGATCACTGAAAACGGCATCGTCTACATGCTCGGCCTGGTCTCGCAAGCCGAAGCCACTCAGGCCACCAACCTGGTGCAAAGCGTGTCTGGCGTGCAGAAAGTGGTGAAGCTGTTCCAGTACACCAACTGATAGCGTTAACAAACCGCCCGTACGGCGACCACAAAAAAGGCGATCCTCGGATCGCCTTTTTTGTGGTCCTTCATCCCTGACGACCACCCTGCGGGCCGTCGCTGCGCGACGTCAAAAATGGCTCCCGGCCATTTTTTATCTTTACTTGACCACTTTCAGACTGGGCCGCCCACTGGGCCGCGGCGGCTCGTCATCAGGCGGAAGCTGATCTTCCGGATCGTCAATTTCGCCTCCGTCGAGCATCGACGACTCGGCGTCAAAGACCATGCCCTGACCATTTTCCCGCGCGTAGATCGCCAACACCGCTGCTGCCGGGATGTACAAGCTCTGCGGCACACCGGAAAAGCGCCCCTCAAAGCTCACCGCTTCGTTATCCATATGCAGATGACGCACGGCAGTGGGCGAAACGTTGAGGACAATCTGCCCATCATTGGCAAAGCCGGCAGGCACCTGAACACCGGGGAACTCGGCATTCACCAGTAGGTGCGGGGTGCAATCGTTATCCACGATCCATTCATAGAGGGCACGCACCAGATAAGGACGGCTCGACTTCATGACTACCTCCTCGGATTAACGCATGTCACGTTCAGCAGGCGACAGACTGCTCTGAAACACCTCACGGGCAAACTGGCGCTCCATGTAATCGAGCAGCGGCTTGGCCGGTTTTGGCAACTCTATCCCCAGAATCGGCAAACGCCAAAGAATCGGCAGCAGGCAGCAATCGACCAGACTCAGCTCATCACTGAGAAAATACGGCTTGTCAGCAAACAACGGTGACACGCCGGTCAGGCTCTCACGCAGCTCCTTGCGTGCCAACGCACGGGCCGGTTCCTTGCTACGTGGATCGAGGATCAGGTCAACCTGAGTACACCAATCACGCTGGATACGGTGAATCAGCAGCCGGCTATTGGCGCGCGCCACCGGATACACCGGCAACAACGGCGGATGGGGGTAGCGCTCATCCAGATATTCCATCACCACCATCGACTCATACAGCGCCAGATCGCGGTCAACCAAAGTTGGCAGGCTGGCGTAGGGATTAACCTCAAGCAGCTTGGCTGGGTAACGATCCTTCTCGACACTGATGATTTCGGCGCTGACACCCTTCTCGGCGAGCACAATACGTACGCGGTGGGAATAGTGGTCGGCGGGGTCGGAGTAACAGGCCAACCGATTGGTCACGCCCATGGCGATCCTCCTCGCTTATAGAGTTATATGAAGCAGAAAAAATTGCCGGAGCAATTTTTGACGTCGCTTGCGACGGCCCCACAGGGGTAGCCGCCAGGGATGGCAGGGTACAAAACCTGCGCGCCCAAAGGGGCGCGCAGGTCAACAGCAGAGATGCAAAGGATTAATGCACGTCCTTCCAGTATTCGCGCTTGAGCAGATAGGCGAAGACGAAGAAGAAGGCCAGGTACAGCAGCACATAGGTACCGATACGCTGACTTTTCAACTTGACCGGGTTGGCCGAGTAGGCGAGGAAGGTCACCAGGTTCTGGATCTTCTCGTCGAACTCTTCAGTGCTCAGCTGGCCGGTCTTCGGCTCAATGGTCAGCTGGTCACAGGCTTCGTGAGTGATCGGTGTGCCAGTCAACGGATCGAACTGCTTCTTGCCGTTTTCAACCACTTGCACCTGCTTGCAACCAATCACCTGCTTACCCTGCAGGCCCACCAGAACGTTCGGCATGCCGACGTTCGGGAAGACCTTGTTGTTGGCACCCAGTGGACGACTTGGATCGTCGTAGAAGGTGCGCAGGTAAGTGTACAGCCAGTCGTTACCACGCACACGGGCAACCAGAGTCAGGTCAGGCGGCGCAGCACCGAACCACGCCTTGGCGTCTGCTGGCTGCATACCGATCTTCATGTGATCGCCAATCTTGGCGCCATTGAAAACCAGATTTTCTAGCATGACTTCATGCGGAATACCCAGGTCATCAGCAACACGCTCATAGCGTTGGTATTGAGCCGCATGGCAGCCCATGCAGTAGTTGGCGAAGGTACGCGCACCATCCTGCAGAGCCGCTTTGTCAGTCAGATCAATTTCCACTTTATCCAGCGGATAACCACTACCAGCGCCAAGAGCAAGGGCTGGCATTGCAGCAATTACGAGTGCAGCAAATAGCTTTTTCATCAGCCAGTCACCCTTTCCGGAACCGGTTTGGTCTTCTCGATTTTGGTATAGAACGGCATCAGGATGAAGTACGCGAAGTACAGGAAGGTACATACCTGCGACAGCAACGTACGGCCTGGTGTCGGTGCCAGTACACCCAGCACACCGAGAATCACGAAAGACACGCAGAAGATCAGCAACCAGACCTTGCTCATCCAGCCTTTGTAACGCATCGACTTGACCGGGCTACGGTCCAGCCACGGCAGCACGAACAGCACCGCAATCGCTGCACCCATGGCAATTACACCCAGCAGCTTGTCCGGCACCGCACGCAAAATCGCGTAGAACGGCGTGAAATACCAAACCGGCGCAATGTGCTCAGGCGTCTTGAAAGGGTTAGCTGCTTCGAAGTTCGGCTTCTCGAGGAAATAACCGCCCATTTCCGGGAAGAAGAAGATCACGAAGCAGAAGACAAACAGGAACACCACAACACCGACGATATCTTTCACGGTGTAGTAAGGGTGGAAGGCGATGCCGTCGAGCGGAATGCCGTTCTCGTCCTTTTTCTTCTTGATGTCGACGCCGTCCGGGTTGTTCGAACCGACTTCGTGCAGGGCCAGGATGTGCAGAACCACCAGGCCAAGAATCACGATCGGCAGAGCCACAACGTGCAGGGCGAAGAAACGGTTCAGGGTGATACCGGAGATCAGGTAGTCACCACGGATCCACTGAGTCAGGTCCGCACCGATCACCGGAATGGCACCGAACAGCGAGATGATCACCTGGGCGCCCCAGTAGGACATCTGGCCCCACGGCAGCAGATAGCCCATGAAGGCTTCAGCCATCAACATCAGATAGATCAGCATGCCGAAGATCCACACCAGCTCGCGCGGTTTCTGGTAGGAACCATAAAGCAGGCCACGGAACATATGCAGGTAGACCACCACGAAGAACGCCGAAGCACCGGTGGAATGCATATAACGCAGAATCCAGCCGTACTCCACATCACGCATGATGTACTCGACCGAAGCAAACGCCTCTTCAGCCGACGGGGTGTAGCTCATGGTCAGCCAGACACCGGTAACGATCTGGTTAACCAGAACCAGCAACGCCAGGGAGCCGAAAAAGTAGAAGAAGTTGAAGTTCTTTGGCGCGTAGTACTTGGACAGATGGTCTTCCCACATCTTGGTCGCGGGAAAGCGCGCATCAACCCATTCCATGAATTTATTCATCATGCTTTCTCCTGGTCCACACCGATGATGATCACATCATCCGACTCATACGTGTGCGGCGGTACCGGCAGGTTCAAGGGCGCAGGTTGAGCCTTGTACACACGACCAGCGAGGTCATAGCGCGAGCCGTGGCATGGGCAGAAATAACCACCCACCCAGTCAGCACCCAGGTCAGCAGGCGCCACTTCCGGGCGGAAGGATGGTGCACAACCCAGGTGAGTACACAGACCTACCAGCAGCAGAACTTCTGGCTTGATCGAGCGGGTTTTCGGATCGACATAGCTCGGCTGTTCCGACGCCTTGGAATCGAAGTCAGCCAGCTGACCCTCGATCTTCACCAGGTTACTGAGGATCTCCTCGGTACGGCGCACGATAAACACCGGCTGCCCCCGCCACTCAGCAACCATCTGCTGGCCCGGCTCAATTTTGCTGACGTTCACCTTAACGGGTGCTCCGGCAGCTTTAGCCTTGGCGCTTGGGAACCAGGACCCCACGAACGGGACCGCGGCACCCACCGCTCCTGCAGCACCCACCACAGAGGTGGCCGCTACCAGAAAGCGACGCCGGCCTGCATTCACGCCGTCATTGCTCATTCAGTCGTCTCCCATCAGCTTTATGGCCTGTTGGTCAGGCCTATACTAGGTAAAAATCGAGTCGCGCAAAAAATTTGCCAAATGGTAAAGAAAAGCCCCTTTACTGACAAGGTAATTACCCACGCACAACGGACTCAACCCCTTACAAATCAGGGCATCCGCGGATGCGGCATGATGCCGCACGAACTTTCAGCACCCATAAAAAAACGCCCAGCTCCGAAAGGAAACTGGGCGTCTTTGTGAACGCAGGTAGCGAATTAACGCTTGGAGTACTGCGGACGCTTACGCGCTTTACGCAGACCAACCTTCTTACGTTCAACCTCACGAGCATCGCGAGTCACATAGCCCGCTTTACGCAGAGCAGGACGCAGAGCTTCATCGTAGTCCATCAGAGCGCGAGTGATGCCGTGGCGGATTGCGCCAGCTTGACCACTAACACCACCACCAACGACTGTGACGTAGACGTCGAATTTTTCGACCATCTCAACCAGCTCCAGCGGCTGACGAACTACCATGCGGGCAGTTTCACGACCGAAGAAGGTATCGAGAGCACGATTGTTGATGGATATCTTGCCAGTACCAGCACGCAGGAAAACGCGAGCGGTTGCAGTCTTGCGACGGCCAGTGCCGTAATTTTGAGTCGCCGACATAATGAACTATTCCGTTAAATCTTCAGTTCTTGGGGCTGCTGAGCAGTGTGCGGATGGGCAGCGCCCGCGTACACCTTCAGCTTACGGTACATGTCGCGACCCAGCGGGTTCTTCGGCAGCATGCCTTTTACCGCAGTCTCGATCACGCGCTCAGGAGCTTTGGCGATCAGCTTTTCGAAGTTGATCGACTTGATGCCGCCCGGGAAACCGGAGTGGGAGTAGTACATCTTGTCAGTGGTTTTGGCACCAGTAACGCGAATCTGCTCAGCGTTGATGATGACGATGTAGTCACCGGTATCAACGTGCGGAGTGTATTCAGGCTTGTGCTTGCCACGCAGACGGCTTGCAACTTCGGTAGCCAGACGACCCAGGGTCTGACCTGCAGCGTCGACGACAAACCAGTCGCGCTTAACTGTTTCCGGTTTAGCAGTAAAAGTTTTCATTCTTTATAGCCTCAGGGGCCGCCCTGATAAATAAGACGGCGGATCTTACTGAATAGTGCGTACTTTGACAAGGTCAAAGGCAGCCGAAAACAGGCGCTATCGGGGGCTCGGGTCAGCGCGTCCGTAATACGGCAAGATTCTTCGGCAGGCGGCGCATCACTTCCACTGCAGAAAGAGGTGCGCAATTATGCAGATTGCGCAGAGAATTTCAACACGATTATGCCAACCGGTTTTTAAGGAGCTTGCAATGGATTACCGCCAACTCGGCCGCAGTGGAATCAAGGTCAGCAGCCTGTGCCTGGGCAGCATGACCTGGGGTGAGCAGAACAGCGCCAGCGAAGGCATCGCCCAGATTGAACGCGCCAAGGCCTACGGGGTGAACTTCATCGACACCGCTGAGATGTACCCGGTACCACCCCGCGCCGAAACCTACAGCAAGACCGAACAGATTATCGGTGACTACTTCAAGCAGCGCGGTGATCGTGCTGACTGGGTGCTGGCCAGCAAGATCGCCGGCCCTGGCAATGGCATCGGCTATATCCGTGGCGGGCAGCTCAAACACAACCGCGCGCATATCGTTGCGGCGCTGGATGCCAGCCTCCAACGCCTGCAAACCGACTGGATCGACCTGTACCAACTGCATTGGCCAGAGCGCCCAACCAATTACTTCGGCCAGCTTGGCTATCGCCATCAGGACAGCGACTTCACGCCACTGGAAGAAACCCTGGAAGCCTTGGACGAGCAGGTCAAGGCCGGCAAGATTCGCCATATCGGCCTTTCCAATGAAACGCCCTGGGGCACCATGAAATTTCTGCAACTGGCCGAACAACGCAGCTGGCCGCGCGCAGTCTCGATCCAAAACCCCTACAACCTGCTGAACCGCAGCTTCGAGGTCGGCCTGGCGGAAGTGGCCATTCGCGAACAATGCGGCCTGCTCGCTTATTCGCCGCTGGCCTTCGGCATGCTCAGCGGCAAGTACGCAAACGGCGCACGCCCGGCCAATGCGCGCATCAGCCTGTTCAGCCGCTTTGCTCGCTACACCAACCCCGAGTCAGAAGCCGCCTGCGCACGTTACGTCGCTCTGGCGCGCGAGCATGGTCTTGATCCCGCGCAGATGGCCCTGGCCTTTGTCACCGCGCAACCCTTCGTCACCAGCAATATCATTGGCGCGACCAGCCTGGATCAGCTGGACAGCAACCTGGCCAGCAGTGAACTGACACTCTCTGCCGAGGTACTGGCTGACATCGAGGCGATTCACAAAGCCCAGCCCAACCCAGCCCCCTGACCAATAGCAACGACATAAAAAAGCCCGGCAATAGCCGGGCTTTTTATTCAGCGCTTAATCACAGCGAGCGGGCGATGATCTCTTTCATGATCTCGTTGGTACCGGCGTAGATGCGCTGCACCCGCGCATCGGCCCAGGCACGCGCCACCGGGTACTCCCACATATAGCCGTAGCCACCGTGCAGCTGCACACACTCATCCAGCACCTTGCACTGCAGGTCTGTACCCCAGTACTTGAGCATGGCGGCGGTCGGTACATCCAGCTTCTTATTCAGGTGCAACTCCAGGCAGCGATCAACAAACACTCGACCCACCTGAATCTCTGTGGCCATCTCGGCCAATTTGAAGCGAGTGTTCTGAAAGTCACCAATTGCCTTGCCAAAGGCCTTGCGCTCGCGGGTGTATTCAAGCGTCCACTTGAGCGCCGCCTCGGCTGACGCCAGAGCGCCAATACCAACGGTCAGACGCTCCTGCGGCAGCTCCTGCATCAGGTAGGCAAAGCCCATACCGGCCTGACCCAGCAGGTTTTCCTTGGGCACGCGCACATCCTGGAAGAACAGCTCGGAGGTGTCCTGGGCCTTCATGCCGACTTTTTCCAGACGCTTGCCCTTGGAGAAACCGGGGGTGTTGGCTTCCACCAGAAACAGGCTGGTGCCCTTGGCACCGGCTTTCGGATCGGTCTTGGCCACCACAATCACCAGATCGGCGAGAAAGCCGTTGGTGATAAAGGTCTTCGAGCCATTGATCACATACTCGTCGCCATCCAGCACCGCGGTAGTTTTCACCCCCTGCAGGTCGGAGCCGGCACCCGGTTCGGTCATGGCGATGGCGGTGACCATCTCGCCGGACACCAGCTTGGGCAGGTAGTGCTGCTTCTGCGCTTCACTGCCGTAATGCAGGATGTAAGGTGCAACGATGTCCGAGTGTAGCGAGAAGCCGATACCGGTCAGCCCCAGACGCCCAACCTCCTCGATCACCACAGTGCTATAGAGGAAGTCTGCCGACATACCGCCGTACTCTTCCGGGATATGCGAGCAGAGCATCCCCGCCTCTCCCGCCTTGTTCCACAGCGCACGATCGATGTGGCCATCCTTCTCCCACTGATGGTGAAAAGGCACGGCTTCCTGCTCAAGGAACTTGCGCACGCTGTCGCGAAACTGTTCATGTTCGGAGCTGAAAATCGTTCTGGGAATCATGGCAACACCTGCTTGATGGGGCGATTTTAAAGTGGTCTCGACTTTAGCCAAGCAAACGCTTGGTCACACTGGACACAAGCGCCAAAAAATAAGACGATCCAGCCAGCTCATGACCACTTAGCCTTAATAAGAACAATATCTATGCCGAATCCGTCACCAGCGCCGCTGCACCGCGTCAGCATCCTGGCTACCGAAGGGGTGTTTGCCTCGACCCTGATGCAAGCCAAAGACTTCTTTCATATGGCCAGCTTGCGCTATGGCAAGCAACAAGGCCTGGGCCTGACCCCGACCTTCGAAATCCACCTGGTCAGCCCGGACGGCAAGCCTGTGCGCAGCTTCAGTGATGTGCTGATCCCGGTCGATGGCGCCCTGGACGATGCCGACGTGATCATCCTGCCGGCCTTCTGGGATGACTTCGACGCCCTGTGCCAACGCCACCCACAGGTACTCAGCTGGCTGAAACAACGCCACGCTGCCGGCAGTGCGATCTGCGGCGAAGCCACCGGAGTGTTCTGGATGGCCCAGGCCGGCCTGCTCGACGGCAAGGAGGCAACCACCTATTGGCGCTTCTTCAACGAATTTGCCGAGCGTTTCCCCAAGGTGCTGCTCAATCAGGAAAAGCACCTGTCGGATGCCGACAACCTGTACTGCGCCGGCGGCGTGACCTCGGCCTGCGACCTGTATATCTACCTGATCGAGCGTTTCTGTGGCGCCAGCGTGGCCCAGGGCGTGGCCCGCGACATCCTTTATGAAGTGCAGCGCAACTACGCCCCCGGCCGCATTGGCTTTGGCGGGCAGAAACTGCACCACGACATGACCATCCTGCAAATCCAGCAATGGCTGGAAGATCACTTCGCTGACAAATTCCGCTTCGAGGATGTGGCCCGCGAACACGGCATGAGCATCCGCAACTTTATGCGCCGCTTCCAGACCGCCACCGGTGATAAACCGCTGCACTACCTGCAGCGCCTGCGCATCGAAACCGCCAAGGGCTTGCTCAGCGCCACCCGCAAGAGCATCAAGACCATCAGCTATGAAGTGGGTTACGACGATGCCAGCTTCTTCGCGCGCCTGTTTCGTCAGCACACGGAACTGTCACCCAACCAGTACCGCCGGCAATTCCAGCACAAGGACAGCCATGCTTAAGGCTGGCCACAGCGGGCAGCGGACACACTGAAAACCCGCGCAACTCATCCTTGGATGGGTGGGGCGCGGGAAGTAGCGCTCTATGATCGGCGCATCCCTTGCGGGACTCCTACAACAACAATCAGGTCATCGCCATGCGCCGCACACTTATTGCCTTACTTGCCGCCTGCAGCTTCAGCGCAGTCGCTGCCGACAACTGGAAACCCTTCCCCTACGACCAAAGCGCCTATGACTATTCAGGCGACAAGCTGCGCCAGGCCTGGCCGCAACTGACCCGTGGATTCGGCGCCGACTACCCCTTCCCCGACGCCGACTGGGTGGTAACCATGGCCACCACTCACCCGCAGGCATTGGAGAAAACCGTACTGGCCAATACCGGCTTTACTGGGAAGCCGGAAGAAGCCGAGGTCTACGCCGCCAAACTGCAGGATGTCTGGCGCCTGATGTTCCGCGGTGACTTTGCCGAGGCGAAGAAGCAAGGCCTGGCTCTGGGGGTTGGCGGACAAATTCCAGCCATGTTCGCCCAGGTGATCTACGCCATGTTCCTGGTACCCGACCAGGCCGAAAAACATAAGCTGCTGGAGGAAGTGATCAGCTACACCGACCAGGCCGGCGAGCTGATCCAGGCCGACACCGTCGCGCAATTCGGCCGCGTCTACGCCAAGGCACGCCTGGGCGAAGAACTGTCGGTGCCGGTGGTGCTCAAGCGCGGCTACACCTCGCAGATCCCCGATGAGCTCAAGGCGCTGCTGGCCAAACAGCCAAACCAACCCTTCGCCCTCGCCCTCTATGGTGGCTATGAAGCCGGCGTAATCCGCAAGGTCGGCAAGATGGTCGGCCGCATGACCTACGGGGTCAGCGCCGACAACATGGAGAAGTACTTCAGCCGCAGCTTCAAGGCTCAGGACAACCTGCCGATCGGCCACTACGAATACGCCAATGCCCTCAGCTACGTGTACGGCGACGACGAACAAGCCAAAGCCCTGCAGCACCTCAAGCGCGCTGTAGCGATCAAGCCGATCAACGCCATGGAAGCCCTGGAAGTGGCCCACGCGCAGAAGATGCTCGCCCAATACGAGCAGAAGCTGGCGCAGAACTGAGCCCCACTGAAGCGCAAAAAGGCTGCCTGAGGGCAGCCTTTTTCATTCTTGCATCGGCAACTTACTGCCTGGCCCGCTCCAATGGCTCCAACTGTGCCCACAAAGCCTGCGCTTCTTCCGTCAACACGGAATAACTGCGGATATCCCCGTTGCGCTGCGCCTGCATCGCCTCTTCCAACTTGGCACTGTATTGCTTGCGTAGTGTCTTGGCGGGATCGCGTTTAAACAAACCGAACATGCTGTGTGCCTCTGTCGACAAAGAGCCCCGGATAGGTGCCTGCCCAGCTTAATTCAGGCAGGCGCTTAGCTTGGGGCGCAGATGTAACAAGCTGATAAATCGCCTTCAGCCAGATGCGTGATCGCGGATTTTCTGCAACGCCAGCGACATCTTCGCTGCTGGCACCCGCTGCAGATTGCACAGCAGCTCGTGGGTAATCTCGGCAATGCCGTGGCGCTCGCGCAGCAGCGCCGCCATAAAGCAGGTCAGATTGGCCGCCATCTCCGCATCGGCCAACGCGCGGTGCGCCTTGCCGGTATCGGGCAGGCCGATCCATTGGTTGAGGTTGCCCAGCTTATGACTCGGCGCCATGGGCAGCAGCCTGCGTGACAGCAGCAAGGAACAGGCAAACGGCTGCACACGCTGACGACGAATCAGCGCCAGCTCGGCGTCCCAGAACTTCTGATCAAAACTGGCGTTATGCGCCAGCAGCGGGCGATTGCCGACAAACTCCGCCACCTCCTGCATCACCTGCGCGGCAGGCGGGGCGGCGCGCAGCATGGCGTTGCTGATGCCGGTGAGCTGTTCGATAAATGGCGGCACCCAGGCCCCACTGTTCATCAGGCTCTGGTAGCGGGCAACGATTTGCCCGTCTTCGACGATCACTACGCCGATTTCCGTGGCGCGCGCCTGCTGGGCCGGCGACATGCCGGTGGTTTCAAAGTCGAGTACGGCGATGGAATCTGCAAGCATCAATCAGTTTCTCAGCAACAGCGCACCGTCGATCGGCACGTAGCGACTGGCGGCGCGCACCAGCGATTGCGCCGTCAGCCCCGGCACGCCATAGGCCACGGCCTCGGCGCCGTAGCTGCTGCGAATCTTGTCCAGCAGCAGGTCAAAGTCGCCGTCACCGGAGGCCAGCACCACCTCATCCACCCTTGGCGCGGCATCCATGATGTCGATGGTAATGCCGACATCCCAGTCGCCCTTGGCCGAGCCATCACTGCGCTGGATAAAGGGCTTGAGCTTCACAGTAAAGCCAAGGTTGCGCAGGATCTGCTGGAACTGCTGCTGCTTCTGATCGCCGCGATCAATGGCGTAGGCGTAAGCTTCGACAATCTGCCCATGCTGACTGATATCAGCCCACAGCGCGGCATAGTTGAAATGACACCCATAGGCCTGGCGCACGGTGTAATAGAGGTTCTGTACATCGGCGAATACGGCGATTTTCTTCACCGGGAATCCTCATCGTGCGGCTGACGGGCTGAAAGCCCTCAGGTTAAAGTCAGCGCGCAGTATGCCAGCCCACAGCCACGGACGGTCGAAATGCATCCACTCCCAACCAATAACATCGAAACACCCGCGCTGCTGATCATCGATATGCAGCAAGGCATTCAACGCGTCAGCACACCGCGTAACAACCCGCAGGCTGAAACGCAGATCGCTCAATTACTTGAATACTGGCGCAGTGCAGACCTGCCGCTGGTGCATATCCGCCATATGTCCCGCCAGGCCGACTCGGTATTTGCCCCAGGGCAAAGTGGCGCGCTCTTCCAGCCGGCATTGGCGCCACGGGCTAGCGAGCAGGTATTCGAGAAAAACGTAACCGATGCCTTCGCCCATAGCGGTCTAGAACGCTGGTTACATGCCCGTACTATTCGCCGCCTGGTCATAGTGGGTGTCGCCAGTGAAAACTCGGTTGAAGCAACGGCTCGCAGTGCCAGTTGCCTGGGGTTTATGACGCAAGTTGTAGCAGATGCGTGCTACACCTTCGACAAAACCGACTATCACGGACACCTGCGCAGCGCCTCTGACGTTCACGCCATGGCCATGGCTAATCTGCGCGACGAGTATGCTGACGTACTGGAAACCGAAGCGCTGCTTGATTGGTTATTGGGGCGCTAATGCAGATCAGCTAGAGTGCGCTCCTGCATTCAACCCCGAAAAATCCGCCATGCATATGTTCTCCGTCCTGCGCGACTCCTGGTATTTCTTCAGCCACAACCTGTTAGCGATCACCCGTCTGTGTCTGCCACTGATCGTGCTTGAAGGGTTGTTTCTGCAGCAGGTCAGTAGCCTGGCACCAGCACAGTCAGCGGACTCCTGGCGGTTACTGGCAGGACTGTTGTTCTATCCGCTGTACAGCGCAGCGCTCATTCTGTTTCTCGATGCACGCAGCAACGGCCTGCAACCACCTGCGCGTGACCTGTTGGCTGCGGCGCTGCGTTTATGGCCGCGTTTCGCCCTGCTCGCGGCCATCATGACCCTGGCCATCCTGCTGGGCGCTTCGCTGTATGTTCTGCCGGGCATCTGGCTGATCGTCAAACTGGCGTTTGCCGAGTACCTGCTGGTGCTGCGCGGTATGCCCCCGCTGAAAGCCCTGAAGGAAAGCTTTGCCATGAGCACCGGTTACTTCTGGCCCATGCTCGGCTGCGTGCTGATTGTGATGCTGCCACTGTGGCTGCTGGATGCCTGGAGCCAGACCCAGGCAAGCCTGGCTGATGAAAGCCTGCTCAGCCTGTTGATGGACTGCACGAACCGCTTTCTCCAGCTATTCTCCAGCGTAGTGCTGTTTCGTCTATTTATGCTGCGTAGCACCCAGCCTGACGTCGAGTGAGCGCCAGCGCCAACCAAGGAGGACGGTCTTATGGCTGACGCCAACCCCAGCATCCTTTCGCACATTTCCATCGGCACCAATCAATTCGAAAAGGCCACGGCCTTTTACGACCAGGTGCTTGCCACCCTCGGCTGCAAGCGTGTGCTCGCCCATCCTGGCGCGGTGGCCTATGGCCGCGAGTACCCGGAGTTCTGGGTACAGACACCGATCAATGGCCAACCGGCGAGTATTGGCAATGGCAGCCACTTCGGCTTTGTCGCGCCCAATAAAGCCGCTGTGCATGACTTTTACCAGGCTGCCCTGGAAGCCGGTGCCCGTGACGAAGGCGCGCCCGGCCCGCGCGCCGAATATGGCGAGCCTTACTATGGCTGCTTTGTCCGCGACCTGGACGGACACAAGATCGAGGCGACGTTCTGGGACCTGGAAATGGTCTACGAGCTGTATATCGAACCGCACGAACACTAAGGTGCGGTCAGGGCGTACCTGACTGATAGCGCTGCGCCGCCTGGGTGATCCAGCCTTCGGCCTTTAACTGGGCAAGCGCCTGGCTGATCTGCTGATACTGCGCCCGCAAATCACGCTGGCGAGAGAAGCCGATATACAGATCCGTACGCGCCTCCGGGCGAAAGGCCGCCTTGGCAATCAGCCCCTTCCAGCGGGCATCGCGCAACTCGTAGTCGACCTGACAGTCCGTACCGATCACCGCCTGTAACCGTCCGCGACTCAGCATTTCCAGCAACTGGCTCTCGGTGTTGACTGCTGTCTTACGCAGCTGCGTATCCGAATCGAAGGGTTCGAAATAGGCGGACTCCAGCACGTGGCCAATGGTCAGCCCGGCCAACTGGGCATAGCTATGCAATGCCTTGGCCTGGGCAGGCGCGGCATAGAAACGGGGGGCACAGGCATAGTAGGGCTGGGTGAGGTAATCGATGTAAGCCTCACGTTCCGGGGTTTTCGCCAATCCGGTCATCAGATCGGCCTTGCCATTCTGCAGCGCCGCCAGCCCACGCGCCCAGGGTGCGCGCTGCACTTCAAAGCGCAGCCCGGTGCGAGCACTGAGTTGATTCAGCAGGTCGATATCCAACCCCTGCAGCGCGCCATCGGCCGATTGCATGCGAAACGGTGGCCAGACATCCGTCATCACCAGTAATGGCGGCGTCTCTTCGGCGTGCAACGGCGCACCCAGCAGCACCAGCAGTGCAAACCAGAGCACGCGCATCAGAACGGCCCGCCACGCTGCGGTTTGAGACCGGACAAGCGCGGCAGCAACACGCGCTCGAACACCCGCGGGAAGAAACGCGCCAGCACCCGTGCGCGCCAGTCCACGTTGGACAGAACCAGCAGGCGACGACGTTTCAACGCCCCCTGATAGATGGCCTCGGCGACATCCTGCGGCGAGGCCACCTTGCCCATCGCCAGTGGTGGCTGCGCCGCCACCGAGCCATCGCCAACCAGGGCGTTCTTGCGCAGATCGGTGGCGGTAAAACCAGGACACACCAGCATTACATTGACCCCGGAGCCTTTCAGTTCGTAGCGCAGGGTTTCAAACAGCCCATGCAGGGCATGCTTGCTGGAGTTGTAGGCGCTGCGATAAAGCAGCGGGGCGAAGCCTGACAGCGAGCTGAGTACGATGATCTGCCCGCTGCGGGCGATAAGGCTGGGCAGCGCCGCCTTGGTGCAGTGCAGCGCGCCAAAATAGTTGACCGCCATAATCCGCTGGAACACGGCTAATTCGGTGTCGGCAAAGCTGCTGCGGTGAGTAATTCCGGCGTTGTTGACCAGCACATCGATGCCGCCGAAACGCTCGATGGTCAGCGCCATCGCTCGCTCCACCGCTGCGGCATCCGCCACGTCGCAGAGCACGCCCAGGGCTTCGGCATTGTGGTGGTCGGCCAGGTGCTGCACCAGGCTGTCGAGCGCCTGCTGCTGCAGATCGAAAATCACCAGGCGCGCCCCAGCCTGAGCCAGACGCATGGCCAGGGCGCGACCGATACCGGCACAACCACCGGTGATCAGCACCACCTTGCGATCAAACACCTTGTTGGCGAACACCTTGCGGTACATAACCTGTCCCCGACCCCGTTACGACATAGCGGTTACTACAACCTGTTATGGCGAGCATCGCAACAGGCCCAACGACAACAGCCTCAAGCTCCACGACACATCGGCAGCACAGCGCATCTCCGGTATGCTCCCTCAGCATAGTCCAGCCTGCGGCCACACCCTTTATGTCCCTACCCCGATTTCTGCGCCTATTTCTGCTTAGCCTGGCCAGCCTGCTCTGCGTGTTGGCGGCCCTGGTCTACAGCCTCACCTGGCACCCTGCTGCGCGCGAAGCAGCCACCGTGAGTTGCCAGACCAGCGCACCCACCTTGCAGCCTGGCCAGGCCCTGAAGGTGATGAGCTGGAACGTCCAGTACCTGGCCGGCAAACGCTATGTGTTCTGGTACGACCTGGCCGACGGCAGTGGCCCCGACCAGCGCCCCAGCGCCGAAGACCTGGCTTTCAACCTGGATGAAGTGGTGCGCATCCTGCGCGCTGAGCAGCCGGATATTGTCCTGTTGCAGGAACTGCACAACGGCGCCAAGGCCAGCGACTACCAGAACCAGCTGGCACTGCTGCACGAGCGCCTGAACGACCTCTACCCTTGCAGCACCCAGGCCTATTACTGGAAGGCCGCATTTGTCCCACACCCGCAGATTCTCGGCAGCGTCGGCATGCAACTGGGCACCCTCAGCCGCTTTCAGATCAGCCGCGCCGAACGCCTGCAACTGCCACTGATGCCGGCCGACCCGATCAGCCGGCAGTTCAACCTCAAGCGTGCCTTGCTGGTCAGCCACCTGCCCATCCGTGGCGGTGGTGAACTGGCGGCCATCAACACCCACCTGGATGCCTTCGCCCAGGGCAACGACACCATGCAGCGCCAGGTCGCCATGACCACCAGTCTGCTTGATCAGCTCCAGGCCGACGGCACGCCCTGGGTACTGGGCGGTGATTTCAACCTGCTCCCGCCCGGCCAGTACCAGCGCCTGCCGGCAAGCCAACGCAGCTGGTACAGCCCCGCCAGCGAACTGCAACAACTGGCCGAGCACTACCCGATGGTGCCCAGCCTGGAACAGGCCAGCGGCCCCGAGCAGGCGCGCTGGTATACCCACTACCCCAATGACCCCAGCGTCAGCGGCCCGGATCGAACCCTCGATTACCTGTTCCACAGCCCACAGCTGATACAACTCGAGGCCCAGGTGCGCCAGCACGACACCCTGGGAATTTCCGACCACCTACCCGTGCTTGCCCGTCTGCTTTTACCTGCCGTCGACTAAGCTTTTTCAGCAATGGACTGGACAAACTTGCTGGCGTTTAGCCATGCTCAGGAAATATGACGGTTTTATAACTAAAAGACGGCAGATAGCCGCAGTACGTACCCATTTGATGCCACGATCTTTCTGCCTAGCGCTGCTCGCAATTCTCTATTGCGGGTTTAGCCACGCTGCAACCCCCGCCGCCGCTCGCCCCCTGGTGCAGGTGGGCTATTACGAGTTCCCGCCTTACTCCTACACCAACAGCCAGGGCCAACCGCGTGGGGCCATCCTGCAACTGAGCAAACGCCTGCTGGAACATGCCGGCTATCGCGCCCAGCTGCGCTCTTACCCCAGCGCCCGGCTGTACAACGCCCTGCAGGATGGCAGCGTACAGGTATGGCCCGGCGCACCCGGCAAGGTGGAGCTGCGCGAACACACCCTGGAAACCCGTACGCTGCTGGGCGAAATCGTCCTCAACCTGTATTTCCGCCGCGATACCCTGATGCCACGCCTGCCTGAGGACCTCAAGGGCCGTGGGGTGATCATGATCAGCGGCTACACCTACTGGCAGCCGGTCAACGAAATGCTCAACGACCCGCAGCTGGCAGTGCAGCAACACCGTACCGGCACCCATACCGCTGCCCTGGAGATGCTCCAACGCCGTCGCGGTGATTTTCTTCTCGACTACCAAACCCCGGTGGAGCAGGCACGCAAACGCCTGGGCATGTCCGAACTGCCGTTTGTTCAGCTGCAACGCATTCCCCTGAAGCTGATCGTCTCCAGCCATGCGCCCGGCGCGGAAGCCCTGCGCGATGCGCTGGATCGCGCCTACGCCGAACTGCAAGCAGCCGGTGAAGACCTGCGCCTGCCTTAAGGCCTACTTGCAAGCCTACTTGCGCGGTTTGGCCCGCGCCGTGGGCTCGGCGATCAACGGATCATCCGGCCAGTAGTGTTTGGGATAGCGCCCCTTGAGGTCCCTCTTCACCTCGGCATAGGTGCTGCGCCAGAAGTTGGCCAAATCCTGAGTCACCTGCACCGGCCGCCGCGCCGGCGACAGCAGGTGCAGCTTGACCACCTGCCGCCCACCGGCAATGCGCGGCGTATCGGCCAGACCGAACAGCTCCTGCAGCCGCACCGCCAACACTGGCGGCTGCTCGCTGTAATCCAGACTGATGCGCGAACCGGACGGCACCTGCACGCTGCGCGGCGCCAGTTCATCCAGGCGCTGTGGCAACGGCCAGGGCAGCAGGCTGTGGAGGATGCTGGTGAGGTCCAGGCTGGCGAAGTGGCTGAGTCGGGTGACGTTATCCAGATAGGGCTGCAGCCAGCTTTCCAGCGTCGCCAGCAAGGCCGCATCACTAACGTCCGGCCACTCGCTGGCTCCCGCGGCGGCCAACTCCAACCCCCGCAGCAGGTCGACACGCGCCTGCCATTGACGCAGCTCCGGGGTCCAGGGCAGCAGTGCCAGGCCTTTGCGCCGCACCAGGCCGAGCATGGCCCGGTTACGCTGCTGAGCGTCCAGCCCGGTCAAGGCTTCGCGCGCCAGCACCAGCTCACCGACCTTGCGCTGGCGTTCGGCACGCAAGGCGCCTTCGCGCTCATCCCAGTCCAGTACCTCCAACGTGCTGACCTGCTCAGCCAACACCGTGTCGAACAGTTGCGGCTCCAACTCGGCCGCCAGGTAGATGCGTTCCTCGCGCTGGCCCTGACGACTCCCCAAGTCCGCCACCACCAGCCAGCGGTGTTTCATCAGGCCATCGACTTCGGCAAACAGCGCCGCCCGGCCGTTGGCCAAACGGTATTCCGCGCCGCCGTCACGCCGCTGCTGAGCGATGCGATCCGGGTAGGCAAAGGCCAGCAAGGCGCCCAGCCAGCGCGGATGCTCGGGATCACTGACGGCCTGCGCGCTGGGGCGGCGCTTGAGGTAACCCTGAAACTGCCGAGCCAGTTGCCGCGCACGCTGCACACCACCTTGTGCACCACGGGCGGCCCGTGACTCGCCGGCCAATAGAGCCAAGCGACTGTGCAGATCAGCCCCTGCCCCCCGCAGAATGTCGCGCTCGCCGAGCAAGGCGGCCAGATCGCAAGCGAGTGCACCCAAGCCCAGTTCCTGGCCGCGCAGCAGCAGATGGGCGATACGCGGGTGCGTCGGCAATTCGGCCATGGCCTGGCCATGAGCGGTCAGTTTGCCCAGCGCATCCACCGCGCCCAATCGCACCAACAGTTCCAAAGCCTGGGCATAGGCGGCTGCAGGTGGTGGATCCAACCAGACCAGTTCGGCCGGCTGCACGCCCCAGCGCACCAGTTGCAAGGCCAGCCCGGCGAGGTCGGCCTGGAGCATTTCCGCCGTACCGTAAGCCGCCAGTTGTTCATGCTGCGCCTGCGACCACAGCCGATAGCAGACGCCCGGCTGCAAGCGCCCGGCGCGGCCGCTGCGCTGAGTGGCCGAGGCGCGAGAAATACGCTGGGTATCCAGGCGGGTCATGCCACTGTTCGGGTCAAAGCGCGGCACCCGTGCCAGACCGGCATCGATCACCACCCGTACGCCGTCGATGGTCAGGCTGGTTTCGGCAATATTGGTGGCCAGCACCACTTTGCGCAGGCCCGACGGTGCAGGGTCGATGGCCGCGCGCTGGGCGCTGAGATCCAGTTCGCCATGCAACGGGCAGAGCAGAATGTCGCGACGCCCGGCCAGGGAATCGGCCAGCTGTTCATTGATCCGGCGAATCTCCGCCTGCCCCGGGAGAAATACCAGCAGGCTGCCCGGCTCATCGGCCAGCGCCTGCAACACGCATTGCAGCACCTTAGGCTCAAGCCATTCACCCGCCTGCCAGGGCGCGCCCCAACGGATATCCACCGGGAACATCCGCCCTTCGCTGCGCAGCACTGGCGCATCACCGAGCAGGCCCGCCAGCCGCTCGCCTTCCAGGGTTGCCGACATCAGCAGCACCTTCAGCGGCAGTTCGCCGGAGTCCGCACTGCGAAACATCGCCCGGCCATTAAGGGTCAACGCAAGCGCCAGATCAGCGTCCAGACTGCGCTCATGAAACTCGTCGAAGATCACCAAGCCGACACCTTCCAGCGCCGGGTCGTCCTGCAGTCGCCGCGCCAGAATGCCTTCAGTCACCACTTCGATACGGGTAAGCGGACCGACCTTGCTGTCCAGACGGATGCGATAACCGACGGTTTCCCCCACGGCCTCGCCCAGCTCACTGGCCAGCCGCTCGGCCGCCGCCCGCGCCGCCAGGCGCCTAGGCTCGAGCATGATGATGGTCTGTCCGGCCAGCCAAGGTTGGTTCAGCAACGCCAGAGGTACACGGGTGGTCTTGCCGGCACCGGGTGGCGCTTCCAGCACCGCTTCGTCACGCAGGGCAAGGGCCTGACACAGCTCAGGCAGCAGCACATCGATTGGCAGGGAATTCATGCAGGCTCCATTCAAGGGCCACGATTATAACGGCGAACCGCTGGGCCATTGCCGCTGTCTGAGGCTCAGGCCACGACACGTGATCGCGTCGGCAGCGCCCGACGCAGCGGCATTGCAATACAGGCATTGGTATAGTTGCGCCACTTTTTCCATGGAGATGTTCAATGCGCACCCAAACCCGCGTTATCGGTGGCCTTCTCGTCGCCACCCTGCTCACCCAACTGACCGCCTGCGGCACCCTGTTCTTCCCGGATCGCCGTGGCCAGATCGAAGGCCGTATCGACCCCATGGTCGCCGGGCTCAACACCATCGGCATTCTGTTTTATGTGATCCCCGGGCTGATCGCCTTCGGCATCGACTTCGCCACTGGCGCGATCTACCTGCCTGGCGGCCTGACCTCGCAGGTGGACCCGCAAGATCTGCAGAATGTGGTGGACGCTGACGGCAAGATCGACACAGCCAAGCTCAAGGCGCTGATCGAGATGCAAACCGGCCATAGCCTGCCCCTGGATGACCCGCGCCTGATCCAGCACAGCGGCAGCGTTGAGCAACTGGCGGCCTACGGTCTACGTCCGGCCGCCTGAGCCGCAACGAAGAAGCCCGCCCCTAGCGGGCTTTTTCATATTTCGCGCTAGCCTTGGCACTATCGACGCTCCTGTTTGGATAGCCCGTGAAAATACTGTCACAACATGCCCGCCTGATGCGCCTGGCGACCTTCGCCGCGCTGGCGGCGGCCCTCACACTGGCACTGGCCAAAGCGATTGCCTGGTGGCTTAGCGGTTCGGTCAGCCTGCTGGCGGGGCTGACCGATTCGCTGCTGGATGGCGCTGCCTCGCTGCTTAACCTGCTCGCCGTGCATTACGCCCTGCGCCCGGCCGATGAAGATCACCGCTACGGTCATGGCAAGGCCGAAGCCCTGGCGGGGCTGGGCCAGGCACTGTTTATCGGCGCCAGTGCGATCTTGGTCGGCAGTCACGCCATTGATCGCCTGTTCAATCCAGAACCGCTTGGCGCACCCGCCCTGGGTATTGCGGTGATGCTGCTGTCGCTGGCGGTAACCATGGCCCTGCTGCTATTCCAGAGCCATGTGGTCAAGGTGACCGGCTCCACCGCCATCCGCGCCGACTCGCTGCACTACCGCTCGGACCTGCTGCTCAACGGCAGCATCCTCCTGGCATTGCTGCTGGCCAGCTATGGCTGGGCACAAATGGACGCCCTCTTCGGCATCGGCATTGCGCTGTACATCTTCTGGAGCGCCATCAGCATTGCCCGCGAAGCTGCCACGGTGCTGATGGACCAGGAGCTCGACCCGCAGATCAGCGCACAGATGCACGACCTGGCCTGTGCGGTTCCAGGCGTCCGCGGGGTTCACGACCTGCGCACACGCCTGTCCGGCACCCAGTGGTTCGTCCAGTTGCATGTGGAGCTGCCTGGCGAGCTAAGCCTGCAGGACGCGCATTGCCTGTGCGAACAGGTGGAAGCGGCGATCCGCAGCGAATTCCCCCGTGCCGAAGTGCTGGTGCATGCCGACCCTTGCAGCGTGGTCAGCCCTCCAGGCACTGCGCAGGCGCCCGACTAGAGCAAATACTCTAAACCCCGTAGACTGCTTTCGCCCCACCCCACAACAACAAAAGAAAGGAGCGAACCCATGACCCTGACCGCAACCGCCACGGCCCTGCTCGGCCTGGTCGCCTGGGCCCTGTTGCTGATTGTTCTGCTGGTCAACCAGCGCGGCTTGCTGGTACTCAGCGGCAAGATGGCCGTCAATGCCTTCCACCCTGATGGCAGCAACACCCCCAGCAACTTTGGCCAACGCCTGGTTCGCACCCACGCCAACTGCCTGGAGAACCTGCCGCTGCAGGCCGCACTGCTGCTTTATGCCATGGCCAGCGCGCAGACCGACATCACCGAGCCGCTGGCCCTGCTGTTGCTCGGTGCGCGCCTGTTTCAGAGCCTGATGCATCTGATCAGCACCAGCCCGCTGTTTGTCTGGCTGCGCTTTGCCGCATTCTTCGTACAACTGGCGATTCTCGCCTGGTGGCTGCTGCAGTTCGCCGGCCTGGCGGGCTGATTAATCCCAAGCAACAAAAAAGGGAGGCCTGAGGCCTCCCTTTTTTGCGTGTCCGTCATTGTGGCGATGGTAACGCCTTTTCTTCGCCTGCCTGGTTGGGCAGTGCGGACCCGGGTGCCGTGACGATCCGGTGGGATCGGCGGCGACCGCTCACCTGATTGGGCGAGGCGGCTGGACGTGTCGTCCGGGCCTTGAAGTTGAGGTAAAGCTTACGCCTGACGGCGCAGTGAAAGATTGCGAACATTGCTGAAATAGCCATCACTTGCGCAATTAATCACCACAAGCGCATGATTAGCAGCAATCAGAAAACAAAAGTATGGCAAAGATGAACAGACTTGATCGCTACGACCTGAATATTCTCGCCGAATTGCAGCGCGACGCCACCTTGTCCAACCAGGACCTGGCCGAGCGCATCGGCCTGTCGCCCTCGCCTTGTTCGCGGCGGGTCAAGCAGTTGCAGGACGATGGCTACATCCTCGGCCAGGTCGCCCTGCTCGACCGTAAACAGCTCGGCCTGACGCTGACCGCCTATGTGCTGATCGGCATGGACCGGCACACTCCTGAACGCTTCGAGCACTTCCAGGCCGAAATCCGCAAATGCCCAGAAGTGCTCGAATGCTGCCTGGTGACCGGGATGGACGCCGACTATCAACTCAAGGTGGTGGTGCCGGACATGGATCACTACCAAAAGCTGCTGCTGGGCACCCTGACCCGTATCGAGGGGGTTTCCAGCGTGCGCTCCAGCTTCGTCCTGCAGCAGATCCTGTCCACCACACAGCTGCCTTTGCAGCACCTGCGCGGCTGATCGCCGCACCCTCGCCACACGCGGCTGGCAGGGCCGCCCTCGGCGCGTATAATCGCTGCCCTCTGGCGAGCATCACCGCGCCCGCCTACGCATCGATTTTCGGCACCCAGCCGAGCACCTGCAGGTTCACGAGGCCCGAATGGAAACCGAACAGTTCGAATCCCTGATGATGTACGCACTGGTCGGCGGCCTGATGGTGTTTATGTTTTTCATCATCTGGGACCTGGCGAAAACCTCTAAAGCCGGCCGTTTGGGTACCGCCATCCTGTTCCTCGGCCTGGGCCTGTGCCTGTTCGCCTTTCTGGCCAAGCCCGTCATCACCTACATCATCGAAACCGCTCGCGACATCCACGGCTAGCACGCCGCAGCACGCCAACTACGCCACGGCAAGACGCATTCAACCGCTCTAGAATGCGGATTTTCGCCGTTTCCAGGAGTTTTCATGTCCCCCGCTGATCTGGTGATGCAGAGCTATGGCCGCTGCTGCGCCAGCCCTGACTTCTTTGACAGTTTCTACCGCCACTTCCTCGCCAGCTCACCCGAGGTGCGCGAGAAGTTCGTTAATACCGAGATGAACGGGCAAAAGCTGCTGTTGCGCCAGGGCATTCTCAACCTGGTGATGCATGCCCGCGGTATGCCGGACACCAAGCTGCGCGCACTGGGTTGCAGCCATTCCCGTGCGGCCATGGACATTCGCCCAGAGCTGTATGTGCTGTGGCAGCAGGCGTTGCTGCGCACCATCGGCGAGCATGATCAGCAGTGCTGCAGCAAAACCCGCAGCGCCTGGAATGAGGTGCTGGATAAAGGCATCGCGGTGATCAAAGCCGGCTACTGATCAATTCAGCCGGGCCGGCACTTCGCGCCACTGCCCCGGCTGTAAATCATCCAGACTGAACGGGCCGATCCGCACGCGCACCAGGCGCAGGGTCGGCAGGCCCACAGCAGCCGTCATGCGTCGCACCTGACGGTTGCGCCCCTCACGAATCACCAGTTCCAGCCAGGCCGTCGGGATGCTTTTACGAAAACGCACCGGCGGGTTGCGTTCCCACAGCTGCGGCTCATCCAGTAACCGTGCTTCGGCCGGCAGGGTCGGGCCGTCATTCAACTGCACACCGTCGCGCAGCTGCTGCAACTGCGCCTCGTTCGGTTCGCCCTCTACCTGCACCCAATAGGTTTTCGCCAGCTTGTGCTTGGGGTCGGCGATACGCGCCTGCAGGCCGCCATCATTGGTTAGCAGCAGCAGACCTTCGCTGTCACGGTCCAGCCGACCAGCCGGATAGACGCCAGGCACATCGACAAAATTCTTGAGGGTGGCGCGACCTTGCTCGTCGTTGAACTGGGTCAGCACATCGAACGGCTTGTTCAGCACCAGCAAACGCGGCTCGGCAGGTGGTGCCTTGGCCACACGGCGCACGGCAGGTTTGGCGCTGTGCGGACGGGAGGACGCAGGGCGAGGTGGGCGCGACATAGGTGATCCAGCAACAGGTTACGAGGCCGCCAGTGTAACCGAGGCCACGGTTGGACTATCAGGCTGAGTGATCGGCGCACCCTGCGGCGGCGTGGCGGGCTATGCTGGCAGGGTTGTGTTTCCCGTCCCGAGGCCATTGTTATGAGTTCGTCCGAATCCATCGTCGACACCTTTACCGGATGGGCTGCCAAAGCCCCCGGCGCGCCCCTCGAACCGCACAGTTATGACCCCGGCCCGCTGGGTGCCGAAGAGGTCGAAGTGGCCGTGGAATACTGCGGCATCTGCCACTCCGACCAGTCGATGATCGACAACGAATGGGGCAATGCGCGCTACCCCTTTATTCCCGGCCATGAAGTGGTCGGCACCGTGGTACGCCTCGGCCCGCAAGCCCGCGGCCTGAAGCTCGGGCAACGGGTGGGCATCGGCTGGTACAAGGGCAGCTGCATGCATTGCAGCTCGTGCATGGAAGGTTCGCACCAACTGTGCGGCACGGTAAAACCGACGATTGTCGGCAGCAACGGCGGTTTCGCCGACCGCCTGCGCAGCCACTGGGCCTGGGCGGTAGCGCTGCCTGACGGCCTTGATCCAGCTCTGGTCGGCCCACTGTTCTGCGCCGGCTCCACGGTGTTCAGCCCGCTGCTGGATTTCAACGTGAAACCCACTGACAAAGTCGGCGTGGTCGGTATCGGCGGCCTCGGCCATCTGGCGCTGGGCTTTCTGAATGCCTGGGGCTGCGAAGTCACCGCCTTCACCTCATCCCTGAGCAAACAGGATGAAGCCAAACGCCTGGGCGCGCACAAGGTAGTCGCCTCTACCGACAGCGCGGCACTCAAGGCGATTGCCGGCAGCCTGGACTTCCTGCTGGTCACCGCCAGCGCCGACCTGGACTGGAGCGCGATGCTCGGCACCCTCAGCGGCAAAGGCCGCCTGCACTTTGTTGGCATCGTGCCCAGCGCCATCCCGGTGCATGTGTTCAACCTGATCCCCAAGCAGAAGAGCCTGTCTGGCTCACCGGTCGGCTCGCCCAGCAACATGGCAACCATGCTGGAGTTCTGCGCGCGCCATCAAATCCTGCCGCAGGTCGAGCACTTCCCCATGAGCAAGGTCAACGAGGCCATTGACCACCTGCGTGCCGGCAAGGCGCGCTACCGCGTGGTGCTGGATGCCAGCAAGTGACAACAGGGGCAAATCAGTCGCATGATTTGCCCCCTTTTTCACCGCCCCATGAGCCACACATGCCACACCTGGTCGAAATACCCAGTTTCAGCGACTTCCCGCGCATACTTGAAGTGTGGGAGGCGGCAGTACGCGCCACCCACGACTTTCTCGAAGAGCACGATATTCAACTGCTCAAACCTTTGCTGATCGAGCAGTTCAGCTCAGCTGCATCCGTGGCGCGGATGGCAATGTCAGCGGTTTTCTCGGCTATGCAGAAGGCAAGATCGAGATGCTGTTCGTTGACCCGCAGAAGCACGGCACGGGCATAGGCCGAGCCCTACTCAACGACGCAGTGGTGCGCCTTGGCGCAAACCAGGTCGACGTCAACGAGCAGAACCCCAAGGCGTTGGGTTTCTACCTGAGCCAGGGCTTCGCAGTAGCAGGCCGCTCACCACTGGATGATGGCGGACGGCCTTTTCCGATTCTGCACCTGCGCCTCGAACAGTCGGCCCACTGACCAATTACAGGCGCGGCATGTTCTTGGTCACGCAGTGAATGCCGCCACCGCCACCGGCGATCGGGTCGATATTCACCTGCACCACCACACGCCCCGGATAGAGCTGGGTCAGCAGGTCTTTACAGTACTTGTCGGCCGCCGCGTCGCCGAACTGCGGCGCAATCACCGCGCCATTGATCGGTAGGTAGTTGATATAACCCGGGGCGAAATCCGGATTGTTGCGGGTGTAGACGTTGCTGCGCAGCTTCAAGGGTGGCGGCAGGGTGTGCACGACCAGGCGACGCCCGTCGGCGTCGGTGGCGTTCTTGAGAATGTCCAGGTGGGTGCGCGTTACGGCGTGATCGTAGGACTTGGGGTCGTTGTCCAGGTTGGCGATCACCACACCGGGCTTGACGAAGCGCGCGTAGAAGTCGACATGGGCATCGGTAATGTCCTTGTTCTTGATCCCCGGCAGCCAGATGATCTTGCGCAGCCCCAGATTGGCTTTCAGCTCGGCCTCGATCTGTGCGCGGCTCATGCCCGGGTTGCGGTTGCTGTTGACCCAGCAACTCTCGGTGATGATCGCCGTGCCGTGGCCATCCACCTCGATACCGCCGCCCTCGCCGGTCAGCTGGCTGGCGATATAGGTGGCATAGGTTTCGTAGCTCAGGGTGTCGGCGACCTGGGTGTCGTTGCTGGCGCGCTGCTTGCCGCCCCAACCGTTGAAGTTGAAGTCGACCAGGCCGCGCCCACCCTGCCCATCGACCACGAAGCAGCCGCCGTAGTCGCGCACCCAGATGTCGTCCAGCGGCATGGTCAGGAACTTGATGTTGCTGGTGCCGCATTTCTGCCGGGCCTGGCTCAGCTGATTGGCCCGGCACAGCACAGTCACCGGCTGGTACTTGGCGATGGTCTTGGCCAGCAGGGCGATGCAGTTGTTGACCGGCGTTGCCCAGTCTTCCCACACCGCACTGGAGGCTGCAAAAGCGAGAAATACCCGCTCCTGCGGCGCATGCTCGTCGGGCATATACCAACTGTTGCCCAGCGCCGCTCGCACGCGTGGCGCACTCAGGCCAACGCCCATGGAAGCGACCACGCCCAGGCCGGCGGCGGCAGTCAGTTGCTTGATGAAATCACGACGTGTCGACATGGGTCTGCTCTCTGTGAGGTGGCTGTGACGGGTGAGGGGCTGGCAGCGGTTCAGTGACTACGGGCCGTTTTGAATTGGCTCCAGGCACGCATGCGCGCACGCATGTCACGCTGGGGAATGTCCTTGCCGGGGATCAGCCGCGCGTAAACGGCCTGATCGACATAGATATCCGGGTTGTTACGCATGTCGGCATCGACCAGCGGTCGGGCGGTGGCACTCGCTGTCGGGTAGCCGGTGAAGTTGCTGATCGCTGCCATATGCGCAGGACGCATGACGAAATTGATAAAGGCATAGGCATATTCCGGGTGCCGGGCATCCACCGGAATGGCCATGGTGTCCATCCAGACCGTGGTGCCTTCGCGTGGGATATGGAAACGGAAATCCACCTGTTTGCCGGCTCCGACCGCAGTGCGCTGAGCCTGGGTGACATCACCGCTGTAACCAAGCGACAGGCACAGATCGCCATTGACCAGATCGGTAACCGGCTGCGACTGGAACTTGCGGATATAGGGTTTGATCCCCGCCAGCAGCTCACCGGCAGCCTTGAGGTCGTCCGGCTTGGCGCTGCGCGGTGAACGCCCCAGGTAGTTGAGCACCACGGCCAGCACTTCGTCCGGTGAGTCGATCATCGAGATGCCGCAGTCGGCGAACTTGGCCGCGTTTTCCGGCTTGAACAGCAGGTCGAGGCTGTTGACCGGCGCGTCATGCATACGCTGCTCGATCATCGCGGCATTATAGGTAATGCCAATGCTGCCCCAGGTGTAAGGCACTGTGGCATGCCGCGAGTAAGGGTACTGGGTCTGCAAATTGCGCAGGCCCGGCTCGATCTCATCCAGATGGTCGAGTTTGGACTTGTCCAACTTCTGCAACGCGCCGGCACGCATCAGCCGTTCGGCCACGGTGTCGCCAGGGAAGATCAGGTCATAACCGCTGTTGCCGGCCATCATCTTGGCTTCCAGCGTTTCGCTGCCTTCCATGACGTCGTAGATCACCCGGATGCCAGTCTCCTTAGTGAAGTTAGCCAGGGTGTCCTCAGCAAAATAGTCGGCCCAGTTGTACAGGCGCAGGGTCTTTTCCTCGGTCTTACCCCAGGCCTGGGCACAACCCAGGACGAGACTCAGCGAGCCAATCAGCAATGCGTTAACAGGTTTCATGCTCAGACTCCTTGGTGATTCCAGCGCACATGGGTTTGCCGCCCGTCCAGGCCCAGCAGCGGGCCGTACATTTCCGGGCGGCGGTCGCGGTAGATGCCCCAGGTCAGGCGTTCCTCACGCATGGCGGCCAGATCCAGTTCACGCACCAGCACGCCGCAGCTGTCGCGGTCAGCCTCGGCGAGCAACTTGCCCTTGTGGTCGGTGATAAAGGACGAGCCGTAGAAACTCATCTGCAAGGCTGGATCGCTGCTCGCCACTTCACGGCCGACGCGGTTGGCGGCGATCACCGGCAGGATGTTGGCGGCGGCGTGGCCACGCTGGGTCAGTTGCCAGTGGTCACGCGAGTCCAGCGTTTGCGCCCCCGGTTCGGAGCCGATGGCGGTGGGAAACAGCAGCACTTCGGCACCTTGCAGGGCCAGGCAACGCGCTGTTTCGGGGAACCATTGGTCCCAGCAGATGGCCACGCCGATGCGGCCGAAGGCGGTGTCCCAGACCTTGAAGCCGGTATCACCGGGGCTGAAATATTCCTTCTCCTGGTAGCCGATGGCGTTGGGGATATGGGTCTTGCGGTACACCCCAAGCAGGCGGCCATCGGCGTCGGCCACGCTCAGCGAATTGAAACAGGCATTGCCGGCCTTCTCGAACCAGGACAACGGCAGCACCACGCCAAGTTCCTTGGCCAGGGCGGCGAAGCGCTTGAGCACGCGGCTCTGGCTGTATTCCTCGGCCAGCGCCAGGTGCTTGTGGTCCTGCTCAATGCAGAAGTACGGGGTGGCGAACAGTTCCTGCAACAGGATCAGTTGCGCGCCTTTTGCAGCTGCCTCACGCACCAGGCGCTCGGCCTGGTCGAGGTTCTGCTCAAGGTTCCAGCTGCAGGCGAACTGGGTGGTGGCGACAGTCAGTTTGCTCATGCCCTCACCCCCTCAACGGCCAAGCCGGCTGCTGTTGAGTGATGCAATGCACGCCACCGCCGCCATGGGCCAGCTGGTTGATCTGCACCGGCACCACTTCGCGGCCCGGGAAGGCCATACGCAGGGTCGCCGCCGCTTCCTCGTCGGCGGCAATGCCGTAGGCCGGCATGATGATCGCGCCGTTGCAGATGTAGAAGTTGGTGTAGGAGGCGCAGAACACCTCGGCTTCGGTGTCCACCGCGTCGCTGGCCTCGTACAGTTCGAGCAGCTCGAACGTGCGGCCACGGGCATCGGTGGCCAGCTCCAGGGCGCGACGGTTTTCGCGCACGACTTCGGCGTACACCGAGCTCTGATCGCGGGTGGCGTCCACCAGCAGCGCGCCGGGTTTGGCGAAGGCACACACGCCGTCGATATGGCCGTCGGTCATATCGCCCGTCACATACTGCGGGTCACCCGGTAGCCAGATGGTCTTCTTCACGCCCAGCAGGCGGGCGAAGATTTCTTCCATCTCGGCCTTGTTCATGCCCGGATTGCGATTGGGGTTGAGCAGCACCGATTCGGTGGTGATCAGCGTGCCGTCGCCATCCACATGGATCGCCCCGCCTTCGTTGGAGAGCGGCGTGCCGAAGCAATCCATGCCCAGGCCGTTGAGAATACGCCGCGCCAGGCTCTCATCCAGATCATGCGCGGATTTGCCGCCCCAGGCATTGAAGCGCCAGCTAACCCCGGCCACCCCACGCTGCGGATGGCAGACAAAGCTCGGCCCGGAGTCGCGGCACCAGCTGTCGTTGACGGCCAACTCGATCAGCTCGATGTTCGGCCCGCACAACTCACGGGCACGCAGCGCTGCCGATGGATCAACCACCATCTTTACCGGCTCGAAGCGAGCAATGGCGTTGGCCACCCGGGCGAAGTCCACCTGCACCTCGGTCAGGGTCACGCCCCAGCCGGACTCCCACAGCCCTTGGTTATGCGGCCAGACCATCCAGGTGGCGGCGTGCGGAACCCATTCAGCGGGCATGAACCAAGCGTTTTCTGCGACTGCGTTATGCTGCATACAAGTGCCTTCAGTTAAGTCTTTGTTTTCACTGAAAACCGCGAATGCGGTGATGACTTGCATGCTAGGCCTGTAAAAATGCCGTAACAAACGATAGATTTTGTACAAATCTGATTAGCTGGACTTATCAATCATGTTGAAACACTGGCCCCCGCTAAACGCCCTGCGCGGCTTCGAAGCCGCCGCCCGCCTGGGCAGCTTCCACAAGGCCGCCGAGGAACTGCACCTGACCCAGTCGGCGATCAGCCAGCAGATCCGTAGCCTGGAAAGCTTTCTCGAACAGCCGCTGTTCTACCGCAGCGGGCGCAGCGTCAGCCTCACCGATGCCGGGCATGACCTGCTCAGCACCACCCAGTCGCTGCTGCAGCAACTGGCCGTGGGCATCCGTCGCCTGGAGCAGTACCGCAAGCCCAACCAACTGGTGGTCAACACCACGCCGGCCTTCGCCCGCCACTGGCTGGTGCCACGCCTGGGTGAGTTTCATCGCCTGCACCCGGAGATCGACCTGTGGCTGTTCACCAGCGATGAGGTGCCGGACATGGCCACTCAGACCATCGACATTGCCGTGCGTGACGACCTCACCGCCCAGGCCGAGTGCAGCTTTCGCGTGTTGCTGGAAGACCGCCTCTATCCGGCGGCCCACCCCAGCCTGCTGGTGCAACAACCAGACGAGCGCTGCACCCTGCATGGCGAACGAGAGATGGATTGGAGTCATTGGGCAGTCCAGGGCGGGCAGGCTGTAGGCCAGCAGAGCAACGGACTTAACTTCTCCGACCCTGGCCTGCTGCTGGATGCCGCCAGCCAAGGCCTGGGCATCGCCCTGGTCAGCCAGTTGCTGGCTGACCAGGCTCGGCGTAACGGCCTACTGCAACCGCTGGCGCAACAGACAGTGCGCGGCCCCAACTGGGCCTGGTTGGTGCACCGCGACAGTGAGGGCGATCCACTGACCCGCAGCTTCTGCAACTGGCTGGAAAACGCCCTGAACGGCAGCGCAGCAAGCAAAGCGTAGGTTGGGCTGAGCCTGTGAAGCCCAACAGGAAACGCTCACTGGCTGTTGACTTCGACGCTACGCGCCTCAACCCGACCTAACGGAACGGCGGTTCGTCGAAGCTGCGCAACTTGCGCGAGTGCAGCGAGTTGAGCTGGCTACGCATCAACTCCAGCGCAGTGATGCCGATATGCAGGTGCTGGGTCACGGCGCGCTCATAGAAAGCACCGGCCGCGCCAGGCAGTTTGATCTCGCTGTGCAGCGGTTTGTCCGACACGCACAGCAGCGTGCCGTAGGGCACCCGCAGACGATAGCCCTGGGCGGCGATAGTGCCGCTTTCCATATCCACCGCGACCGCGCGCGACAGATTGATCAGCGGCCGCTCCTGGGCCCAGCGCAGCTCCCAGTTGCGGTCGTCGTAGGTCAGCACGGTGCCGGTGCGCAGGCGCTTTTTCAGCTCGTCGCCCTCTTCACCAGTCACCAGCTTGGCCGCCTGCTGCAATGCCTGCTGCACTTCGGCCAGCGCCGGCAGCGGGATATGCGGCGGCAGTACGCGGTCGAGAATGCCGTCGCGGCGCATATAGGCGTGAGCCAGCACGTAGTCGCCGATGGTCTGCGACTGACGCAGGCCGCCGCAGTGGCCGATCATCAGCCAGCAATGCGGGCGCAGCACGGCCAGGTGGTCGGTGATGTTCTTGGCGTTGGACGGGCCGACGCCGATGTTGACCAGGGTAATGCCATGGCCATCCTCGGCCTGCAGGTGGTAGGCCGGCATCTGATAGCGGTGCCAGACCACGTTCTCGATGATCGCCTGCATCTCGCCTTCGGCCATGCCACGCTCGACCACCACATTGCCCGGCAGCACCATGCGGGTGAAGCGTGAGTCGCCCACCAGCATATCCAGGCCGTGGCGGATGAACTGGTCGACGTAACGGTGGTAGTTGGTCAGCAGGATCCACGGCTGCACGTGGCGCCAGTCGCTGCCGGTGTAGTGCTGGATGCGCTTGAGCGAGAAGTCGGTGCGCGCCGCATCGAACAGTGCCAGCGGCAGCGGGTCGATGTTCTCCCAGTCGTACAGGCCATCGGCGGTGCCATCGGTGGCGGCGGACAGGTCGGTGCTGGGGAATACGCGCGCCAGCTCGGCGGCGGTCACACCGCTGCCGGCCAGTTCATCGCCGCCCTCGACCACGTACGGGTAAGGAATGTTCTGCTGGCTGCGGCCGACCTCCACACGCAGGGTGAAGTCGTTCATCAATGGGCGCAGCTGCTCCAGCAGGTATTTGCGGAAGGCCGCCGGCTGGGTCACGGTGATAGCGTAGGTGCCTGGCACCTGTACCTTGGCGTAGGCACGCACGGTGGTCGGCACCTCGCCCTGGCACAGGTAGGTCAGACGCAGTTCGGGATAGCGGAACAGGCAGTGCTGGGCGGCATCGGGTTTGACGCGCTCTTTGAGGTAGCGCTTGAGCGCCTGACTGAGGGCGCTGGTAGCCTGCTGGTGCAACGCGGCAAGGCGATCCACCGCCTCTTCGGCGGTGGTGGCGACAACGAAGTCATCGGAACAAAGGCTCACAAGGCATCTTCCTGGCTGATCGGACAGGCTCTATCTTGCCCTGATCCACCGCGCTTGGGATAGCGCGGCGTTGACCACCCAGTCACCCAATACCCGCTAATCTTGTTGCACCCATTGCCCCGAGGACACCGCATGCCGCGCGCCCTGTTCATCCTGCTCCTGAGTTTACTGCCGAGCCTGCTACTGGCCGACAGCCTGGACGGTCACTACCTGGCCACCCTGGACGGACAACCCGCCGAGCTGCACCTGCGCAGCCAGGGGCCACAGGTCAGTGGTGAATACGTCGAAGGGGGCCGGTTGCGCCTACAGATAAGCGGCAGCTTCGACGGACAGTTGCTCACAGCGCAGATCCGCGAAACACAATCCGGACAGGCAATCGCCAACATGACGGCCACCTATACCAACGGCGTGCTCAACAGCCACATCGCCGCGCGCAACCCGCGCACGGGCGAAACCCTGGAGCGCAGTGCCGTGTTCCATCGCCAGACGTTCAGCGACGCCGCCATCGCCAGCAAGGCCAATCGCCAATTCCGCGACCCGGCACTGATCGGCACCTGGGTGCATGAAAAAATCACCAACAGCGGCGGTGCCAACTTCGCCTCGATGACCACCCAGATGATTCTGCAACTGACCGTTGATGGCGGCGTGAGCCAATGGAGCCGTACCGTCGCGGGCGGCGCCGACTGGAACTACGACGCCCCCGGCGAGTTGCAATACACCGGCCGCTGGATAACCACCCACACCGGCTTATTGGAAGTGCAGCTGCAAGGCCAGAACGACTACCAGCCGGCCGCCCGCTACCACTTCAGCGACCAGTACCTGGTGACCGAAAGCAACACCGGCAAGCTGATCTGGCAGCGCCGCTGAAGCGCGCCTGCCGGATCGCAACCGGCAGAGCCTGTTAACAGCACCTCCGCCAGGCAGGCCTCAGCCTGTAGCCTGTGACGAACCTCGCAAGCAGGTGAATACCGCACTGGCGGTGGCGCATAGTTGCCCCTGGGCATCATGCAGCGTGGCCTGTACCGCGACCTGTCGCCCTTCGCGCTGCTGCACGCAGGCTTCGGTATGCAGCGGCAAGGCCGCAAGACCAATCGGGCGCAGGTAATTCACCTGCAGGCTGGCGGTCACGAAGACCTCCTCGGCACTAGCCAGCGAATACACCGCCAACCCCAGCGCAGCATCGAACAGCGTGGCGGTGTAACCGCCATGCACACCGCCAAGCGGATTGAAGTGCACAGCCGGCGGCTGACTGCTGAAGCTCGCCACCCCGGCTGCAGCCTGCAGCTGGGAGATACCGTAATCCGCCGCAATATCGCCGGTCAGCCAGAGCTTTAAGCCCTCAAACAGACTGCCGTGCATGTTCAGGCCTCAGATCAGGTGCGGCGTACTGCGCGCCACCAGCGCCTCGACATTCACCCCACGCGGCAAGGTGCCGTAGACCCGCCCGCCCTGACCGCCCAGACGGCTGGCGATAAAGGCATCGCTTACCACCGAATTGCCGGCCTCCAGCAGCAGCTTGGCTTGCAATGCCAGGGCTACGTCCTCGGTGAGCTGACGGGCGCGGTACTGGATATCGGCGGTGTCGCGGAAATCCGCCTGCAGTTGCACAATATGGGCTTTCAGCCGCGCATCGCCGTGACCGTCGCCCAGCTCGGCAAACAGCGCATCAAGCACGCCCGGCTCCTTGGACAGCGCACGCAGCACGTCCAGGCACTGCACGTTGCCCGAGCCTTCCCAGGTCGAGTTGACCGGTGCTTCGCGGTACAGCCTTGGCAGAATGGTGTCCTCGACATACCCGGCACCGCCCATGCACTCGGCGGCCTCGTTGATCATGGCCGGCGCGCGTTTGCAGATCCAATACTTGCCCACGGCGGTGACCAGGCGGGCGAACTTGTCTTCCTGCTCATCGTGCGGGTTATCCAGCGCCTTGCCCATGCGCATGGTCAGCGCCAGCGCGGCTTCGCTTTCTAGGGCCAGATCAGCCAGTACGTTCTGCATCAGTGGCTGCTCGCTGAGTACCCGACCACCGACCTGACGGTGCGCGCAATGGTGCGCGGCCTGAGTCAGGGCCTGACGCATCAGCGCGCTGGAGCCGATCATGCAGTCGAAACGGGTCAGCGCGACCATTTCGATAATGGTCGGCACGCCACGGCCTTCTTCACCAACCATCCAGGCCAGCGCACCGCGAAACTCCACTTCACTGGAGGCGTTCGACCAGTTGCCCAGCTTGTTTTTCAGGCGCTGGATATAGAACTCGTTGCGCGTGCCGTCCGGCCGGTGGCGCGGTAGCAGAAAGCAGGTCAGGCCCTTGGCGGTATACGCCAGGGTCAGAAAGGCGTCGCACATCGGCGCCGAGCAGAACCACTTGTGCCCCACCAGCTCATAAGCCTGACCGGGACCACCGAGGCCCACCGGGTAGGCGCGCGTGGTGTTGGCGCGCACATCGGTGCCGCCCTGCTTTTCGGTCATGGCCATGCCGATGGTCGCACCGGTTTTCTGCTCGACCGGCAGGTTGCGCGGGTCGTACTGGGTAGACAGAATTTTCGGCAACCACTTCTCGGCCACATCGGCCTGTAGCTTGAGTGCGGGCACGCTGGCAAAGGTCATGGTCAGCGGGCAACCGCTGCCAGCCTCAGCCTGGCTGTGCAGGTAACTCATGGCGGCGCGCGCCACCTGGGCGCCAGCGCGTGGGTCGGTCCAGGGCATGGACGGCAAGCCATGCTCGATGGCTGCACTCATCAACTGGTGATAGGCCGGGTGAAACTCCACCAGATCGGCGCGGTGACCGTAGCGGTCGTGGCTCTTGAACACCGGCTTGTTTTCGTTGGCGAGAAAACCGGCGGCCATCAGCTCGCCGCCGGCCAGCGCGCCATATACATCCAGGCGCTGCGCAGCCCAGCCACCACCAAAGCGTTTGATCCACTCCTGCAGCGGCAGGTCAACGCGGTACAGGTTGGCGCCATCCAGCGGCGGCACCTGGTTGAACACTTCATGGGTTTCGGCGTGTTGGCTGGCATTCATGGCTGAGGCTCCTCTTCGGGCAAATTGGCGCCCACGGCACGCAGGCAAAAGGTGACCAAGGCCTGGCTGACTTCGGCCAGGCTGGGGGCGGGATATCCGGCTTCACGGGCGGCACGCGCAGGCGGCGACAACGGCCCGACCAGGGCTTCGGCAATGGCGCCGACCAGGCAGGCTGCGACCAGGTTGATCTGCTGCACATGGAACACGCCTTGGGCGACGCCCTCCTGCAGCAACTCGACGAACAGATCGGCATAGGCTTCGCGGTAGAACAGGCGCTGCTCGTCGACTTCCGGATCAACCGGTTCGGCAATCAGGGCGAAAGCCAAGCGGCGGCTGTCCCAGGCCCGCGCGGCAAAGCGCTGCAACCCCTCGGCCAGACGCTGCACCGGGCTACCCGGCCCGCGCACGGTGACGGCCAGGGCATCGACCTCACGCTGGCTGGCCACAGCAAACACTTCCGCCGCCAGCTCGCCCTTGCTGCGTACATGGCGGTACAGGCTGCCGGTGGCAATGCCGACATCCTCAGCCAGCGCGTGCATGGTCAGCGCGGCAAAGCCGCCGTCGGCCACACGTGCCAAGGCGGCGCTGATGATGCGCTCCCGCAATGCTTGATCACGATCGATACGCAGGGCGGTGGCGCGATAAGCCATGGTCTGAATCCTGATTCACGATGCATCAAGTGAATCAGGATTCAGAGTTTGGCTAAAGGGCGATTCCGGGCACAGTAGGCGGCATAAGCGCCAACCATTGACGCATATAACCTGGAGGACTCAGCTGAATGTGCCGGGCTCCGTGGTGCGCACGGCGCCCCCTACAAGCCAGACGCCGCTATGCGGGACGGCAGAGCACCCAGTCATGCAGCAGATTGCGCAGTTGCTCGAACTTCACGGGTTTGGCCAGGTAATCACTCATGCCGGCAGCCAGGCAGCGCTCACGGTCACCGCTGTGGCTGTGGGCGGTGATCGCCAGCACCGGCAAGGCCTCACAACCGGGCAGATTGCGCAGCGCGCGGCAGGTGGCAAAACCGTCCATCACCGGCATCTGGCAATCCAGCAACACCGCATCGACCGCCTCATTGCGCAGCACATCCAGGGCCTCGCTGCCGTTATCGGCGGTACGCACCTGGTAGCCCAATTTGAGCAACATGCCGCGGGTCACCAGCTGATTGATCGCGTTGTCCTCGACAATTAATACCGTGCACTGCCCCGGTTGGCGCAACGCCGGCCCGGTGACCTTGGGCGGCAATTGAGCCGGTGCTGCCAGCTGCACCGGCAAGGCCAGCGGCAGCTCCAGACGGAAGCAGCTGCCCTGCCCCGGCTGCGATTGATGGCTGAGGTTGCCACCCAGCAGGTCAACCAGCTGCCGGCAGATGGCCAGGCCAATACCCAAGCCGCCGTATTCGCGGGTCATCGAACCATCCAGTTGCTGAAAGCGCTGATACAGCTTGCCATCGGCCGGCACCACAAAGCCCACGCCACTATCGATCACCTCGATACACAGCGGCAGGGTGTCGCTGGCCGTACCGCCACGGCTGACGCGCACTCGCACCTCACCATGCAGGGTGAACTTGATGGCGTTATCCAGCAGACAGCCCAGGCTCTGCTGCAGTTTGCTGGCATCACCTTCGAGCGTGTCGGGCAGGCTGTCATCCAGCTCCAGCACAAAACCCAGGCCTTTTTCTGCAGCACGCGGCGCGTATTGCGCGCGCAGACCGTCGAACAGACCACGCAGACTGAAAGGCTCGCGCCGTGGATACAGACGCCCAGCCTGCAGCTCGGTGAGGGCAAGGATGTCATTGACCATGCGCATCATGTCGCGGGCTGAACTGGCGGCGGTTTTCTGATAATTCGCCAGCTCGCCCTCGATATTGAGCATCTGCATCAGCTCCAGCGAGCCGATAACCCCGTTCATCGGCGTGCGCAGTTCGTGGGTAACGGTGGCGAGGAATTCATCCTTGAGGCGATTGCTGGTAGCCAGTTCCTGGTTGAAGGCTTCGAGCTTGAGCCCGGCCTCTTGGAGGATGCGTGTGCGCTCTTCCTTCATGGCGTTGATGCGGTCGGCCAACGCCAGCGAGAGCAGGCCCACCTCAAGCGCCGAGCCAATCTGACTGGCATACATGGTGAGAAACATGTTCGGCAGATAGCCCAGCACCATCAGGGTATTGATCGCCCCGCCGGCCAGAAAGGCGCTCCAGGCAATGATGAAATAGCGCGCCACACGCATGCCGCGCAGCCAGGCGAGAATCCCGGCGGCGAAGATCACCACGGTGAACAGCAAGGCTAGGTAGGTGGCCAGACGCAGCGACAGCGCATAACTGGCCGTGAGGGCCAGGGTCATCACCAGCACACCGCAGGCCATCAACAACAACAGCGCGCGATCAACCCAGGGGCTGTGTTCAGCGGTGTGCAGGAAACTGCGTGCGAACTGACAGCCGAACAACGCCGCCGCGCCAATCAGAAATGGCGTGGCCGCATTCGCCCACCAGGGGCTGTTGGGCCAGAAATATTCGATGGCCGCACCGTTGACCGACAGCTGGTAAAAACCGAACGAGGCGATATAGAGGATGTAATACAGGTAGCTGGTGTCGCGTACGCTGAGGAAGATAAACAGGTTGTAGATCAGCATCACCAGCAGCACGCCGTAGATGATGCCCAGTACATAGATGCGCGCCGGCTGCTCCTCCAGGTAGGCGTTGGGCGCCCATAGGGTCAGCGGTGCCTGGATCGAGCCCTGGCTTTCCAGACGTAGAAAGACGCGCTGCGGCTGCCCCGGCGGCAATTGCAGTTCGAACAGGTAGTTGTACTGTTTGATCTCGCGACTGGAAAACGGCAAGGCATCACCGGTGTGCTGACGCAAGTGATAACGGCCCGTCGCATCGGGCAGATACAGCTGCACATGATCGAGCGGTGGGTAAGCCAACTCCAGCAACCAGGGCTGCGTGACGCTGCCTTGCTGCGGACGGTATTCCAGATCCAGTCTCAGCCAGAACACCGAGCGCGAATAACCGGCATTCAGCACGCCCTTGTCATGCTGACGAAAACTACCCTGCAAGGCTGGCGAGGTAATGTCCTCAATGCTGGCATCGCCGCGCACATCCTCGAACACTGCCATGGCCTTGCCGAGCGGCAGGCTGCGGGTGTTTTCATCAAAAACCAATGCACCGGCCAACCCTGGCACCAGCATAAAGAAACAGAGAAGGATGTAGTGCATGCAGCTCAGCCAGGGTAAGCCAGCAGCGCCATCGTGCGTTGCTGGATGCGGTGTAATGGGATGCTGGCACTCTAGCATAGGCCCTTGCGCCAGAACCCTAGGAAAAACCAGAACTGCCTGGAGTTTTTGACCTTTGCAGGCGAAGGCAGCGGCCCTGTGCAGGCATGCGACAGATCGTCCACCAGGCTGGCTTTCCTGCCACTGCGGGGTCTGCAAACCGTGGTTTGGTGGTAAGCTCGCGCACCATGAAAACGCCTACCTCTCGCCCCGTAGTGCTGTGCCTGTCCGGTCATGACCCCAGTGGTGGTGCCGGCCTGCAAGCCGATATCGAAGCCCTGCTCGCCCAAGGCTGTCACGCTGCCCCCACCGTGACCGCGCTGACCGTGCAGGACACCGTCAACGTCTCCGACTTCCGTGTGCTCGACCGCGACTGGGTATTGGCCCAGGCCAATGCGGTGATCAACGACCTGCCGGTTGAGGCCGTAAAGCTCGGCATGCTCGGCTCGGTCGAGATGGTCGAAACCGTACTGGAAATCATGCAACGCCTGCCGGGTATCCCGCTGGTCTGTGACCCGGTGCTGCGTGCTGGCGGCGGCGGCGCACTGGGCAAGGACGAAGTCGGCTACGCCATGCGCGAGCGCCTGCTGCCCGTCGCCACCATCGCCACGCCGAACCTGCCGGAAGCGCGCATCCTCGCCGAGCTGCCGGACGGCACGGCCGATCAGTGCGCCGAGAAGCTCTTGCCCTATATCCAGCACCTGCTGATCACCGGCGGCCATGGCGATGAGCATGAAGTGCACAACCGCCTGTATTCGCGTGACGGTAGCCGCCACACCTTTACCTGCCAGCGCCTGCCCGGCAGCTACCACGGTTCCGGCTGCACCCTGGCCAGCACCCTGGCCGGGCGCCTGGCATTGGGTCAGGAACTGGTCAGCGCCGTGCAGTTCGCCCTCGACTACACCTGGCGCACCCTGCGTGACGCCGAACAACCGGGCCACGGCCAGTACATCCCGCGCCGCCTGCCGCTGGATGCTTATTAATAGAAGCAGTTGATGGAGTACCCGATGAAACTGCGTGGCCTGTATGCCATCACCGACAGCGAATTGCTCAAGGGCAAGCTGCTGCCTTACGTCGAGGCGGCACTCAAGGGTGGCGCGACGCTGCTGCAGTATCGCGACAAATCCAGCGATGACGCCCGCCGCCTGCGCGAGGCCGAAGCCCTGCGCGAGCTGTGCAACCGCTACGGCGCGGCACTGATCATCAATGACGACGCCGAACTGGCCGCACGCTTGGGTGTAGGCCTGCACCTCGGCCAGGGCGACGGCTCGCTGTCTGCCGCCCGCGCCTTGCTCGGCCGCCAGGCGATTATCGGCGGCACCTGCCATGCCCAACTGGAACTGGCCGAAGCCGCTGCCAAGGAAGGCGTCAATTACGTTGCCTTTGGCCGTTTCTTCAACTCCACCACAAAACCTGGCGCGCCCTCGGCTGACATCGCCTTGCTGACGGCGGCGAAAAGCAGGGTCAACCTGCCAATTGTCGCCATCGGCGGCGTGACCCTGGAGAACGCACCCGAGCTGATTGCCCACGGTGCCAGCATGGTTGCCGTGGTACACGGCCTGTTCGGTGCCGACTCGGCAGATGAAGTCGAGCGCCGCGCCCGCGCCTTTAGCGCGCTGTTTATTTCTAACTAATCGTCATCAGGGGCAGCCCGGCTCGCCCCAACTCCCCGCTTGAGAGGCCCTGCCATGTCCCGTTCCGAAACCCTCTTCGCCAACGCGCAAAAGCACATCCCTGGTGGCGTCAACTCGCCGGTGCGCGCTTTCAAAAGCGTTGGCGGCACTCCGCTGTTCTTCAAACACGCCGAAGGTGCCTACGTCACCGATGAAGACGACAAGCGCTATGTGGACTACGTCGGTTCCTGGGGTCCGATGATCCTTGGCCACAGCCACCCGGACGTGCTCGACGCGGTGCGCAACCAGCTGCAACACGGCCTGTCCTACGGCGCGCCAACTGCCATGGAAACCGAGATGGCCGACCTGGTGTGCAGCCTGGTGCCGTCCATGGACATGGTGCGCATGGTCAGCTCCGGCACCGAGGCCACCATGAGCGCCATCCGTCTGGCCCGTGGTTACACCGGCCGCGACAACATCATCAAATTCGAAGGCTGCTACCACGGGCATTCCGACAGCCTGCTGGTGAAAGCCGGCTCCGGCCTGCTGACCCAGGGCGTACCGAGCTCGGCCGGCGTACCGGCAGACTTCGCCAAACATACCCTGACCCTGCCGTTCAACGACCTGGCCGCCGTTGAGCAGATGCTCAGCGAAGTTGGCTCGACCGTTGCCTGCATCATCGTCGAGCCGGTGGCCGGCAATATGAACTGCGTGCCGCCGGCACCCGGCTACCTGCAAGGCCTGCGCGAGCAGTGCGACAAACACGGCGTGGTGCTGATTTTCGACGAAGTGATGACCGGTTTCCGCGTCGCCCTCGGCGGCGCCCAGGCCTATTACGGCGTCACCCCGGACCTGACCACCTTCGGCAAGATCATTGGTGGCGGCATGCCAGTCGGCTGCTTCGGCGGCAAGCGCGAAATCATGCATTGCATCGCCCCGCTCGGCCCGGTGTACCAGGCCGGCACTCTGTCGGGTAACCCGCTGGCCATGGCTGCAGGCCTGACCACCCTGCGCCTGATCAAACGCCCGGGCTTCCACGCCGAGCTGACCGACTACACCAGCCGCATGCTGCAAGGCCTGCAAGACCGCGCCGATGCCGCCGGCATCCCATTTGTCACCACTCAGGCGGGCGGTATGTTCGGCCTGTATTTCAGCGGTGCCGACGATATCGTCACCTTTGACGATGTGATGGCCAGCGATGCCGAGCGCTTCAAGCGCTTCTTCCACCTGATGCTCGAGGGTGGCGTGTACCTGGCCCCGAGCGCCTTCGAGGCCGGTTTCACCTCCATCGCCCATGGCGATGCCGAGCTGAACATCACCCTGGACGCCGCCGAGCGCGCCTTCGCTGCGCTGAAGAACGCCTGATGCAGTACAGCACGGCACTTTCCGATGGCGTGCTGGCCTTGGCCTGCCTGGCCTGCGCAATCGCCATCGGCAAAGCCCGCAAGCACTATGGCGAGAGTGACCAGCCGGCACTGTTCTGCGCACTGTTGGGGTTTCTCCTGCCGGCTGCTGCGGCAGCCGTCGGGGTGATTCGCTTTGGCATCGACCCCAGCGCGCAGGCCGCGCACTTGTGGCTAATCCAAGCCAGCAGCTTTCTCGGCCTGCCGTTGCTCGGCGCCGCCGCACTCGCCCTGGGCCGGGGTTGGCAGTGGAGCCGCGCCAACTGGGGACGCATCCTGCTGGGGCTGTGCGCGTTCTTCGAACTGTTCCGCCAGATGAACCTGCTGGAGGATTACCGCCTGCTGCTCAACCTGGCGACCCTGCTGCTGATTCTCTACGCCGGTGCCGTGCAGTGGCCCAAGCGCGCCCCTCTCGTCGCGGCGATTGCAGTGGTTGGACTGTTTCTGCTGGCTGGCCTGGCTGTAGGTACTGACGGCTTTATGGGTTCGCTGCGCCGCGTTGACCTGTTCCACGCCCTGCTGACACCCGCCTACCCACTGCTGGCCTGGCTGCTACTGAGCCTGCCTGGCAGTGCAAAACTTGGCCGCACGGAAGAAAACCCGGTAAAGACTTTGTAAGAACGGCGCTGCTTATTTCATAATGTGATGGCTGCCGCGTTCCGGCGGCCAGGCACATCGCCTGTTGTGCATCCTGAGGTAAACGGATTTTCATGAAACGCACCGGCCGCACCCTGTCCCTGGGCTGCCTGTTGCTCCTGCTGCCACTGCTCGCTTCGGCGGGCGGCAACTCCTTGCTGATCCCTGCGCCAGGCAGCTGTTCCCTGAATACCTCCGCCGAAGAACTGCCCGCTGCTGTCGAAGCCTGCGAGCAAGCTGCGCGCAATGGCGACTTGCAAGCTGAGTTCGAGCTGGGCGAGTTCTATTACGACGGCAAACGCATCGAACGCGATCTCAGCCAGGCACTGAAATGGTTCGAGCAAGCCTCGCTGCAAGGCCATGCACAATCGCAGTACCGCCTGGGCATGATGTTCTTCCGTGGCGAAGGCGTACCGGCAAACGCCGTGCAGGCCTATATCGTGCTGAAAATGGCGGCGGTGAACGGCTCGGACGAAGCCATGGATAGCGCTGACCTGATTGCCGCACAGATGCCGCGCGATGAGCTGGAAATCGCCAGCCAGGTGCTCGGGCAGATCTTCCGCAACTACCTGCTGGAGTTGCAGAACGCCGACACCCTTACCTCGCCGTTCGCACCGCTGCCGTAGTCAAACCGTTTTGGCGTGAAGCGTGGCGAGCGAAGAGCAGGCAAGGCGCTACGTTAGTAACAGCCTTCGGCTGATCAAAACAGCGAGGCAGCGGAGTTTACTGGTGTAAATGAGCATGCCGAGCCAGTTTTTAACGCCGCATGGTCGAGCGCAGCAGCTTCACTTATCCGGCATCGGCATGGGGAACGGCATGACATTGCCACCACCCTTGGCATCACTGATCTTCGGCGTACCCAGGCGCTCGACTTCATCGATGCGGATGATCGCGTGCATGGGAATAAAGCTGCGCACCACACCGTCAAATTGCGCCTTGAGCTTTTCCTCGCTGGGGTCGACGACCACCTGGGTGCGCTCGCCGAAGACGAATTCCTCTACTTCCAGGAAGCCCCACAGATCGCTTTGAAAGATCTGCTTGGCGTACATCTCGTACACCTGACCCTGATTGAGGAAAATCACCTTGTAGATGGGTTCGCGCTTGCTCATGGTTATGCAGTTCGTACCGAGGGGCTGATTGAAAGGGCGCGGATCATAGCATAGCCGCCGAGCAGCCAATGCTAGGAAGCCACGCCTTCGCCCCCTATAATGCGCGGTTATTCAAATCCCCTTGTTGAGCGCGCATGACCAAGAAGCTTTATATCGAAACCCACGGTTGCCAGATGAACGAGTACGACAGCTCGCGCATGATCGACCTGCTGGGTGAACATCAAGCCCTGGAAGTCACCGAGCAGGCGGCAGACGCTGACATCATCCTGCTCAACACCTGTTCGATCCGCGAAAAAGCCCAGGACAAGGTGTTCTCGCAGCTTGGCCGCTGGCGTGAGCTGAAGCTGGCCAACCCGGATCTGGTGATCGGTGTCGGCGGCTGCGTGGCCAGCCAGGAAGGCGCGGCGATTCGTGACCGCGCGCCCTACGTCGACGTGGTCTTCGGCCCGCAGACCCTGCACCGCCTGCCGGAAATGATCGACGCCGCGCGCAGCACCAAGACCGCCCAGGTGGATATCAGCTTCCCCGAGATCGAGAAATTCGACCGTCTGCCCGAGCCGCGTGTCGATGGCCCCAGCGCCTACGTGTCGGTGATGGAAGGCTGCAGCAAGTACTGCACCTTCTGCGTGGTGCCCTACACCCGTGGCGAAGAAGTCAGCCGGCCGATGGCCGATGTGCTCAGTGAAATCATCCACCTGGCCGAACACGGCGTGCGCGAGGTCACCCTGCTTGGGCAGAACGTCAACGGCTACCGCGGCGCGACCACCAATGGGCAGATCGCCGACTTCGCCGAGCTGCTGTATGCCGTGGCCGCCATCGATGGCATCGACCGCATCCGCTACACCACCAGCCACCCGCTGGAGTTTTCCGACGCGCTGATCCAGGCTCACGCCGATATCCCGGAGCTGGTGAAATACCTGCACCTGCCAGTGCAATCGGGCTCCGACCGAATTCTCGCGGCGATGAAGCGCAACCACACCGCGCTGGAATACAAGTCGCGTATCCGCAAGCTGAAAGCCGCCGTGCCGGACATTCTGATCAGCTCGGACTTTATCGTCGGCTTCCCTGGTGAAACCGAGAAGGATTTCGAGCAGACCCTGAAACTGGTCGAAGACGTCGGCTTCGACTTCTGCTACTCCTTCGTCTACAGCGCGCGCCCCGGCACCCCGGCGGCTGATCTGCCCGACGACACCCCGCTGGAACTGAAAAAGCAGCGCCTGGCGTTGCTGCAACACCGCATCAGCCAGCAGGGTTTCGAAAACAGCCGGCGCATGGTCGGCACCGTGCAGCGCATTCTGGTCAGCGACTACTCGAAGAAGGACCCCGGCATGCTCCAGGGCCGCACCGAGAGCAACCGCGTGGTCAACTTCCGCTGTGACAATCCACGCCTGATTGGCCAGTTCGCCGACATCCATATCGACGAAGCCATGCCCAACTCACTGCGCGGCACGCTGATCAGCGAAACCGTCTGCAACTAAAGGTGCAGCGGCCCGAGCTTCCCCCTCGCGGCCGCTGGCGCTATTCTTCAGTTCACTACCCCAGCCGACTGGCGGCCATCACACGACCTTGAACGCGCCCATAGAACCGCTCCGCTTTATCCTTGAACCCTTTGAGGCCCGCCGCTTCGCCAACCTGTGCGGCCAATTTGATGAACACCTGCGCCTGATCGAACAGCGCCTGGGCATCGAGTTGCGCAACCGTGGCAACCAGTTCGAACTGGTCGGCACCGCCGGCCAGACCCGCGCCGCCGAGCAACTGCTGCGCCGTCTCTACCGCGAAACCCAAAGCACCGAACTGTCGCCCGACCTGGTGCACCTGTTCCTGCAGGAATCCGGTATCGAGGAGCTGAGCAATCCGACCGTCGAAGCCAGCGTCGCCCTGCGCACCCGCAAGGGCATGATTCGCCCACGCGGCGCCAATCAGCAGCGCTACGTCAAAGCCATCCTCGACCACGACATCAACTTCGGCATCGGCCCGGCCGGCACCGGTAAAACCTATCTCGCCGTAGCCGCTGCCGTAGACGCTCTGGAGCGCGAGCAGATTCGCCGCATCCTGCTGGTGCGCCCAGCGGTGGAAGCAGGTGAAAAGCTCGGTTTCCTGCCTGGTGACCTGTCGCAGAAGATCGACCCGTACCTGCGCCCGCTGTACGACGCACTGTACGAGATGCTCGGCTTCGAGCAGGTGGCCAAGCTGATCGAGAAACAGGTGATCGAAGTCGCGCCGCTGGCTTACATGCGCGGCCGCACGCTGAACAACAGCTTTATCATCCTCGACGAAAGCCAGAACACCACCCTGGAACAGATGAAGATGTTCCTCACCCGTATCGGCTTCGGCTCGACAGCGGTGATCACCGGTGACATCACCCAGGTCGACCTGCCGCGCGGCACCAAAAGCGGCCTGACCCACGTCATCGACGTGCTGCGTGACGTCCCGGGCATCAGCTTTACCCACTTCAAGCCCAAGGACGTGGTGCGCCACCCGCTTGTGCAGCGCATTGTCGAAGCCTACGAGCGCTACGACAACCGCATGCACGGCAAGCTGGATGACGAGCAGGATGAGCGCAATGCTTGAGCTTGACCTGCAGATCGCCAGCGACGCCGCGACCCTACCGAGCGAGGCGCAGTTTCGCACCTGGTGCGAGATCGCCCTGCGCCAGCGCACGGCCGATTCGGAGCTGACCATCCGCCTGGTCGACGAAGCCGAGGGGCGCGAGCTCAATCACACCTGGCGTCATAAAGATTACGCCACCAACGTACTATCCTTCCCTGCCGATGTGCCGGATGAACTGCTGGACATCCCGTTGCTCGGCGACCTGGTGATCTGCGTGCCAGTGGTTGAGCGCGAAGCCCAGGAACAGGCGAAAACCAGTGAAGCGCACTGGGCGCACCTGGTGATCCACGGCTGCCTGCACCTGCTCGGCTACGACCATATCGAGGATGAAGAAGCCGAAGAGATGGAAGCGTTGGAACGCGAATTGCTGGCTGAGCTGGGGCATCCCGACCCTTACGCCGACCACGAATAATTATTTGCCCCCCACAGACACAACAGAAGGTTCCTGAGTAACCACCATGAGCGAAGATCGATCGAGCAACGAGCAGAAGTCCTGGTTCAACCGACTGACCCAGGCTTTTGCTCATGAGCCGAAGAACCGCAAAGAACTGCTGGAAGTGCTGCGCGAAGCGCACCAGAACAAGCTGCTCGACAGCGAAGCACTGGCCATCGTTGAAGGTGCAATTCAGGTCGCCGACCTGCAGGTACGCGACATTATGGTGCCGCGCTCACAGATGATGAGCATCAAGGCCAATCAGTCGCCCAAGGAATTCCTGCCGGCGATCATTGAAGCGGCGCACTCACGCTACCCGGTGGTGGGCGAAAGCCTCGACGATGTGGTCGGCATCCTGCTGGCCAAGGACCTGCTGCCACTGATCCTCTCGGGCGAACAGCCCAACTTCAATATCAAGGATCTGCTGCGCCCGGCCACCTTCGTGCCCGAGTCCAAGCGCCTCAACGTGCTGCTGCGTGAATTTCGCGCCAACCACAATCACATGGCCGTGGTCATCGATGAGTACGGCGGCGTTGCCGGCCTGGTGACCATTGAAGATGTGCTTGAGCAGATCGTCGGTGACATCGAAGACGAACACGACGTGGAAGAGGACAGCTACGTCAAACCGCTGCCCTCCGGCGATTTCCTGGTCAAGGCACTGACGCCGATCGACAGCTTCAACGAAGCCTTCGACACCACATTCTCCGACGATGAATTCGACACCGTCGGCGGCCTGGTGATGAGCGCCTTCGGCCACCTGCCCAAGCGCAATGAAGTCACCGAGATCGGCGAGTTCCGCTTCCGCGTGCTCAACGCCGACAGCCGGCGCATTCATCTGCTGCGCCTGACGCCGATCAATAACTGATCTGCAGCCGGCCACCGGCAATGGTGGCCGGCGGGCAACACTTCCCCCGCCTGCTCGCGCGCTTTACCCTTGCGCCACCGCAATCCAAGGACCTGCATGCAATGCACTGGATAACTCGACCTGGCTGGCCCGGCACCCTGATCGCGCTTGTCGCGGGGGCCATCACCCCCTTGGCGCTGGCACCTTATGACCTGTGGCCGCTAGCGCTCTTGTCCATCGCCCTGTTCTACCTCGGCCTGCGTGATCTGACGCCACGCCAGGCCGCTCTGCGCGGCTGGAGCTACGGTTTTGGCCTGTTCGCTGCGGGCACCAGCTGGGTGTATGTGAGCATCCACGATTACGGCGCCGCCTCGCCGCCGCTGGCGGTGTTTCTGACATTGCTGTTTGTCGGCGGGCTCGGTCTGCTGTTCGCCCTCAGCGCCTGGGTCTGGACGCGCTGGCTGCGCCGGGTCGAAGCGCCGCTGGCCGACGCCCTGGCCTTCGCGGCGCTGTGGCTGGCTCAAGAGGCCTTCCGTAGCTGGTTTCTCACCGGTTTTCCCTGGCTCTACGCCGGCTACAGCCAGCTGGATGGTCCGCTGGCCGGGCTGGCGCCAGTTGGCGGTGTATGGCTGCTGTCCTTTGCCTTGGCCCTGAGCGCCGCGCTGCTGGTGAATCTGGCGCAACTGCGCGCGCGCAAGGCGTTTCTCGCCATCGGCGTGGTGCTGTTAATTGCACCGTGGATCGCCGGCCTCGCTCTCAAGGGTCACGCCTGGACCCAGCCGCAAGGCGCGCCGCTGAGCGTGGCCGCCATGCAGGGCAATATCGAACAGAACCTGAAGTGGGACCCCGAGCAGCTCAATGCGCAGCTCGCGCTGTACCGCGACATGACCTTCAGTGCCAAGCCAACCGACCTGATCATCTGGCCGGAAACCGCCATTCCGGTGCTGAAGGATCGCGCCCAGGGATACCTGGGCGTGATCAATCGCTTCGCCAACGAGCGCAATGCCGCACTGATCACTGGCGTGCCGATTCGTCAGAGCAACGAGCGCGGCGAACCGCGTTACTACAACGGCATCAGCGTGGTCGGCCAGGGCAGCGGCGACTACCTCAAGCAGAAGCTGGTGCCCTTTGGTGAGTACGTGCCACTGCAGGACCTGCTGCGCGGGTTGATCGCCTTCTTTGACCTGCCAATGTCCGACTTCGCCCGTGGCTCGGCCGACCAGGGTCTGCTGCAAGCCAAGGGCCACGCATTGGCCTCGTTGATTTGCTACGAAGTGGTCTACCCCGAATTCGCTGCCAGCCTGGCCGCACAGAGCGACCTGCTGCTGACCATCAGCAACGACACCTGGTTCGGCCGCTCCATCGGCCCGCTGCAACACCTGCAGATGGCGCAGATGCGCGCCCTGGAAGCTGGACGCTGGATGATCCGCGCCACCAACAACGGCGTCACCGCGCTGATCGACCCGCAAGGCCAGATCACCACGCAACTGCCGCAATTCGAACAGGCAGTGCTCTATGGCCAGGTACAACCGATGCAGGGACTCACGCCTTATCTGCAGTGGCGTGGTTGGCCCATGCTGATTATCTGCCTGGGTCTATTTGCCTGGGCGCTGATGGCCAGCCGTATGGCTAAAACGCTTTAACGACGAAAAAATCGGTAGAACTCGCGCAGCTCAGCCTGCGCGTCGCCAATGCTCACCGGGGTGAAACGCAGCGGATGGTGCGCCGGGCATTGCGCCAGGCGGCCCTGATCGAGCGGGTGCAACCAGCCGAGCAGCGGGTAACCGCCCATGCTCTGGTGGTCGGCCTGGAGGATGATCGGCTGACCATCCGGCGGCACCTGAATCGCCCCACGAGCAACGCCCAATGACCATTGCCGCACAGGCGGCTGCATGGCCTCGCCAAGCAGTCGCGCGCCCATGCGGTCGGAGTGCGGGCTGAGCTGCCAGGTCTGGGCGAAAAAGCCCTGCAACTGGTCTTCCTCGAAACTCGCCGCATCGCCGCCGGTAATCACCCGCAGCAAGGGTTTGCAGCGGTAATCCGGCAGATAAGGCCAGGGCACGCTGGCAACATGAGTGAAATGTGCGGGCCGGCAGGCCAGCAGATCACCCGCCTGCACAGTCCGTCCCAGCCCTTCGCGCAGCTGCACGCTAACGCTGCCCAGCAGCGGCTCGGCGACAAAACCGCCCGCCACTGCCAGGTAGGCTCGCTGACCACTGCGGGCAAAGCCCAGGCGCAACTGCTGGCCTTTGCGCAATGGCAGGCGCGTCCACAACGGTTGCGGCTGATCATCCACACTCAGCGGCACCTGCGCGCCGCACACCGCCACCCAGGTGTCGACCTCGGCCTGCAACTCGACACCGCCCAGGGCGATTTCCAGCAGCGGCGTGCCCCAGGGATTGTTCAGCAGATGATTGGCCCAGGCCGCGCCATGCCAATCCTGCGGCCCGGCCGGCGATACACCCAGATGCTGCCAGCCGCGCCGCCCAGCATCCTGCAACAGGCTTTGCGGCCCTGGCTTGAGCACCCGCAGGCCGCTCATAGCTGACCGCCTTCGCGGATAAAGTCGCGTTCATCGATGCTGCGAAAACGCACCCGATCACCCAACGCCAGCGGACAGGGCGGCGTGCGCGCGGCGTCGAACAGCGGCCAGGGGCAACGGCCAATCAGGTGCCAGCCGCCAGGGGAGCTGTGCGGGTAGATCGCCGTTTGCCGCTCGGCAATCGCCAGGCTACCGGCCGGTACGGCAATGCGCGGGGTGGCGCGGCGCGGCAAGGTCAGGCGTGCATCCAGCTCACCGAGGTAGGCAAAACCTGGGGCAAAGCCAATCGCGCCGACGCGGTACTCGCTCGCCGCATGCAGTTCGATCACCTGGGCGCTACTCAGCCGGCACAGACGCGCGACCTCGGCGAGGTCTTCACCGTTGTAGCAAATGGGGATTTCATGCAGCCGCCCGGTCTGGGCGACAGAGGGCTCGGCCAGCCAGCGCTCCAGCAGCGGCTTGAGTCGCTCGGCCAGCTCCAGGTGATCGGTACGCAGCAGGTCGTAGTGCAACAGCAGGCTGGTCCAGCCCGGCACCAGATCCGTCAGCACCTCACCCAACTCGCCACGGATACGCTCGACCAGCAGGGCGATCCGCTGCGGCAGCTGCGCATCTGGCTGCTCGGCCAGCACCAGCAGCAGCGCTTCGGCACCGGCCGGTTCGAAGCGGATCATAGGGCGTCCAGGCTGGCCCGCAAACGCCGCAGCACGGCCAGCGAATCGGCGTTATCGCCATGCACGCAGAGGCTGTCAGCCCGCAACTGCAGCGGCTTGCCATCGATATCGGCAAACGACTCGCCTTGGGCAATCGCCAGGGCCTGCTGAAAAATGCGCTGCGGATCATGGTGCACCGCACCGCTCAAACGCCGGGGAGCCAACTGCCCGTCGGCCAGATAGGCGCGGTCAGCAAAGGCCTCGAACATCAACGGCACATCCGCAGCATCGGCCAGGCGCAGCTCGCGGCTGTTGTCGGCCAGCGCCAGCACCATCAGCGGCAAGCCCTTGCGGTAGCTGGCGCACGCTTCAAGCACCGCGTTGAACAGCGCATCATCACGCACCAGGTCGTTGTACAACGCACCGTGCGGTTTGACATAGGCCAGCTGGGTGCCAGCCGCGCGGCAGAAAGCCTCCAGCGCGCCAAGCTGATAGAGCACCAGCGCGGTGACCTCTTCTGGCGAGCAGGCGATATGCCGACGGCCGAAGCCAAGCAAATCCGGATAGGCCGGGTGCGCGCCAATGCTCACCCCATGCTCTACCGCCAGGACGACGGTGCGCTGCATGGTCAAAGGATCGGAAGCATGAAAGCCACACGCCAGGTTGGCCTGATCAATCAGCGGCATGGCATGCACGTCATCGCCCATGCGCCACACGCCGAAGCTTTCACCCATGTCGCAGTTCAGCAGGATTCTTTTCATGCCCACCAGCTTAGTGGCGCATTGCAGCGACGGGAAGCCCGCCCAAGCATGCCCAGCCACGGCTGTGTCCAGGTACGAAGAGATCACCACACATCAATAGGAATGTATATTGTTTGTAAATAATCATGCTTAGCATTAAAAATTCACTAGAATCGCCACCCTGAACCCTAAACCCACTGACAAGACTTGGCTATGCCTCAATCCTTCTGGCTCGGCACCCTGCGCCAATGGCACTGGATCAGCTCGGCGCTGTGCCTGGCCGGCATGCTGTTGTTTGCCGTGACCGGCGTCACCCTGAACCATGCCACGCAGATCGAAGCAAAACCCCGGGTGATCAATCATCAGGCGCAACTGCCCGAGGCGCTGCAGACCGCGCTGCAAGACAAACAACCCAGCCAGGGTCTGCCGCTGGAGCTGCGTCAGTGGCTGGAGGCCGAGCTGGCGATTCGCCTGAATGGCCGTGACGCCGAATGGTCGGATGGCGAGTTGTATATCGGCTTGCCGCGCCCCGGTGGCGATGCCTGGCTGAGCCTGGATATCGAATCCGGCGCCCTGGAGTTCGAGTCCACCGACCGTGGCTGGATCGCCTACCTGAATGACCTGCACAAGGGCCGCAATACCGGCACCGCGTGGGCCTGGTTTATCGACGTATTTGCCGTGCTCTGCGTGGTGTTCAGCCTCAGCGGCCTGCTGTTGTTGCAACGCTATGCCGGCAACCGCCCCAGCACCTGGCCGATGCTCGGCCTGGGCCTGGTGCTCCCTGTTCTGCTGGCTTTGCTGTTTATTCACTAAGGACATCGTTATGCCAAAACGCTTGCTGTTGCCCCTGTGCGCCCTGTTGAGCACCCCGGTGCTGGCTGCCGACGTGCAGCTGGAGGTGGAAATCCCGCGCCTGCAGGTGGCCGAATACCATCGCCCCTACGTGGCCATCTGGCTGGAGCAACCGGACCAGAAGCATGTCGCCAACCTGGCGGTGTGGTACGACCAGAAGCTCAAGGACAAGGAAGGCGAAAAGTGGCTCAAAGACCTGCGCCAGTGGTGGCGCCGCAGCGGCCGCAGCCTGGAGATGCCGGTTGACGGCATCAGCGGCGCCACCCGCGCAGTGGGCAAACAGAGCCTGAGCTTCAGCAGCGCCGATGCGCCTTTCAAGCAATTACCCGCCGGTGAATACCGTGTGGTAGTGGAAGCCGCCCGTGAAGTGGGCGGCCGCGAACTGCTACGCCTGCCGTTCACCTGGCCACCCAAGCAAGCCGCCAACCAGAGCGTTCAGGGCAGCAGCGAGCTGGGCCAGATCACCCTGCAACTGACGCCTTGAACCTCAGCCCCTTGCATCACTGCCATTAAGGAAGACTGCCATGCACCCACTCGTAAAATGGACCGCCCTGACCCTGGCCATCTGCCTGCCGCTGTCCGCCCAGGCCCACCGCGCCTGGATGCTGCCTTCGGCCACCGTCCTGTCCGGTGAAGATCCGTGGGTCACCGTCGACGCCGCCGTGTCCAATGACCTGTTCTACTTCGAGCATTTCCCGCTGCGTATTCAGGGCATCGGCAACCTCGACAACGCACCCGCTGGCGGCCCACCCGGCATGCGCCCGCGCCCGGCCGCCGTGCTGCAACTGTTCGCTCCGGATGGCAGCGCCGCCAAAGCCGAGAACGGCAGCATCGGCCGTTACCGCAGCACCTTCGACCTGCACCTGACCCAGAAAGGCACCTACAAACTGGCCATCGCCAACAGTGGCCTGTTCGCCAGCTGGAAAGAAGGCCAGGAACACAAGCGCTGGATGGGCAAGGCCGAAGACTTCGCCAAGCAGGTACCGGCAGGCGCCGCCGAGCTGAAAGTGGCGCAGAACAACAGCCGCATGGAAGTCTTCGTCACCTCTGGTAACCCGACCACTACGGTGCTGAAAACCACCGGTGTTGGCCTTGAGCTGGCACCGATCACCCACCCCAACGACCTGTTCGCCGGTGAAGCCGCGGAATTCACCCTGCTGCTCGATGGCAAGCCGGCCGCTGGCGTTGAGGTCAGCGTGATCCCCGGTGGCAACCGTTACCGCGACGATCTGGGCGAGATCAAAACCACCAGCGACGCCACCGGCAAGATCAGCATCACCTGGCCGAACGCCGGCATGTACTGGCTGGAAGCCGAGCTGAGCAGCAAGGACGGCGTCACTGCACCTGCCACCGAGCGCCGCGCCTCTTACAGCGCGACCCTGGAAGTGCTGGCACCCTGATGCCAGCCCGAACGCTGTCGCCGCCCGGCGACAGCGCCTCCCACTGCTTAGCTGACGACTCGACTTGATCACCGCCCCACGACTTCACGCCCTGCGCCACTGGCCCTTGCCGACCTGCCTGCTGCTGACCGGTCTGTTGTTCTGGCTGCAACCTGCGCGCGAACTCAGCGCGGGGCTGATCAGCCTCACCTATCTCGCCCTGTGCCTGCACTACTGCTGGCCACAGCGCCGTATTCCCTCCGGCCAGGCCGGCGAACTGCTGATTGCCTACGCCAGCCAGGGCGGACAGGCGCAGCACCTGGCCGAACGCAGCTACGCGCAACTGCTCGCCAGCGGCACACCGGCGCGTTGTATCGCACTCAACCAACTGGACAGCACACAGCTGGCAACGCTTGAGCGCCTGCTGCTGATAGTCAGCACCTACGGTGACGGCGAAGCACCCGATAACGCCGTACGCTTTGAGCGTGCCCTGCATGCTCAACAACCGCTGCCGCAACTGCACTTCGCCATCCTGGCCCTGGGCGACAGCAGCTACCCGCAGTTCTGCGCCTTCGGCCAACGCCTGCAGCAGCGCCTGCACGCGCTCAAGGCGCAGCCGCTGTTCGACCTGCTGTGCGTCGACAACCTCGATGCCGGTACCCTGCGCCACTGGCAGCAACAGCTTGGCCACCTCAGCGGCAACAGCGACTTTGTCGACTGGCAGCCCGTGCACTATCGCCCCTGGCAACTGACGCAGCGCCACTGCCTCAACCCTGACAGCATCGGCGCCCCGATCTTCCAACTGCGCCTGAGCAGCAGCGAGGACGTCGAGTGGCGCGCCGGCGATATTGTCGAAGTCGGCCCACGGCATGCCCCGCAGCGCATCAATGCCTGCCTGCAGCAACTCGGCCTTGATTCGCAGCAGCGCTTAACGGATGGCCAGCTGCTGAGCGATGCCTTGAGCCATCGCCATCTGCCGACAAGCCGGCCGGATGACGGCGACATCGCGCAGTGGCTTGCCACACTGACGCCCCTGCCACACCGCGAATATTCAATTGCCTCATGCCGCAGCAGTGGCAGCCTCGACCTGTTGGTACGCCTGCAGCACCAGGCTGATGGCAGCCCTGGACTGGGCTCCGGCTGGCTGTGCCAGCATGCCGAAGCGGGCAGCCAGATCGATCTGCGCATCCGCCGCAACCCCGGCTTTCATGGCCCGGACGCCGCAACACCACTGATTCTGATCGGCAGCGGCAGCGGCCTCGCCGGCCTGCGCGCGCACCTGCAGGAGCGCGCAGCCAATCCACACTCACGCAACTGGCTGCTGTTTGGCGAACGCCACGCCGCCCACGACGCCCTGCTAATCGACGAGCTACGCGCCTGGCAGCACAGCGGTCACCTCGCACGCCTCGACCTCACCTATTCGCGCGACGGCAACCCGCAACGCTATGTGCAGGACGCCCTGCGCGACGCCGCCAGTACCCTGCACGCCTGGCTGGCTGACGGCGCAGCCATTTACCTGTGCGGCAGCCTCGATGGCATGGGCCGCGATGTCGACGCTTGCCTGCGCCAACTGCTGGGTGATGAGCAGCTGGAACAGCTGAGTCAGAGCGGCCGCTACCGCCGCGATCTGTACTGACAGCACACTGCTCGACTGACAAGACCACACGCGCCAGCGCAATAAGCGCGTGCGAGCAAACCACCTCTGGGATACACAGCACAACGGCTGGCACCACGACGCGCAGCCGATGCTGGGGCCAACAGCACGCTCTGCCGTGTAGACACGTGCCGCGATACGTTCACTTGATTCTAACGATGTATCACCGTCAGCCTGCCAACTCCCGCGCAGCCATTGAATAGCCGCATAAAACAAAACCCCGGCCACTGCAGGCAGTGGCCGGGGTTTCGCGTCAGCGGATGGTTGCTACCGGCCAACCCAATCTGGCGGTAGCGACCCTGACAGGCTTAGAAGCTGTAAGTCGCCGAGAGCACCGCCGAACGTGCATCGCCGTACTCGATCGCCGAAGAGCGGGTATTCAGCCCCACGTTCTGCCGCACGCTTTGCACATACTCCTTGTCGAACAGGTTGTTCATGTTCAACTGCAGATCAAGCTCATCGGTGACCTTGTAGCCGACCATAGCGTTGTGCACCCAGTAGGCATCCAGCTTGGCGTTGTCGCTGGAAGTCACGTTACGCTCGCTGGCATAACGCGCACCATAACCTACGCGCCAGCCGGCTGGCAGCTCGTAGGTGCTCCACAGGTTGAACGAGCGCGGCGGGGTGTTGCCCAGCGCCTGACCTTCACGGGCGATACCAGCAGCAGTGTCTGCGGCCTTGAGGGTTTCGCTGTCGAGGAAGGTGTAGTTGGCGTAGACGTTCCACTGTTCGGTAATCCGACCGGTCACACCAAATTCAACGCCTTGTACACGCTGCTCACCTGCCAGCTGGGTCGAGCCATCGGCCATGGTTTCACGGGCGTTGGTCTTCTCGACACGGAACAGCGCAGCATCCAGTTGCAGGCGGTTATTGAGCAGCTCCCACTTGGTGCCTAGCTCCCAGGTTTCGTTCTCTTCCGGGGCCAGTTCAGCGGCAGCAGCATTCAGCGCACCGGAAGACGCCAGGTTCTCCGCTGCGGGGTTGAAGGAGGTGCCGTAAGCCAGGTAGATGCGGCCATTTTCGGCGGGTTTGTACACTACACCGGCACGCCCGCTGAGCTCCTTGTCACGCGAATCCAGGCGCGTCACGGTACCAGCTGGCAGCGCGACGTTCTTCGATTCACCTTTGATCCAGTCATAACGCAGGCCCAGGCTCAGGTCCCACTGCTCGTTCAGGGCCAGGGTGTCGAAGACATAAATCGCTTCGTTATCCAGCTGGGTGCTGGTTTCAGCGGAGCGAGCCTTGTTGATCGGCCCGGTGTAATAACCTGGCGGGTTACCCAGATCGAAGCTGCGGCCGGCAAAATTCAAACCATAGCTGTAAGTGTTGCGGTGGTAATCCTCACGCGAAACCTCAACGCCGGTCACCAGGGTGTGGCCCAGGCCGAAGGTGTCGAAATACGCAGTCAGGTTGGTCTGGTTGATCCACATCTCGCTGGTCACATCACGGCCATAGCCCTGCGGACCGGCAGGCCGGTATTGCCCAGCCGGGGCGACGGCCAGGTTGACGTGAGAGGCCGAAATGACCGTATCACGCTTGACCTGGCTGTAACGGCTGAGGTTCTGCAAGCGCAGGTTGTCGTTGAAGTCGTGTTCGAATTTGACCGTAAAGGCGTCGGTCTGAATTTCTTCCTTGTCGATGTTCTTCCAGCCGAAGAAACCTTCACGGTCAACACCAGCCAGGCGCTTGCCGTCGAAAGCCGGCACACCGTAATCAGGCAGGTTGTCATCGTTTTGATGCAGATAGCTGAGGGTCAGGCGAGTCGATTCGCTCAGACCCAGCAGCAGCGACGGTGCAATACCCCAGCGCTGACGGTCGACATAGTCACGACCCGGAACATCATTCTCATGGGCCATCAGATTGAGGCGCACGGCACTGCCGGTGCCCACGCCTTCCAGGGTCTGGTTGGTGTCCAGGGTCAGGCGGTGGTAGTTGTCGGTACCCAGGCTGGCACCGATTTCGGTGAAGTCACGCTGACGTGGCTGCTTGCTGACCTGGTTGATGCTGCCGCCGGTGGTACCGGAGCCGCCAAAGACCGAGTTGGGGCCTTTTATGACCTCAACGACCTCGATATTGAAGGTGTCGGTACGGTTGTTCTGCGAGCTGTCACGCAGGCCGTCGATCTGCATGTTGGCGTTGGCACTGAAGCCACGGATATTGATGCTGTCGCCTGAACCACCACCGCCCTCACCGGCGTTAAAGGTGATACCAGAGACGTTGGCCAGCACTTCTTTCATGCTCAGGGCTTTCTGCTCTTTGAGCAGCGCCTGTGGCACCACGGTGATGGTCTGCGGGGTATCGAGCAGCGGCACCGCGTACTTGGCGGAAGACGAGGTTTCGGTCTTGTAGCCTTCGGCCTGCTGGCCCTTGACCGTTACGCTACCCAGTTCGACCGGTGTCTTGGCCTTTTGCGGCACTTGCTCGGCTGCCATGCCGGCACCCGCCCAGGACGCTACAGCCAGACCGATGGCCGTAGCCAGAAGACGACGCTGCGGCAGGTTGCCGACTTGTTTACCCATACCCATGAGAACCACCCCCAGATAAAAACGAGGCGTGATTCTATTTGATAATGATTACCAAGCAATACGAATTTACACTTTTATTTGAAATAAGTTCCCTACGTCTTCCTTTTTCTACATCAGGCTCGCCGTACCAATACTGGCCAGATCACGACACCCGGTCAGCGCCATGGCCACTTCCAGCTCGGCGCGCAGCAACTGCACCACATGCGCCACACCACTCGCCCCCGCCGCAGCCAGGCCATACACGTAAGGCCGCCCAACCAATACAGCATCCGCACCCAGGGCCAGCGCCTTGAATACGTCCGTACCGCGACGGATACCGCCATCGAGCAGCAGTGGCAAGCGCCCTTGCACTGCGGCGGCGATATCCGCCAGCACTTCGATGGTCGCCGGCTGGCCGTCCAGCGTTCGCCCGCCATGGTTGGAGACAATGATGCCGTCGACGCCTTCGGCTACCGCGCGCTGCGCATCTTCGGCAGTCATCACGCCCTTGAGCAGGATCGGCAGGCGCGTCAGTGAACGCAGCCACTGCACATCCGCCCAACCAGGCGCTGCCGCCATTAACGCACCACCGAGCAACAAGCCACCGCTGGGCGGCGCACTCTCGCGCAGCGGCTGCATGCCACGCAGATTGACCGCCTCAACGCCCTCAGGCAGAAAGAAACCGGCGCGCTGTTCACGGTTGCGCACGCCGTTGACCGGCGCATCCACCGTCAGCACCAGCGCCTTATAACCCGCCGCTTCGGCGCGCCTGACCAGCGCCGCGGTAAAAGCCCGATCCGGTTGGATATACAGCTGGAACCACAACGGGTTGTGCGCCTGCTCGGCCACCGCCTCAAGCGATACGCTGGCCTGGGTGCTCAGCACCATACCGGCCTGTACCGCCGAGGCCGCCAGCACCGTGGCCAGTTCACCGTCGGCATGCGCCAACTGCTGATAGGCCACCGGCGCGAGGAAAATCGGGTGAGCGAATGCCTGGCCGAACAACTGCAGATGGGTATTACCCCCGCTGAGGTCAGCCAGCACCCGCGTGCGCAGGCGAATGCGCTGAAACGCCGCCTGATTCTCCGCCAGGGTCAGTTCATCGGCCGCACCACCGGCGATATAGGCCCAGGCCTGGGCGCTCATACGCTCGCGGGCCAGGGGCTCATAATCCGCCACAGCGGCGACGCTTGGCGGGATCTGCGTCAGTGTCGGCAATGGCAGGTCGGTCATGTGTTGGCCCATTGGCGCAGCAGGTTGTGATAAACCCCGGTCAAGCGCGCCAGTTCGGCACTCTCCGGCACTTCCAGGGTCAGTGCCTGCACTGCCCGGTCCAGCTCCAGCAACAGACTGCGCTGAGTGTCATCACGCACCAGGCTCTGAATCCAGAAAAACGCCGCATAGCGTGTACCCCGAGTCACCGGCTCAACCCGATGCAAACTGCTGCCGGGGTATAGCACCAGATGCCCGGCCGGCAGCTTGACGCGGTGGCTGCCGTAACTGTCTTCGACCACCAGCTCGCCGCCGTCGTACTCGTCCGGATCACTGAAGAACAGCGTGGCCGACAGATCACTGCGCACCCGATGCGGCGTGCCCGGCACGCTGAAAATCGCGTTATCGATATGGTTGCCGTAGGTGCCGCCGCCGGTATAGCGGTTGAAGCGCGGCGGCAATACCTTCAGCGGCAAGGCGGCCGAAACAAACTGCGGATGGTTGCCCAGGCGCTGCACGATAAAGTCGCCAATCTGCACCACCAGCGGATCATCCTGGGCCAGTTGCTGATTGGCCTTGGCCTTCACCGCCTGATGCCCGGCAGTCAGCCGACCATCCTGCCAGCTGGCCTGTTCAAACGCCTGACGGCACTCACGCACCTGCTCAGGCGTCAGCACATCGGCAATGCTCAACATCATGATTCGCTCTCCTCACCGGTCGCCCTGAGCGCCCGCCTCCAAACAGTTGCAAATGATTCTAAATAGCTGAGGCGCACTATGACAGCGCCGCACACCAGGACAGTTGATCCAGCCCAATAAATCCTCCACGAGGATGCTGTAGAACCAATAAAAACGCCCCGGATACCAAGGCATCCGGGGCGCGTTTTACGGCCTGAGCAACTTAGAAGCGGAAGTCGGTGCTCAGGGTCAGGGTACGTGGATCACCAAGCATGGCGCGACGACCATTCCAGTTGGTGGAAACGGCGTATTCCTCATCGGTCAGGTTATCCAGGTTGACCCGCACATCCAGGTTTGGATTGACCGCGTAGGACGCCATCGCATTAAAGGTGGTGTAGCTCGGCAGCTTGCCCACTGCGCCGTTGGGAATAATGCGCTCGGCATCATCCGGACGGCCCAGGTAAGACGAACCCACGTGCTTGGCACCCGCCCCGATGGTCACACCAACCGGCAGACGATAAGTGGTCCACAGGCTACCCGACACACGCGGGGTAAAGGCCAGTTCATCACCACTGGTACGCTCTACAGCACCGTAGTCACCGGCATTGGCGCGTTTGCGCACCTCGTCCAAATAGGCGCTGTGCTTGCGCTCGCTGTCCATAAAGACGATGCCGGCAAACACATTCCAGTCGTCAGTAATTTTGCCTGCGGCACTTAGCTCCAGACCTTTGACGATCTGCTTGCCGTAACCCTTGAGGGTGGCCGGCGCAGGCTGGCCGACATCACGCCCGGTAATCGGCACGTCCTTTTTCACGGTGTAGAACAGCGCAGCAGCCGTCGAGAGGCGCTTGTCGAAGAAGTCCCATTTGGTACCCAGCTCGTAGCTGTCGGCCTTGACCGGACCGGCGCCATCTACCAGCCCTGGCATGGCCTGACCCGCGACGCGGGAAATGTCAGCGTTCGACAGGAAAGAACCCGCTGGCTGCACCGAGCGGCCATAAGCGGCGTAGATGCTGCCGTACTCCACCGGCTTGTACACCAGGCCCAGCTTGCCGGCCACGGTGAACTCGGTGTCATCGTAGCCATCCGGGCCTACAGGTGCGCCGGCAACGGTCTTGCTGCTGATATCGACCTGGTAGTTCTCCAGGCGCAGGCCGCCGGTGACTTGCCACTGCTTGTTCAGCTCGATGGTGTCGTACAGGTACAGAGCCACCGTATCGACTGTCACCTCATTGCGCTCGGCAGCACGCTCGGCGGCCGGTCCCGCACGGTTGTAATCCGGATCAAAGATATTCGCATTGCCCGGATTGATCGCAGCGTAGGTCGCGCCTTCGGATTTCTCACGAGTCAGCTCCAGACCAGTCGCCAGGTTGTGCTGCAGGCTACCAGTAGCGAACTGCGCAGACAGGTTGGTCTGGTTGGACAGGCTGGTGTTGACCCGATCATAGAACTGCGTATCGGTACGCAGCTGATCACCGCCCAGGAACTGGAATGGCACGGTGTAACGCGCATCACGGTCAACCCGCGCCCAGCGCGTCTGGTTACTCAGGGTCAGGCCAGTGGACAAATCGTGCTCGAGACGTGCCAGGAAGGAATCACTGGTGGTGTCGTCATAATCGGATTTGAGGCCATAGAACTTGTCGCGATCCACCGACGACAGCGACGGATCATAGACAGCCTTGAGCCCCTTGACCGAGGAACCGGACACGCCCCAGTCCGGACGATCGTTCATCTGCACATGCTCATAGGCGAAAATCGCCCGAGTATCAGTGCCCAGGCCAAATGCCACCGACGGCGCGATGCCCCAGCTGTTGTTCTCCGCGTGCTCGCGGCCGGCCACGCCGCTGTCTTCCAGCAGCAGGTTGAGGCGCGCGGCGGTGCTGTCGTTGATCACCTGGTTGGTATCCAGGGTCATGCGCTTGCGCGCTTCGGAGTCGTACTGGTCGAAGGCGTAGCTGATACCGCCGCCGATAAATTCTTCCAGGGTCGGGGTCTTGGTCACCAGGTTGATATAACCGCCGGCACCGCCACGGCCGTTATCGGCGGCCGGGCCCTTGGCCACTTCAACCGACTCGACGTTGAACACGTCGCGGGTGTAGCTGCCGTTGTCGCGCGCACCGTCGATAAAGATGCTGCCGCTGGTGTCGAAACCACGCAGGCTGAAATTGTTGGTGCCGCTGGCAAAGCCGTTCTCACCAGCATTGAAGCTGATACCTGGCGTGTTGCTCAGCACGTCAGTCAGGTTGCGTGCGCCCTGCTCCTTGAACAGCGCTTCCGGGATCACGCTGAAGGTTTGCGGCGTATCCAGCAGTGGCGCGGTCTGCTTCGGCGAGGAGGCCTTGTCGACCTTATAGCCGGCATCCTGCTGGCCTTTGACCGTAACGCTGCCCAGCTCGACCGGCGTCTTCTCGGCTTCGGCGGCAATGCTGTGGCTGGCGCACGAAGCAATGGCAAAGCCAATGGCACTGGCCAACAGGCGGCGTTGAGGGAGATTTCTGCGCTTTTTATCGTAGTTGTTCATGAGAATCGCTCAGGCTTAAAAAACTGACGCGATTCTAATTAGTAAGCACTCTCAATCAATCTTTACATCTCGTTTACAGAAACTCCTTTGTAACAAAATTGTCAGCCTGCCCCGCCGAGCATGGGCCGGGCTAGCGCAAGCGGAACGACGCAAAGGCTCTAGCGCAAGTAATAGCAACTGAAGCCGGCGTATTGGCTGGCATCTAAGGCGCGGGAAAAATGTTGCGGGCACAAAAAAGGCACGGGATCAGCCCGTGCCTTTTTGCCCAGCGCGAGGCCGACGCGTTACAGGTAGAACGACTTCAGCGGCGGGAAGCCATTGAATTCCACCGCGCTGTAGCTGGTGGTGTAGGCACCGGTGGACAGCCAGTACAGGCGATCACCGATCGACAGGTTGAGCGGCAGGCCGTACTTGTAGTTCTCGTACATGATGTCGGCGCTGTCGCAAGTCGGGCCGGCGATCACCACCTCTTCCACTTCACCCTTCTTCTCGGTCCAGATCGGGAACTTGATCGACTCGTCCATGGTTTCGATCAGACCGCTGAACTTGCCCACGTCCACATACACCCAACGCTCCACGGCGGTGCGCGACTTGCGCGCGACCAGCACCACTTCGCTGACCAGAATGCCGGCATTGGCGATCAGCGAACGGCCCGGCTCCAGAATGATTTCCGGCAGGTCATCGCCGAAGTCTTCCTTGAGGAAGCGGATGATTTCCTCGGCGTAGGTTTCCAGGCTGTTGGTGCGGGTGATGTAGTTGGCTGGGAAGCCGCCGCCCATGTTGATCAACTTCAGCTCAATACCGTCTTCCTCTTTCAGACGCTCGAAGATCACCTTGACCTTGGCAATCGCCGCATCCCATACCGAGATGTCGCGCTGCTGGCTGCCCACGTGGAAGGAAATGCCGTACGGCACCAGACCCAGATCACGGGCAAGGATCAGCAGATCCATGGCCATGTCGGTCTGGCAGCCAAACTTGCGCGACAACGGCCAGTCAGCGGTGGTCGAGCCTTCGGTGAGGATGCGCACATAGACTTTCGCGCCCGGCGCAGCCTTGGCGATATTGCGCAGGTCGGCTTCCGAGTCGGTGGCAAACAGGCGCACGCCCTTCTCGAAGAAGTAGCGGATGTCCTTGGATTTCTTGATGGTGTTGCCGTAGCTGATGCGGTCAGGCGTCACGCCACGGCTGAGCACCTTGTCCAGCTCGTAAATTGAGGCGATGTCGAAGCTGGAACCCTTTTCCTTGAGCAGGTCGATGATTTCCACCGCCGGGTTGGCCTTGACCGCGTAGTACACCTTGGCGAACTCGAACCCGGCGCGCAGGTCGTCGTAGGCCTGGCTGATGATCGAGGTATCGATCAGCACAAAGGGGGTTTCCTGGGTATCAGCGAAGGCTTTCATGCGCTGAAAAGTAGCGGGTGCGTAATAGTCTTCGACCTTGATCGACATGCTCGGACTCCAGTTGGCAGAACCAGTTAAAACGCATTCAGCAGATGAGCCGGCATTAGCGCCACTCACCCACCATTCAGGGAGACCTGGCGGCTAACCCGCACAGGCAGAACGTCTGATCAGTTTCCCCACTTTGGTTCGCCTACTTCCCAAGGCATGTCGCCGAGGATTACCCGCATCGGAGCAACCTCTCGTCGTCAGTACTTGAGCCGGATGGATCGTTGCCAGCATGGACGTTCGGGCGCGAACTTTAGGGCCATGGGGGGCTGAGATCAATCAAAAATGCCGTGCTTTTGCTCATCTTTGTCGCCTTATTGATTGAACGTTTTATATTCAAAACAAAACGTTATGAAATGCTGCACAACGCGTTAAAAACTCGCGGTTTTCGCCCCTGACTACAGGTCGCCGCGCGCGCTGACGTTTACCGTTATAATCGCCGCCTTTTTTGACAGACCGACTATTCAGTCGACGGGTTCCCGCACAATGACCATCCAGGCCACCGAAGTCGGCAAACGCCGTACATTCGCGATCATCTCTCACCCCGACGCCGGTAAAACCACCATTACCGAGAAGCTGCTGCTGATGGGCAAGGCGATTGCCGTGGCCGGTACGGTGAAGTCGCGCAAGTCCGACCGTCATGCGACGTCCGACTGGATGGAAATGGAGAAGCAGCGCGGCATCTCCATCACCACCTCGGTGATGCAGTTCCCCTACCGCGAGCACATGATCAACCTGCTCGACACCCCCGGCCACGAAGACTTCTCGGAAGACACCTACCGCACACTGACCGCAGTGGACAGCGCGCTGATGGTGCTCGACGGCGGTAAGGGCGTTGAGCCACGCACCATCGCCCTGATGGACGTGTGCCGCCTGCGCGACACGCCGATTGTCAGTTTCGTCAACAAACTCGACCGTGATATCCGCGACCCGATCGAACTGCTCGACGAGATCGAGGCGGTACTGAAAATCAAGGCCGCGCCGATCACCTGGCCGATTGGCTGCTACAAGGACTTCAAGGGCGTCTACCACCTGGCCGGCGACTACATCATCGTCTACACCCCGGGCCACGGCCACGAGCGCACCGAAACCAAGATCATCGAAAAACTCGACTCGGATGAGGCCCGCGCCCACCTGGGTGATGAGTACGAGCGCTTCCTCGAGCAGCTTGAGTTGGTGCAGGGTGCCTGCCATGAATTCGACCAGGACGAATTCATGAACGGGCAGCTGACCCCGGTATTCTTCGGCACCGCGCTGGGCAACTTCGGTGTCGACCATGTACTCGACGCCGTGGTCGACTGGGCCCCGCGCCCGCTGGCTCGCGTCGCCCATGAGCGCACGGTGGAGCCGGTTGAAGAGAAGTTCAGCGGCTTCGTGTTCAAGATCCAGGCGAACATGGACCCCAAGCACCGCGACCGCATCGCCTTTATGCGCATCTGCTCGGGCAAGTACAGCCAAGGCATGAAGATGCGCCATGTGCGCACCGGCAAGGACGTGCGCATCGGCGACGCGTTGACCTTCTTCTCCAGCGAGCGGGAAATGCTGGTCGAGGCCTTTGCCGGCGACATCATCGGCCTGCACAACCACGGCACCATTCAGATCGGCGACACCTTTACCGAGGGTGAAGCGCTGGGCTTTACCGGTATTCCTCACTTCGCCCCGGAGCTGTTCCGCCGCGTACGCCTGAAAGACCCACTGAAGTCCAAACAGCTGCGCCAAGGCTTGCAGCAGCTGGCCGAAGAAGGCGCGACCCAGGTGTTCTTCCCCGAGCGCAGCAACGACATCGTTCTCGGCGCCGTCGGTGTGCTGCAGTTCGACGTGGTCGCCAGCCGCCTGAAAGAGGAATACAAGGTTGAGTGCGCCTACGAGCCCATCACCGTGTGGTCAGCGCGCTGGATTGAGTGCAGCGACAAGAAGAAGCTTGAGGAGTTTTCCAACAAGGCGGTGGAAAACCTCGCCCTGGATGGCGGCGGCCACCTCACCTACCTGGCCCCGACCCGAGTCAACCTGAGCCTGATGGAAGAGCGCTGGCCAGACATCAAGTTCCGCGCGACACGCGAGCATCACTAAAGGGTTGCACTACCCTGTGTAGGAGCCAGCTTGCTGGCGATCAGCGTTTATGCAAGACCAGATCGCCAGCAAGCTGGCTCCTACATAAAGCAAGTTTCTGGAGCCTCTGGAATGGATTCCAGCCTCTTCGCCCACCGTGGCCACACCCTGCGAACAGTCCGCTTCTCTGAGCCTGGCCGGGCTTATCTGCTGGCTACCACGACCCACGAGCGAACACCGGTATTCAACGACTGGCTACTCGCACGCCTGCTGATTAATGAAATGCGCCAGGCACATGAGTTAAAGCTTGTAACGTCACTGGTTTGGGTCGTTATGCCTGATCATTTTCACTGGCTGGACGAACTTGGCAACACACCTGTGCAAGCACTGATGCAACGCATCAAATCTCGCAGCGCCATCGCCATCAACAAAGCCAGCGCCGAGCACAACGGCAAGCTGTGGCAGAGAGGCTTCCATGACCGGGCGCTGCGCCGGGAAGAAGACTTGCAAAGCGTGGCGCGTTATATCGTCGCCAACCCGCTTCGCGCCGAACTAGTCAAACGCATTGGCGACTACCCGCTGTGGGATTCGATATGGCTGTAAAGCAAAAACCTTGATCGCCAGCAAGCTGGCTCCTACAGATTGCTGTCCTTGCCAACTGGCGCAACCACCACAAATCGTCGATGCTCAGCCCATGCACCTAATCGACACCCACACCCACCTGGACTTCCCCGACTTCGATGCCGATCGCAGCGAGCTGCTGACCCGCTGCCGTGATCAGGGCGTCGAGCGCTTGGTGGTGCTGGGTGTGCATCAGGCCAACTGGCAGCGGGTGTGGGACCTGGTGCAAAGCGACGACGGTCTCTATGCGGCGTTCGGCATGCACCCGGTGTACCTGGATGAACACCAGTCAGAACACCTGAGCGAACTGCGTGACTGGCTGACTCGCTGCGCCGGCCACCGCAAGCTCTGCGCCGTGGGCGAATTCGGTCTGGACTATTTTCTTGAGCAACTGGATCGCGAGCGGCAACAACAGCTGTTCGAGGCGCAACTCAAACTGGCCATAGCATTCGAGCTGCCCGCCCTGCTGCATGTACGCCGCGCCCATGCCGCGACTATCGCCACCCTCAAGCGCTACAAACCCAAACGCGGTGGAATTATCCACGCCTTTGCCGGCAGCACCGAAGAAGCCCGCGAATACCTCAAGCTCGGTTTCAAACTCGGCCTCGGTGGCGCACCGACCTGGCCGCAGGCGCTGCGGCTGCGCAAGGTGGTGGCGCAGCTGCCGCTGGACGCCATCGTGCTGGAAACCGACTCACCCGACATGGCCCCGGCGATGCACGCCAATCAGCGCAACAGCCCGGAATACCTGCCAGACATCTGCACCGCCCTGGCCGAGCTGCGCGGCATCAGCGCGGATGAACTGGCCCGCGCCAGCAGCCGCAACGCAGCCGAGTTGTTTGGCTGGGATACTGACGCCTCTTAGCCCGAATGCAATCCTGGGAGCGAACCACTACGCCCCGGCCCCCATTGCTGGCAACCGACAGTGCGGAAAGCACAAAGCCCGCCAAGATAGCGGGCTTTGTTCAGAGAGTGACCGCGATCAGACGCGGAAGGCGCTAATCAGTTGCTTCAAGCGCGCCACCAACCCGGACAGTTCAAGGCTGGCCTGCTCGGTCTGGCTTGCGCCGTCTGCGGTGCGCTCACCGGCCTGGCTGATCTGCACGATGTTCTGATCGATATCCTGCGCCACAGCAGTCTGCTCTTCGGCGGCCGTAGCAATCTGCTGGTTCTGGTCGACAATCATGCCCACCGCCCCCAGGATGTTCTCCAGCGCCAGTTGCACCTTGGCCGACTCGTTCACCGTGTTATCGGCCATCTGGTGGCTGGTGCTCATCGCCTTGACCGCTGCGCCAACACCGCTTTGCAGCTTGGCGATCATCGACTCGATTTCTTCGGTGGACTGCTGCGTACGCTTGGCCAGATTGCGCACCTCGTCGGCCACCACGGCAAAACCACGGCCCTGCTCACCGGCACGCGCCGCTTCAATGGCCGCGTTGAGCGCCAGCAGGTTGGTCTGTTCGGCAATGCCCTTGATCACGTCCAGCACCTGGCTGATCGAAGCACTGTCGCTGGCCAGCTTGTTGATCACCGCCACCGACTGGTCGATCTCTCCGGCCAGACGCTGAATGCTGCCCACCTGCGATTCGACCAGCGCGCGGCCAGTCACCGTCTCGTCATTTACGCTCTGCGCGCTGCCTACGGCGGCTGCGGCGCTGCTGGCAACTTCCTGAGCAGTGGCCGACATCTGATTCATCGCCGTCGCCACCTGGTCAATCTGCCCGCGCTGACCGGTAACCGCCTGATTGCTTTCACCGGAAACCAGCTGCACACGCTCGGCCTGACGCTCGACCTCGACCACGGTCTGTCCGACGCGCTCGATCAACTCATGGATCTTGCTCACCGTCTCATTGAACACCTGGCCCAGCTCGCCCAGCTCATCCTGGCTCTGCGCCTTGAAGCTGACGGTCATGTCGCCTGCGGCAACCTGGTTCATCACCTGACCGAGTTTCTTCAGGGTGGTGCGAATCGACACGTAGAAGCCGCCGTAGAGGTAGACGATCAGCAGGAACACCACCACCAGCGCCACCACCAGCAACACCATCTGCGTACGGTTTTCTTCCAGACGCTGCTCCAGCTGCTTGTCGAGGAACACCAGCACCGCGCTGTTGAGCTGGTAGGTCTGCTCCATCGCCGCGCTGACATCGTTGTAGAACTGCGCCCACGGCGTATCCAGGGAGTCGGCCACCACCACCTGATCTTCAAAGACCACGGCGATGGTTTTCAGGGTTTCCAGGCTGCTGGCTGCCGGGGTAGCCAGGCTGCTACGGGCCTGAGCGCTGCTGTTGAGCGAGGCTTGCAGGTTCAGTCCGTACTCGGCGTGCAGCTTCTCCAGCTCCAGCAACAGTTCGTCAAAAGCTGTGCTGGCCGAGGAGTTCAGAAAGCCTTGCGCAAGCGAGTAGGAGCCAATGGCACGGCCCTCACTGAGGGCTGCAGTGACCTTCGGTGTGTCGACGATGATCAGCTCGACCATCTGGCGCACGGCACCTTCACGGTCCTGGCTCAGGCCGGCCTGGCTGGCCACCAGTTTGATAAACACCTGGGAGGAACCCAGCAGCTTCTCGGCCAGGGCAATCTTGCCGTGCAGGGACGTCTCACTCTGCACCGCTGCCAGTTCGGCGATCAGCTCATCGCGCTTGCTGTTGAACTCATCGATCTGTTCGGTTTCACGCACTACCGCCGCCAGGCCTTGCAGCTCGCTGGAAATGTCCTGCTGCAGTTTGCTAAGGCGCGTTTCCAGGTCGCCCGCCTGACCGGACTGACCGATCATCGCGTTGATTTCGATAAGATCGACAAAGTCTTCAAGGTTACGCCTCAGCGTCAGGCTCTCGCCGAGCAGGTCGATGCTCTCGAGTGCCGCCTGGGTGCTGATGAACTGCCGGTAGGAGTCACGCACCAGATAGAAGTTGGTGACCAGCATGGGCAGAAAGAACAGAACACTGATCAGACTGAACTTCATGCCGAAGCTGAGGCGATTCATTAGCGCGATGGCCGGATACAACACGGTCTTCACAGGACGTCTCCAGTTCTAATTATTGTCGTGTCAGGTTACAAATTGGCCGCGCAGAATGGCAAATGGCGGCCTGTATGTCCCTTGCTGCTCGACCTGCGGCATATGGATCAGCTGGGTAAATAGGGGCAGATTAACGTGATCAATGTCACAAAATAGCGGCCGAGCATGACGCCATGTATACCTCTTATCGACCTCAATCTGTGTAACTTAAGGTTAATGATGCGCACATCACTGAAACTGGGCATTGATCTGGGTGGTACTAAAACCGAGATTATCGCCCTACAGGACGGCCAGCCTGTCATACGCCGCCGCGCCCAGACACCTCAGGGTGACTACCAGAAAACCGTTGGTCTGATTGCCAGCTTAGTTGAAGATTGCGAGCGTGAACTCGGCCAGCAGGGCAGCCTGGGTGTCGGCATCCCTGGCACTCGTTCACCTGACCACGGATGCATCAAGAATGCCAACTCGCAGTGCCTGATCGGCCAGGACCTGCAGGCCGATCTTGAGCAGCGCCTGCAACGCCCGGTACGCCTGGCCAATGATGCGGACTGCTTTACCCTTTCCGAAGCCTGCGATGGCGCCGGGGCAGGCGCTCCCAGTGTGTTCGGGGTAATTCTCGGCACTGGCGTGGGCGGCGGTCTGGTCGTGCGCCAGCAACTGCTTGGTGGCCCGAATGCGATTACCGGCGAATGGGGACACAATCCCCTGCCCTGGCGGCGCGCCGACGATGGCCCGGTGCGGCGCTGCTATTGCGGCCAGAATGATTGCATCGAAACCTTTCTCAGCGGCCCGGGTTGGGCGGCACGCAGTGAGCTGGGCCTTGAAGCGAGCACCATTGTACCGGCAGCCCAAAGCGGCAACTCGACAGCACAACAGGCCTTGAACCGTTACTGCGATCAGTTAGCGCGCGGTTTGGCGTCAGTGATCAACCTGATTGACCCTCACGTCATCGTGCTCGGTGGCGGCATGTCCAATACGGCCGAGCTGTACCAGCAGGTAGTGCCGCTGCTGCCGCGCTATGTGTTTTCCGACCAGGTCAATACGCGCCTGCTACCGGCCAAACACGGGGACTCCAGCGGCGTACGCGGAGCCGCCTGGCTGTGGAATGACGACCTCAGATAAGCAGCGTCCACACGGCAAACACCGCGTACCAGAACACCGCCGCCCGCACCAGCAGCTGCCATAGGCCATCCAGACTGCTGACGCCAGCCTCGCCAATCACCGGCTCCGGCGTCTCGCCCGCCGCCCGCGCGGTCATGATCGCCAATTGGGCGGCGCTGATATCCCAACTGAGCAACTCATGCAGCAAGGCCCGACTGACGCCGGCAAAGTTGCCCACCAGAGCAAAGCTGGCCGCCAGCACCCGTACCGGCAACCAGTCGAAGCCATGACGGATCTGTACCGCAGCCTCACGCAGGGCCGGCTGAGTCGCCTGCTCACTGCTCAGGGCCACCAGGCGGTAAGCCAGCGCCGCCAACGGGCCGAGCAGCGCGTACCAGAAGATCACCGCAAAGAAACTCTGGTAGGCCTGCCACACCAGATGCCCCTGTACGCGCTGCAGCAACTCACCCTCTTCATCGGCTTCCAGCGCCAGGTCACGCCGCGCCACCAGGTAGGCGGCTTCGGCATCACCCCGTCGCCAGCTGTCACGGAACGGCCCCAATGCCGCCAGCAGATCGCCACGCCCCAGGCTGTAGATCACCACCAGCAGATGCACCGGCAAGGCCAGCCAGCCATAAGCCACCGGCTCCAGTAACAGCAGAATTACGCCCAGCAGCGCGACCGGCAACAGCACCAAAACCGCTAACGCCAGCCAGGGCTGCGCGGCGCTCTGCGCATTACGTTCTGTAGCAGCCAACAGGTGCAACCAGGGACCGTCCTGTTGGATGCGGGCACGCCAGGCCGAAAACTTTTCAACCCATAACACCAGCAGTAGCACCAGAAAATTCATGTCAGCTCCTTGTCTTGCTGCAGCCCCAGGCGCAGCGCAGCCCAATCGAATGCCGGGCCCGGATCGGTCTTGCGCCCCGGCGCAATGTCGCTATGACCGCAGATTCGTTCCAGGGTGATAGCCGGATAAGCCGCCTGTAACTGCCGGGTCAGGGCAATCAGCGCCCTATATTGCGATGCCGTGAACGGCAGATCGTCGGTGCCCTCAAGCTCAATGCCCAGGGAAAAGTCATTGCAGTTGTCCCGCCCGGCAAATAGCGACTGCCCGGCATGCCAGGCGCGCTCGTTACAGGAAACGAACTGGGTAACGAGACCATCGCGTTCGATCAGAAAATGCGCCGAGACCTGCATGCTGGCAATGCCGGCAAAATAAGGATGCTCGGTCGCCTCCAGACGATTCTGAAAGAACGCCTGCACTTTGCCAGTGCCGAACTGCCCGGGCGGCAGGCTGATGTTGTGAATCACCAGTAACGACACTTCACCCTGCGGGCGCTGGTTGAAGTTGGGGGACGGACAATGCTGAATGCCAGCACACCATCCGCTGCAAGGGTCCAGCTGCATACAAAGCTCCTTGAACGAGCCCCCACTCTAGTGCAGCGACGCCCCAAGGCCAACTGCCGCACAAATGAAAACGCCGCCAGACAGAGCCAGGCGGCGTAATTCGTACAGCTCAGGCAGCGCGGGCTCAGGCGCCCTTGAGTTTGCGCAGATTGCCGATCACCGACTCCAGCGCGCGGTCAAACAGCAGTGCATCATCAAGCAGGCGAATGGCACTACGACGGAACTCCACTGCCAGGCCCATGCGGGTTTTCTCCAGCACTTTCATGCCGGTGCGGTTAACGAAGATGTACTTGCCGGTTGGCTTGATGATTGCGGCCAGCTTGCAACGCAGCTTGTGCTCTTCGTCTTCCTGAAACTCGACCCAGCTGCCAACGCGCAGGTTGTCGACCTGCTGCAGAGACTCGTCATCGTCCGGCAGGCTGGCCTCCGGCTCAAGCGGACGCAGCTCGCCTGGCGCCAGCAAAATGATTTCTTCTACTACCTCAACCATGGCCGGCTCTTCCACGGCCTCGGTGGCAGGCAGTTCCAGCAGCGGCAGCTCGATGCCGGCTTCGGCCAATGCCGCGCGCTGCTGCTCATCAATTTCGTCCAGTGGTTCGGCATCCGCCGCCGGAGCTTCCTCCGGCAGACTGCGCTTGAAGCGCTGGAAGGCTTGCACATGCAGGGCCTCCAGCTGACTGAAGAATTCACCGGTGGAGAATGGATCAAACGCCGCACTGGCCATGCCTTCACGCAGCGCCTTAAGCAAACCCGGCACCATTTCCAGCAAACGCATCCGCGCTTCCGGCTCTTCGTGCAGCTCCACGCTCCAGACTAGATCATCCATGGTCGCCAGCGCCGCCTGCCATTCGGCCGACTCAACGCCATGCTTCAGACAGGTCAACATCAGCACCTTGCTCCAGGCTTCCTGGAGCAAACGCACCACCACTTCCGGTAGCGTCTTGCCGAGCAGCCGTTCGTTCAATGCCTGTTCGACTTCACGGCGCGCCAGCGCAGCCTTGGCGCTACCCTCCTCGGCATCGCGGGTACGCTGCTCAAGCAACTCGCTGCGCCGACGCTCATCTCCGGTAAAGGCCAGAAAGTCCGCCAGCAGCTCCGAGAAGATAACCGGATCGTCAACGAAATCATTGAGCAAGCGTTGCACCACCTGCTCGATCTTCTGATACAGGCTATCGCGTTGTGCATCATCCTGCTCGCCCCAGCCCAATGCAGCAGAGGCGATCTCATTGAGCAGTCGGCGTGCCGGATGGCTGCCACGGCTGAAGAAAGTCTTGTCGATGACCGCGACTTTCAGCATCGGGATCTGCAGGCGACCGATCAGCGCCTTGAGCGAATCCGGCAGGGTTCGGTCGTCGAGAATAAATTCGAAAAGCATCGACACCAGATTGATGACATCTTCATCAACCTCGCCCACCACGCGAGCTTTACCCGCCTTGGCACTGGCACGGGTCAGCAGGCCTTCCAACTGCTCGCGCAGATCAAAATCATCACTGACCTGCGCAGGCGCCTTCTGCTGCATATGCGAGAGCAGGCGCATCAAATCATTGGTCGAAATCGGCATGGCATCAGCCGGCCGGTTACGCCGTGGGATCAGCGTACCGCGCGCCTGCGACAACAGCTCCTGCAGCGCGCCGAAGACTTCCTGCACGTCCTCATCAGCAAACTCGCCAGCCAACTCCGGCGCCGCATCCGCGCGGGCACCACCCGCAGGCGTACTGGCCCGCGACAGGTTACGCCGCACGGGCGCAGATTTCAGCTCAGGCAGAACCCCTGCCGCAATCAGCGCTTGGTTGGCCTCGCCATACAATTGATCAAGGTCGCTGAGAACGTATTTCTCGAAAAGTTTAAGGATGATCAGCTTGACCCTGATTTCCACGCCCAGGCTGCTACAGGCATCCAGGAAGAACTCACACAGGCAGGTCGGGCCGACCGGGTTGCTCTTGTCGTCCAGCTTCTTGCTGACCATGGCGTTGAAGCGCGTGGTCAGGTGGCTGAGCGCTGCACCGTCGCGGCTCATCACTTTGGCAACCATCGAGTCCAGCGCTACCGACTCTTCCAGCGCGTCGTTCTGCACCAGAGACAGGCTGTCGAACGACACCGCATCCAAGGGTGCCGGTTTACCGATTTCGTATTGATTAAGGGTGGCGAAGGCTTCAAATACCTTCTGCAGAAAGCCGCGCTCGATGTTCTTGCGCTTCAGGCGCAAGTCGCGCATGGCTTCAAAAAAAGCATTCTGCTCAGCATTGCTGGTGGCCCGATCCGCCATCTCGAACAGCGTATCGTCGGCATTGTCGAACAGCGCTTGCAACGCTGTTTTCAGCTGTTGCGCCGCTTTATCCCGCACATTTGTCAGCGCCACAGGCAGTCTTCCTACCGGCGAAGTGGGCGATTGCTCAGGGATCACCTTGCTCAGGTGAACCACATTCGCATCAGTCTTCATTGCGAGTCTCCTGCAGACTGCCCCTCTTGGGCGAACCGATCTGCACAGCGATCAACTGAGCGTCATCCGTAACGTCAAAGGCCTGGCGTCAACAATTTTAAAAAGTAAAGCCATTATAGGGATGCACGCACACATACCAAGCTGACTTTTCTTCCAGACATGACCCAGGTCACAGATGTAGCGCTACAGCCTCCCAACGGTTATCTGCGCGCGACCAACGCAACCCTGCCTCGAACACTGGCCGCACACAACTCACAAAGAACCTTCATCAGCATAGCGCTACAGCGCCTGGTGAACAGCGGCAAAGACTGCGCAAATAGCCATCAATCCCTATAATCGGCGCATTCTGCTGACTGGAGCTCATCATGCCTAACCTTATCCTCGCCGACCTCGCCCACGAAATCGAGGCCAACGTGCGCCGCGCACTGGCAGAGGATATTGGCAGCGGCGATATCACCGCCCAGCTAATCCCCGCCGAGCGCCTGGCCCACGCCAAGGTGATCACTCGCGAAGCAGCGGTCATCTGTGGCACCGCTTGGGTGGATGAGGTGTTTCGCCAACTCGACGACCGCGTCAGTGTGCACTGGCACGTTCAGGACGGCCAACGTGCCGAGCCCAACCAAGCGCTGTTTGAACTGGAAGGCCCCGCTCGCGCCCTGCTCAGCGGCGAACGCAGCGCCCTGAACTTCCTGCAAACCCTCTCCGCCGTCGCCACCCGCTGCCAACACTATGCTGACTTGGTGCAAGGCACCGCCGTAAAACTGCTCGACACCCGCAAAACCCTGCCCGGCCTACGCCTGGCGCAGAAATACGCCGTCAACCAGGGCGGCTGCCACAACCACCGCATCGGCCTGTACGACGCCTTCCTTATTAAGGAAAACCACATCGCCGCCTGCGGCGGCATCGCCCAGGCCGTAACTGCTGCTCACAAGATTGCCCCGGGCAAACCGGTGGAGGTTGAAGTAGAAAGCCTGGAAGAACTACGCCAGGCACTGGATGCCAGGGCCGACATCATCATGCTGGACGAACTAAGCCTGGACGAAATGCGCCAAGCCGTCGCCCTCACCCAAGGCCAGGCCAAACTGGAAGCCTCGGGCGGGGTAAACAAAAACACCTTGCGTGCAATTGCCGAGACGGGCGTGGACTATGTGTCGATTGGGACGCTGACTAAGGATGTGAGGGCGGTTGATCTGTCGATGCGGCTAAGCCTGTAGCCGGCAAAAACCTGCAACCGGGTTTTGCGCTGTAACTGCCTGGCAGTGATAGATATCACTGCGTTCAACCCACACAATGGGTTACGTCGGTAAAGCCATTACTTCTTTGAATCAATGTACTCCAGAAATGCTCGCAAAGAGCTATCGTTTTGAGCACCCTGCTGGAGAGACTTAATAGCACCCGCATAATTCTGGTCGCCATGTATGGATCTCATTCTTTCCAGCATCTCGGCGGCCTTACGAAAATCCCCCTGCTCTACCAGAATCAGAACATAGCGATAAAATGCAGGCACATAAGGGTAACTGTAGACCAGTCGCTCAGCTTCAACTGTTTTTTCATCGAGACTGCCCGGCAACTGCATCCTCATAAAATCAATAAACGACCCCATACCCGTCAAGAGAAAATACGAATTATCCGGCGAAGAGTATTCTGCAACGCCAACTCGCGCCATCTCAAAACGCAGGCTCCGGAAATCAGCTTCCAGAACCCTATAATCACGCCAAATAACCAAAAGGAAAAAACCAAAAAAAGCCGCCCCCCCCCAAAACGGCATAAGCCTGACCTTATAACTCCCCCCACCAAGATATCCAAGATAAATGAAGAACGGAATCATAAAATAAGAATACTCCAACGGATATTCAAGAAGAGCGTGAACCCCGATAATTGCAACACAGAGGGCAGCAAAAGCTGAGTCCAGATCACCCACACACCAAAGTTTTTTTACCAGCCATACACCAGATAAAAAAACCGCAACAACACCTATATAGATTCCGTTCCACACAAGCATATCCACAACAACATTGTGTGCATGCAAGGTAAATCTTTCCACTGGATACACCAACGCATAATCGACTTGCGCCGCTGCAACCTGCCCCCAACCGTAACCTAGCCCACCCTTATCCCACGACGCTTGTATCAACTGCCACCATATATGCAAACGCTCCGTACTTGCGAAGCGGTCATAAACACCAACAGTCGATCCAGGTTCAACCAAATAAAGTGCAACAGCTAGATCAGCTTGCCAAGCGGCACCCAGAACAAGCACTAGGCCACCCAGAAGATAAGCAAAAATACCTAACCCGGTTCTGATTCCGCACCAATAAAACCAGAGCACTCCGATCAGAAAATATTGCAGCAACGCCATTCTTGATGCGGCTAAAACCATCCCCATAACAAGCCAGACCGTAACTACAGCAAGCAACCAGCCCGATATGTACCGCTTGTGATTCAGCCATAGTGCCGACACCACCCCAAGCCCAAGAAGAGTGACTAAATGGTTAGGCTGACCTATGTTTGCCGTGGCGCGCCGACCCGCCCCCGAGGTCAACAGCCAGATAGTTTCCCATGTGTCAAACCACTGCCCAAGCGCGATACCTGAAGAGATTACACCAAGCGCTAGAAAACCAACTGCGCCAAAATAGACCACCCCCACCTGACGGCCCAGCATAAAAGCCAAAACAGCCGACAACAGATAGAAACTCACCAACCATGCCATTTCAGCAAAATGGATGATCGCTAAAAAGTACTGCCCCCAGACAACCAACAACAAAGAAAAAATTAAATAAACCGGAAACCCTATTACCAAATCATCCTTGCGTGCCAAAACCCAAAAGAAAAACAAGCCCACAAAGGCCAAAAACTCACTGTAAAAATTAAACCAAGGCTGATAATGATTGGAAACCAAAAACGCAATAAATATAAAAAAGATAAAGAGCGCCGAACCACGACCCTCCAATCCTGCAGAAATCGACTTCATTACCAGCAACCATTAATCAAAAAAAAAGGCAGCAAAGCTGCCTTTAAAAAAGTTTAAAATTTAAGGTGTAGCAGAGAAAGTACCAGCCGGAGCAGTACTGTAGTTGTGATTGCAAGAACCAGGCAGCACTTTCAGTACATTATCAGTGGAACCGCCACAACGCCAGCTACTAATCGCGTCACCGATGTCGTTTACAGTCATAACGCCACCACCAGCCGCCATGGGCTCAAGATATACGTAACCGCCATCGACATTGCCATCCAGGCTACGAATTGTTACACGAACAGCACCGTTGGCAGTGGTAGCGATTTGACCGACATACTGAGTTGTGCCAACGGAGCTCTCACAACCCCAATTACCTGCACCTGGGCCACTGCTCAGCGTTTGGTATTTTTCGGTAACAGTAGTGCGGCAAGAACTGGCAGCCAACGTTACTTCGGACATCTTCGCCTTGCGGGTGTAATCCTGGTAAGCAGGCAATGCGACGGCAGCCAGAATACCAATGATCGCCACAACGATCATCAATTCAATCAGGGTAAAGCCTTTTTGCATTTGAGCTTTCATAAAGCATCTCCTAGTTGTGTTCAGGTCAGTGACCTAAATCAACACAAGCATCCTTCATGCCAACCCTGCAACGCCATGATTACGCAAGTTGAGCATGCACATGCGGCACGATCGCCCAAGCCTACGGGCAGTAACTGCCACTTTTTGTCACTCGCCAGCTTTACGTTTGGCACAAATAAACCAACTAAGCTATAAGGCTGAGATTGTAATGGAGCCCGCAATGAACGATACCGTGTCGCTTACCGGCCTTGCCCGCCAAATGGTGCTGGCAGAATTGCTGGATGAGAAAACTGCCCAGCAGGCGCAAAGCCAAGCCCAGCGCAACAAGCTGTCACTGGTCACCTATCTCGTGCAGAACAAGCTTGTGAAAAGTCGCGTGCTGGCCGAGCTCGCATCCGATCAGTTCGGCGTGTCATTCGTTGACCTCAACTCAATCGATAAAGAAACCCAGCCCAAGGACTTGGTAACGGAGAAGCTCGTACGCCAACATCGCGTACTACCGCTATGGCGACGCGGCAATAAGCTGTTTATAGCGGTATCCGACCCCACCAACCATCAGGCAGTCACGGACATTCAGTTCAGCACGGGGATGAACACCGAAGCCATCCTGGTGGAGGACGACAAGCTTGGTGAAGCGATAGAAAAATTCTTCGACTCAGCCTCCAGCGGCATGGAAGACCTGGGCGATATTGACCTTGAAGGCCTGGATGTCGAGGCCGTCAATGACGACGCCCAGGACAAAGGTGACGGAAACGCTGCCGACGATGCACCCGTTGTGCGCTTTGTAAATAAAATGCTGCTGGATGCCATTAAAGGTGGTTCATCCGATCTGCATTTCGAACCTTATGAAAAAGCCTACCGCGTCCGCTTCCGCACTGACGGCATTCTGCATGAGATAGCCCGCCCACCTATACAGCTCTCCCCTCGTATATCCGCACGCCTAAAGGTTATGGCTGGCCTGGATATCTCAGAGCGACGCAAACCTCAGGATGGCCGCATCAAGATGCGCATATCCAAAAGCAAGTCGATCGATTTTCGCGTCAGTACCTGCCCCACCCTGTGGGGCGAAAAGATCGTGATGCGGATCCTCGACTCATCTAGCGCGCAGATGGGCATCGACGCGCTAGGCTATGAGGAATCACAGAAAGAACTGTACCTCTCGGCACTCAAGCAGCCACAAGGCATGATTCTGGTTACCGGCCCCACAGGCTCAGGCAAGACCGTATCCCTCTACACAGGACTGAACATCCTAAACACCGTGGATGTGAACATTTCAACCGCCGAAGACCCAGTTGAGATCAACCTGGAAGGCATCAACCAGGTTAACGTCAACCCGAAACAGGGCATGGACTTTACGGCAGCGCTGAAGTCATTTCTGCGGCAGGATCCAGACATCATCATGGTCGGCGAAATCCGTGACCTTGATACCGCCTCCATCGCCATCAAGGCTGCGCAGACAGGTCACATGGTAATGTCGACGCTACATACCAATAGCGCAGCAGAAACCCTGACTCGCCTCCGCAACATGGGTGTTCCGTCATTCAACATTGCCACCTCGGTCAACCTGATCATCGCGCAGCGTCTGGCTCGCAAGCTGTGCAGTCATTGCAAGAAAGAGATACAGGTTCCTCGGGAAACGCTGCTTGAAGAAGGCTTTCCGGAAAACAAGATTGGCACATTCAAAATCTATGAACCTGTCGGCTGCGAAAATTGCAATGGCGGATACAAGGGACGTGTCGGGATTTATGAAGTGGTTAAAAACACGCCGGCCCTGCAACGGATTATCATGGAGGAAGGCAACTCTATTGATATTTCCGAGCAGATGCGTAAAGACGGCTTTAATGACTTGCGTACTTCAGCGCTGCTGAAAGCCATGCAAGGCGTGACCAGCCTCGCAGAAGTGAACCGCGTGACTAAGGACTAACCGATGGCCGTTAAAGAGATAAAAACCAGCACCTTTGCGTGGGAAGGTACTGATAAAAAAGGCTCCAAGGTAAAAGGTGAGACCAGTGGTATCAACCCTGCACTGGTAAAAGCACAGCTACGTAAGCAAGGTATCAATCCGACCAAAGTCCGAAAAAAATCCGCCTCACTTTTTAATACTGGCAAAAAAATCAAGCCCATAGACATAGCGCTTTTTGCTCGGCAAATGGCCACCATGATGAAGGCCGGCGTTCCGCTCTTGCAAGCCTTCGATATCATTGCGGAGGGCTTGGATAATCCCAACATGCGTAAACTGGTAGACGACATAAAACAACATGTTGCGGCAGGCAACAGCTTTGCGGCGTCACTCAGAACCCGACCGGAATATTTCGATGATCTATTCTGCAACCTTGTGGATGCCGGTGAGCAGGCCGGGGCACTCGAGGATCTTCTTGACCGCGTTGCCACATATAAAGAAAAGACGGAAGCGCTGAAAGCCAAAATCAAAAAGGCAATGAATTACCCTATAGCAGTAGTTGTAGTGGCAATTATTGTTTCAGCTATTCTATTGATAAAAGTTGTTCCTCAGTTTGAATCTGTATTTGCTAACTTTGGCGCCGAATTACCTGCATTTACTCAATTTGTTATCGGAATATCTCAGGCGCTACAAGAGTGGTGGTTCATCATTCTTGTAATAATCTTCGCAGCGTTATTCTCACTAAGCGAATTCAAAAAACGCTCAGAGAAATTCAGGAATTGGATCGACCGCGCCGCCCTTAAAGCACCGATTGTCGGCGACATCATCTACAAGTCTTCAGTTGCACGCTATGCACGCACACTGGCCACAACCTTTGCTGCTGGCGTCCCGCTCGTAGAAGCACTGGACTCCGTAGCAGGGGCAACAGGCAATATTGTCTTCAAGACAGCAGTTCAAAAAATCAAGCAGGACGTCAGCTCTGGTATGCAGCTCAACTTTTCCATGCGTACCACTGGGGCATTCCCCTCAATGGCGATACAAATGACCGCTATCGGTGAAGAGTCCGGCGCACTGGATATGATGCTGGATAAAGTTGCCAGTTATTACGAAGCAGAAGTAGACAACGCAGTCGATGGACTTACAAGCCTGATGGAGCCCCTGATCATGTCTGTACTCGGTGTATTGGTTGGCGGCCTTATTATTGCCATGTATCTGCCAATCTTCCAACTGGGCGCCGTTGTTTAATCTATGTCCGTAATCGATTTTATGGCCAGCCATGTGCTGGCCTTTGTTTGTGTATGCCTGGTACTGGGCCTGCTAATCGGCAGCTTCCTCAACGTGGTGATTTACCGCCTGCCCATCATGATGCAACGCGACTGGCGTGCGCAGGCGCGCGAGATATTGGATCAGCCCCCCGAGCCGCAGGCCACAACATTCAATCTGGTATTACCCAACTCCAGCTGCCCACACTGCAGTCATGAAATAAAGCCCTGGGAAAACATCCCGGTTATCAGCTACCTGTTTCTGCGCGGTAAGTGCTCCAACTGTAAATCTCCCATCAGCCTGCGCTACCTGCTGGTTGAACTGACCTGCGGCCTGCTATCAGCCTTTATCGCCTGGCATTTCGGTTTTACCTGGCAGGCTGGCGGTATGTTGCTACTGACCTGGGGCTTGCTGGCGATGAGCCTGATTGACGTCGACCATCAGCTGCTACCGGACTCGTTGGTACTGCCGCTGCTCTGGCTTGGGTTGATTGCCAATAGCTTTGGCCTGTTTGCCAGCCTGGAAGATGCTCTCTGGGGGGCGATTGCTGGCTATTTGAGCCTGTGGTCGGTGTATTGGCTGTTCAAGCTGGTTACCGGCAAGGAAGGTATGGGCTATGGCGATTTCAAGTTGCTGGCCATGCTCGGCGCCTGGGGCGGCTGGCAAGTATTGCCGCTGACCATCCTGCTGTCATCGCTGGTGGGCGCGGTGCTGGGCACCATCATGCTGCGTATGCGCAATGCCGAAACCAGCACGCCCATCCCTTTCGGCCCTTATCTGGCAATTGCCGGGTGGATTGCCTTGCTCTGGGGTGAGCAAATCACCTCCAGCTATTTGCAGATAGCCGGGCTCTAATCAAACCACCGGCAGCGGAAGGCGCTTTAGCAGCGAGTATTTCAAGAGCTATCGCGGCTAAAGCCCATCTTAAGGACGTAGCCCGGATGCAATCTGGGGAGCCCTCCCCCAGGCTCTTCCGGCGCCGACTTTTGATCGCAATCCAGCGAGCCTGTAGATACCACGTATCTTTCGCGGGCATCGCCCGCTCCTACTGTTCGCCACCAGCCAAGCAGCTGCACTACAATCGCGCCCCTGGATGGCTGACACGAGCGCGCACCTTGAGCACAAAACCCTGGATTCTTGGCCTCACCGGCGGCATTGGCAGCGGCAAGAGTGCTGTGGCCCAGCACTTTATCGATCTTGGCGTGCACCTGGTCGATGCCGATCATGCCGCACGCTGGGTGGTTGAGCCCGGCAAGCCGGCACTGGCCAAGATCGCCGAGCACTTTGGTAGCGATGTGTTGCAGGCGGACGGCCAGTTGGATCGCACAGCGCTGCGCAGCCGGATTTTTGCCGATGCTGATGAACGACGCTGGCTGGAAGCCCTGCTGCATCCGCTGATCGGCCAGGAAATCATCCAGTACCTGGCACGCGCCGAATCACCCTATGCCATCTTGGTTTCACCGCTGCTGGTTGAGTCCGGCCAACATCGCCTGACCCAGCGCATACTGGTGGTGGATGCACCCGAGCAATTGCAGGTAGAACGCACCATGGTTCGCGACCAGAGTTCGAATGAGCAGGTACAGGCCATTCTCAAGGCCCAGGCTAGCCGCGAAGAGCGCCTGCGCCACGCCCATGACGTGCTACTCAACGACCGTGATCTGCACTGGTTGCAGGCCGAAGTAGAACGCCTGCACCGCTATTACCTGACTCTACGCGGAGGCCAAATATGAGCACCCCAACCCTGGTTGCCTGCCCAACCTGCAAGGCACCTGTTGAATGGGGCCCACAGAGCCCGAATCGCCCCTTCTGCTCCGAGCGCTGCAAGCTGATTGACCTCGGCGCCTGGGCAGCGGAAGAACATGCCATTGCCGGCAACCCGCTGGAAGATGATGTGTTTTCCGGCGAGTTGCCACCACGCCAGCACTGATCATCAAGGTCGCATAAAGCTGTAGTCGCGCTCATCGTCCAGATTGTCGGCGAGAAACTGCAGCTCTGCGGCCAGATCCGCAGCACTGCGACCACTACGACTGCGCTCAACCACGGCACTCAGTAGCGCCCGCAATGCCATGGCCTGATCAAAACCCTGGCCATCTACGCCCTGCAAACTGCGCTTTATCTCCTGCCTGGCCCACTGATACACACCCATTCTTCACCCTCCTGACTGTTGCCATCAGCATGACTCAGACCGACTGCAAGAGTTTGACCTGCATCAAATGAGGCAGGCGGATCACTGCAGCGAAGGCAACACCATCAGCGCGGTGCATCGTCATCCTTCCACGGCGCAGCCAGGTAACGCGTGCGATTGAAGGTTTCCAGCCAATCCGGATAGAAAACCACCAGCGCCGTAACCAGCATGCCATTGATAAAGGCCTCGGGAAAAATCACCAACCAGAGATAACCGATGAAATCCTCCAGCCAGGGCGGCATTGGAAACAATCCATCAATCCAGAGCAAGGTGAAGGCCGTCGCAATACACAGCAGTGTCGCTAGCGCCGCGGCGAAAAAGCCACTGCAGAAGATGTAGACGAACAGGTTGCGCGGCTGCTTTTTCTCAACCCACAGGGCGCAGGCCTCGGTGACCCACACCGGAATCACCACCAACAACACGCCATTCACCCCCAGCGCAGCCCAATCCTGCCGCCCCAGCACCAGCAACCCCAGCTGCGCGACCAGTCCCGCCAGCATGGCCAGCGGCCAATCCAGCAGCAGCGTCACCGCAGTCATACCAATAAAGTGGAAGGACAGGCCAGAGTCGAAATCGCGGCGCACCAGCCACAGCAGAAACAGCGCCAGCGCCGTGCCACCCAGCAGGTGCTGGCGCCGCAGATCAGTGCACAGCTCAACCCAGGGAGCACGCCAGATCGCCCAGCACACTAGAGGCAGATAAATCAGCCATCCCAACAGCAGGCTGGTTGAAGACAGCAATTGCGCGGCAATCATGCAGAAGCACTCCACACCCGTGGGCTAATCTGGAGCAGTCTACCGCCGCACATGGCAAGCCTGAAACAACCGCCGCAGAGGGCTACCACGACGCCAAGCCGGCGCGCTAAGCTGAAGCCATGGATGACTCCGACTACCTGCGCCTGCTGACGCACCAGGCCGAACAGGCCAACGCCTTTCTCTCCAACGCCCGCAAGTGGGAGCGCGAGCGCTGGGTCTGCCAGCGCTTGCTGCAGGCCCTGAATGTCAACCACCGCCTCGATGAGTTCAGCGCCGCCGGCCATGAGCCGCCGGACGTGCTGTTCCGCGAAGCAAGCTTTGAAGTGTTCTTCGTTCTCGACGAGGGCCGGCGCCTGAATGACGAGTGGCGTGCCGAACTGGAGCGCCGGCGCAGCGCCTTCTCGCTCAGTCAGCTGGTGCGCCGCGAGCCCAAGCCCAGGCGTATTGGTGCCCGTGAGCTGCAGCAACGCCTGACGCCGACACTGCGCAAGAAAGCCCACAACTACCAAGAGCGCGGCCTCGACCTGGGCGAGTTGGATTTGCTTGCCTACGTCAACCTCAAACGCGCGGTGCCGGATTTCAACAGCCACTTCCCACCACCAACCGAGTTCCTCCGCCAGGGCTGGCGCTCGCTGTCACTGGTGGGGCCGACCTTTGCCCGCGTGCTCTTCGCCCACCCGGACGCACCGGAGTTTCTGCGCAACAATCTCGGCCGTACCGTGCTATTTGATGTAGGAATCAGCCTGTGAGCCCGCTGCATGAACTGCTCGCCGCAGTGCCGCAACAGGGTTGTGTACGCTGGATTGGCGTGCGCCCCAGTTCGCGTGCCGCGATGATCGAACTGGATGCTGTCGAAGCGCGCCGCGAAGCAGGACTCACGGGCGACCATAGCCGTCCCGGCCCTCGTAATGCCCGGCAAGTCACCCTGATCCAGTGGGAACATCTGGCCGTCATCAGTGCGCTCATGGGTCGCGCTGCAGACACGCCCATCGGCGCTATTGAGTTGCGGCGCAATATCGCCATCAGCGGCATCAACCTGTTCAGCCTCAAGGGGCGACGCTTTCGCCTTGGTCAAGCGATACTCGAGACCACCGGCTGGTGCCAACCCTGCGCAAAACTGGAAGAGCGCCTGGGACCGGGCACCTTCCAAGCCATGCGCGGCCACGGCGGGATCACCGCGCGCGTGTTGCAAGGCGGCATTATTCGCCTGAATGACAGCCTGCGCGTTGAGCCCTTATAAGCCGGGCAGCTAGAATGCCCCTCCTCAGCCCGCAATCGCCCCCTGATTGCCCCATTTATTCGAGGCCATCATGTCCAGTCGCCTTAACCCTGATGACCAGAAGCGTGTCGAGCACTACCTGAGCGCGCCACAGCATCAGGTCGAGCGGCAGCCGTTCAAGGTTTGGCGACTGCTACTGATCATCGTGATAGTGGTGATTGCCCTCGGCGTGCTGAGCCGTCTTCTGAGTCGATTGGTGCTATGAGCTGCCTGGCGCTCGCCCATACCGACTCACTGCCTTTTCTTAAAAGCCTTGTGAGCGTGTCTGATGACTCATCAAATCGTAATTGTCGGCGGTGGCGCCGGCGGACTGGAGCTTGCTACCCGCCTGGGTAGAACCCTGGGTAAGCGTGGCCAGGCGAGAATCACCCTGGTCGACGCCAACCTGACGCACATCTGGAAACCGCTGCTGCATGAAGTAGCCGCCGGCTCACTGAACTCCTCCGGTGACGAACTGAACTACGTGGCGCAGGCCAAGTGGAATCACTTCGAGTTCCAGCTGGGACGGATGAGCGACCTCAACCGCGCAGAAAAACGCATCAGCCTGGCCGCCACCCTGGATGATCACGGCCAGGTGCTGATGCCAGCACGCGAGCTGACTTATGACAGCCTGGTGATTGCCGTGGGCAGCACCACCAATGACTTCGGCACCGCCGGAGCAGCGGAGCACTGCCTGTTCCTCGATACCCGCGAGCAGGCCGAACGCTTCCATCGTCAACTGTTGAGCCACTACCTGCGTGCCCACGCCAGCCAGAGCGAAGCCACCGAGCTGATCAATATTGCCATCGTCGGCGCCGGAGCCACCGGAGTCGAACTGGCCGCCGAACTGCACCATGCCGCGCACGAGCTGGCCGCCTATGGTTTGGACCGCATCAGCCCGGAAAACATGCGCATCACCCTGATCGAAGCCGGCCCACGGGTACTGCCCGCCCTGCCTGAACGCATCAGTCAGCCGGTACACCAGACTCTGGAGAAACTTGGCGTCACCGTGCTCACCGGCGCAGCCGTCAGCCAGGTCACGGCCGATGCGCTACATACAGCCCAGGGGCAGATCATCCCGGCCAGCTTGAAAGTCTGGGCAGCCGGCATCCGCGCACCGGAGTTTCTGCAGAATCTGGATGGCCTGGAAAGCAACCGCATCAACCAGTTGCAGGTGCGCCTGACCCTGCAAACCACCCAGGATGACAACATCTTTGCTTTCGGTGACTGCGCTGCCTGCCCGCAACCGGGTAGCGAGGGCCGCAACGTGCCGCCGCGCGCACAAGCGGCGCACCAACAAGCGTCCTTGCTGGCCAAATCGCTGAAGTTGCGCATCGAGGGCAAGCCGCTGCCGGAATACCGCTACCGCGATTACGGCTCACTGATCTCGCTGTCGACCTTTTCCGCCGTTGGCAACCTGATGGGCAATCTGACCGGCAGCGTCATGCTCGAGGGCTGGCTGGCCCGCATGTTTTACGTGTCGCTCTATCGCATGCACCAGGTTGCCCTGTACGGGATGACGCGCACCCTGCTGATGATGCTGGGCGACCGTATCGGCCGCAGCACCGAACCTCGCCTCAAGCTGCACTGATTTGTGCGCCAGCCCTGCAGGAGCGGCCGTCGCCGCACCTGCAGGCAGTGCCACCCGCGCGACGCCCTGGCAGTTTCCGGAATAAATCGCAGACAATAAAAAACCCGCTCTAGGCGGGTTTTTTACTTTCAAGCTCGCTTGAAATGGTGGGTCGTGTAGGATTCGAACCTACGACCAATTGGTTAAAAGCCAACTGCTCTACCAACTGAGCTAACGACCCAAAAGTGGTCGGGGTAGGGGGATTCGAACTCCCGACATCCTGCTCCCAAAGCAGGCGCGCTACCGGACTGCGCTATACCCCGATGAAGGATTGGCTCCGCGACCTGGACTCGAACCAGGGACCCAATGATTAACAGTCATTTGCTCTACCGACTGAGCTATCGCGGAACTACTTACATCCTTTCTCAGAAGTTGCTTGGAGGTGTTAATCTCGTTTGCTGTTCTGAGGCGCGCCATTTTACGGTTCCGCGCGCACCTGTCAACCCCTTAAATTGCTTTTAGTACAATGATTTGCAGCTGTGTGAGCGGCTGCTATATCTTCCCTATGTCTGTATTCATTGCAGGACGCACCAGCCGCAAGGCTCCAGCCAGGAAAGTCCATGAGCAACCAGGGCATACCGCCAACCCCACCTTCTTCAGTGCAGACCCTTGCCAACCGTGGCATTCAGCCACGCTTCGGCGAACTGGTGCAGAGCTGTCGCAAGCTGGTGATGAATCGTTTGGCTGAGCACCTGACCGGGGTCTTCGCCCAGGTCGACGACACGCTGTTCGAGTGCGCTGAAAAAGCCGAGAACAATCAGGTACAAACGCTGTTCTTCGACAACATGCGTGAGATCCGCAAACAGCGCCCACAGATAGAGCGCAGTTACCACCAGCAGATTGCGCAGAACTTCTCCGACTTCCTCGAAGGCAAGCTCAAGCCGCCACCCAGCACCACCGAACTGGATGCCGAGCAGATGGCACTGGTGCAGAACGAGGATTATGAAGAAAGCCTGCAAGTCACCAATATGGTCAGCCGGGTCAAAGCACGCTGTGCCCAACCGCTGTTTGCCTTGGAACAACGCCTGGCCCTGCTGAACAACGGCCAGAAACTTGGCGAAGACATCAACCCCTTCGGCCCGCAGATGATTGCCCAGGCGTTCCGTGACGCCCTGACGCCCTGCCCGTTTCCACTGCGTATAAAGGTGATCCTCTATACCCTGTTTGACACCCATGTCATGCAGAGCCTGGACAGCATCTACGCCGCGCTCAACCAGCGCCTGATCGAAGCCGGCGTACTGCCCAATCTGAAGTACAGCGCCCAACGCAACACCCAGGCACGCCCCAAGACTCCCGCAAGCGCCACGGCTGAGACGCCGCAAGAAACCCACAGCGGTGCTGGCAGAAACACCGCCAACCCAACGCCCACGCAGCCAGGCGCAAGCACATACAACGCCAGCAGTACGGATCTGAGCGGTCCTCCGCCTAACGACCCGTTGGAGTTGCTCGGCAGCCTGGCAACCCTGCTCGGCGAACACCGCCAACGCGACCTCGACGCCCCGCTGCTTGGCGGCACACGCAGCATTGCCAGCTTCACCCCGCGTGAAGCGACCAGCACCTACAGCGCCTCAGCCCTGCTGGATGCCCTCAACCGCATGCAGCAGCAATCGGCCAATGACCTGTCGCAGCGCCTGAGCCGCCCGCAGCAGGTAGAAGGCTTAAAGGCCGATCTGCAACAACAGCTGGAAGCCCACAGCGAGCTGCCTGGCCAGCAAAAGGTTTCCGACCAGGAAGCCGATGTCATTGACCTGGTGGGCATGCTCTTCGACTTTATTCTCGACGACGACAACCTGCCCGACAGCTGCAAGACCACCCTGTCGCACCTGCACACGCCTTATCTAAAGGTTGCGTTGCAGGACAAAGCGCTGTTTACCCAGCACCACCACCCAGCCCGGCGCCTGCTCAACGCCATGGCCCAGGCTGGCGTGCTGTATGGCGGCGAAGGCGATGAGCGCGGTCTGCTAGCCAAGATGCAGTGGGTGGTCGAACGGGTCATCCATGATTTCTTCGGCGACCTGCAGTTGTTTGAAGGCCTACTGGAAGAGCTCAACGAATTCGTTGCCACCCTGCGGCACAAGGTCGAGTTGCGCGAACGCCGCGCCGTGGAAGCGGCCAAAGGTCGCGACAAACTGCTCGGCGCACGCCAGCACGCAGTTGAGGTCATCGCCAAGAGCCTGACCGATCGCCAACCGCCTACCATCATTCGCAACTTCCTTGAGCTGACCTGGGCCGACGTTCTGGTGTTCGTGTTGCTGCGCAATGGCGAACGCAGCCCGGAATGGCAACGTGCCTGTGAAGCAGCCGAGCAACTGGCCTGGAGCGGCACCCTGCTCGACGATGCCGGCCGTGAGCGTCTGCAGAAACTGCGCGTGCCGCTGCTGGAAGACCTGCGTAAAGGCCTGGAACTGCTCGGCGGCTATCACGAGGATGGCATTCGCCGCCTGCTGCAGGATCTGGTTGCCTGCCAACACGCCGTACAGGCCAAACAACCGCTGGTTGCAGCCAAGCTCACACCCAATCTGCCCGAAAGCCCATTGGGCGCCATGCTCGGCGAAGATGCTGCCCTGGCCACCCTGGCGCCCCGCGAGTCGACCCTCTCAGCGCGCGCCCAGGCATTGATCAAGGAACTGAGCCATATCGAATTCGGCACCTGGTTCGAGTTCGTCAATGGCCAGCAGGTGCGCACGCTCAAGCTGTCCTGGTTCAGCCCGACAACCCGCAACTACATGTTTGTCGATCAAAGCGGCCAACGGGTGGCCATCAAACCGATCACCCAACTGGCCAGCGAAATGGAACAAGGGCTGGCGCGCATCGTCACCCCTGAACGAGGTGCACCACTGGTGGACCGTGCCCTTACCGCCATTTATCGCGTGCTGCAGCGTTTTACCGGGCGCGCGGCAGAGCCTCAAGAATAAGGAAGTCGTATGGATGATGAACGTCGCCTGCATAGCCGGCATAGCGCCGAGCTGCAGCTGGAGGTCTTCGATCTGCACTCAGGCCAGCGCCTGGGCCGCGTGGTGGACCTGTCTGCCGATGGCTTCATGCTGTTCAGCGATACCCCACTGACCGCTGATGAACTGATTGAATGCCGTCTGGTCAGCGAACAGGAAATTGAGGGGGTCTGTGAGATCACCCTGGGCGCCGACTGTCTATGGAGCCGCCCAGGCGCTGATGGCCAGCACTGTTGGGCAGGCTTTCACATTATCGACCTGGCCGATGACCAGGCTGCCGCACTGGAAGTTCTGCTCAAACACTTGTGAGCCCCATATAAAAACACCCCGGCCAGCCTCGCTGAACCGGGGTGTTTTCATTTGGCCGCCAGGCTATGACTTAGCTGAAGACAATCTCGTCGGCCTCAACCCGCCCGACAATGCTGCCGCCAGGGGCAAATTTGCCCGACAGGATCAACTGTGCCAGTGGGTTTTCGATCCAGCGCTGTACGGCACGTTTGAGCGGCCGCGCACCGTAAACCGGGTCGTAACCAACAGCAATCAGCTTGTCCAGCGCGTCATCGGACAGCTCCAGACTCAGCTCACGCTCAGCCAGACGCTGACGCAAACGGCTCAGCTGGATCTGCGCAATACCGGCAATCTGCTCGCGGGCCAGCGGCTCGAAGATCACCACTTCATCGATCCGGTTGATAAATTCCGGCCGGAAGTGCGAGCCCACCGCATCCATCACCGCCGCACGCTGCGCTTCACGATCACCGACCAGCTCCTGAATCTGCGCCGAGCCCAGGTTGGAGGTCATCACCACCACAGTGTTCTTGAAGTCCACGGTGCGGCCATGGCTGTCGGTGAGGCGGCCATCTTCCAGCACCTGCAACAGCACGTTGAACACATCCGGGTGCGCCTTCTCCACCTCATCCAGCAGGATCACCGAATAGGGCTTACGGCGCACAGCCTCGGTCAGGTAGCCACCTTCCTCGTAGCCGACATAACCCGGCGGCGCACCGATCAGCCGCGCCACGGAATGCTTCTCCATAAACTCGGACATATCGATGCGCACCAACGCCTCTTCGGTGTCGAAGAGGAACTCGGCCAGCGCCTTGCACAGCTCGGTCTTGCCGACGCCGGTTGGGCCAAGGAAGAGGAACGAACCGCTCGGCCTATTCGGGTCAGCCAAGCCGGCACGAGAGCGCCGCACCGCATTGGCCACGGCCACCACCGCCTCGTCCTGACCGATCACCCGCTGATGCAGCAGACCTTCCATTTTCAACAGCTTGTCGCGCTCGCCTTCGAGCATCTTGCTCACCGGGATGCCGGTCCACTTCGACACCACTTCGGCGATTTCTTCCTCGGTGACCTTGCTGCGCAGCAGCTGATTCTCACTCTTGCCGTGCTGATCGACCATCTGCAGGCTGCGCTCCAGATCGGGAATAATCCCGTACTGCAACTCAGCCATACGATTGAGATCGCCCTTGCGCCGCGCCGCCTCCAGCTCCTGCCGAGCTTGCTCGATCTTCTGCTGGATCTGCGCCGAACCTTGCACCTCGGCCTTTTCCGACTTCCAGATATCTTCCAGGTCGGCGTACTCACGCTCCAGGCGGGCGATGTCTTCGTTGAGTTTGGCCAAACGCTTGATCGCCGCCTCGTCGTCTTCCTTCTTCAGCGCCTGGGCTTCAACCTTGAGTTGAATCAGGCGACGCTCCAGGCGATCCAGCACTTCAGGCTTGGAGTCGATCTCCATACGAATACGACTGGCCGCCTCGTCGATCAGGTCGATGGCCTTGTCCGGCAGCTGGCGGTCGGTGATATAGCGGTGCGACAGCTTGGCCGCGGCGATGATCGCACCGTCGGTGATGGCCACCTTGTGGTGCACCTCGTAGCGCTCTTTCAGGCCGCGCAGAATGGCGATGGTGTCTTCTTCGCTCGGCTCATCGACCAGCACCTTCTGGAAGCGCCGCTCCAGCGCCGCATCCTTCTCGATGTACTGGCGGTACTCATTGAGCGTGGTCGCACCGACGCAATGCAGCTCACCACGCGCCAGGGATGGCTTGAGCATATTGCCGGCATCCATCGAACCTTCGCCTTTGCCGGCGCCGACCATGGTGTGTAGTTCGTCGATAAACAGGATGATTCGCCCTTCCTGCTTGCTCAGTTCGTTGAGCACCGCCTTCAGACGCTCCTCGAACTCGCCGCGGAACTTGGCACCCGCGATCAGCGCGCCCATATCCAGCGACAGCAGGCGCTTGTCCTTCAGGCCATCGGGTACTTCGCCGTTGACGATACGCTGGGCCAAGCCCTCGGCAATCGCGGTCTTGCCCACGCCGGGCTCACCGATCAGCACCGGGTTGTTCTTGGTGCGACGCTGCAACACCTGAATGGTGCGGCGGATCTCGTCGTCTCGACCGATCACCGGGTCGAGCTTGCCTTCTTCAGCGCGCTTGGTCAGGTCGACGGTGTACTTGTCCAGGGCCTGGCGATTTTCTTCGACGTTAGGGTCGTTAACCGCATCGCCGCCGCGCAGGTTGGCGATGGCATTTTCCAGCGCCTTGCGGCTGACACCCTGACCGAGCAGCAGCTTGCCCAGCTTGGTGTTTTCATCCATGGCCGCCAGCAGCACCAGTTCGCTGGAGATAAATTGGTCACCCTTCTGCTGCGACAGGCGATCAGCCTGGTTGAGCAGGCGTGCCAGATCCTGCGACAGGTTGACGTCGCCGGATGGATTCTGGATTTTGCCCAGCTGGTCGAGTTCTTTCCCCAGGGCCAGCCGCAGGCTGTTGACATCAAAACCGACCTGCATCAGCAATGGCTTGATCGAGCCACCCTGCTGCTCAAGCAGTGCCTGCATCAGGTGCAGCGGCTCGATGGCTGCGTGATCAAGCCCCACAGCCAGGGATTGCGCATCAGAGAGCGCGAGTTGCAACTTGCTGGTTAAACGATCAATACGCATAAACAATCAACCCTCGTGGTGATGGCAGGCCGGTGCACTGAATCGCACCCAAAACAGAAAAGCCTGCGGATGAAGAGTAGATGAGGTCGATTGTGCGGGTTTCAAGCCGTGCGACGTTGACCTGAGTCAGCTGCTGCAAACGCGGCAGGCCAGAATCAGTTGACCAGCCAGATCAGGCTGGCGAAGCGCCCGGTCTGCGCAGCGCGGCGGTAGGAGAAGAAACGCGGATCACTGACCGTACAGAAGTCGCCGCCATACACCGCCTCAACACCACGAGCGGCCAGGCGTATACGGGCCAGTTGATAGATGTCGGCGAGGAACTTGCCTGGGTTGCCACTCGACACAAAGGCCGCGGCAGCCGATGCGTGCTGGGCGACAAAGGCTTCACGCACCTCCCCGCCTACCTCGAAGGCTTGCGGCCCGATTGCGGGGCCAAACCAGACCAGCACCTGTTCACCCGGAACGCCCAGTTTGTCCAGCGTGGCTTCCAGCACGCCGTTTGCCAAGCCACGCCAACCGGCGTGTGCGGCGGCAACACGGGTGCCGGCGCGGTCGCAGAACAGTACCGGCAAACAGTCGGCAGTCATCACGGTGCAGGCGATGCCTGGCTTGTTGCTCCAACTGGCATCGGCTTCGTGCACTCGCAGCGGATCGGCCTCAACCACGGCCACGCCATGCACCTGCTGCAACCAGGCCGGTTTGCAGCCGAGCAGACTGATCAGACGCTGACGGTTCTTCTGCACCGCTGGCGGCTGATCACCGACATGCTCACCCAGGTTGCAGCTGTCATAAGGCGCCAGACTCACACCACCAGTGCGGGTAGTCACACAGGTCTTTACCCTTGCCGGAGCAGGCCATTGCGGTGTCAGCCAGTCGTGCATCCCTTCACCCAATCTGGTTAACCAATAAACGCCTCACGGTCCTGGCGCAGCAGCGTCAGCAACCAGACAAAATCATCCGGCAATGGCGACTGCCACTTCATTCGCTCGCCGGTAAGCGGATGATCCAGTTCGAGAAACCGCGCATGCAAGGCCTGACGCGGGAACTCCTTGAGCGTCTGCACCATGCTCGGATTGGCGGCCGGCGGGATGCGGAAGCGCCCGCCATAGACCGGGTCACCCACCAACGGATAACCGATATGGCTCATGTGCACGCGAATCTGGTGCGTGCGCCCGGTTTCCAGCTTGACCCGCGTATGCGTGTGCGAGCGGAAACGCTCCAGCACGCGGTAATGACTGACTGCCGGCTTGCCACCATCGCTCACCGCCATACGCTGACGCTGCGAAGAGCTACGTCCAATTGGCGCATTGATCTTGCCGCCCGAGGTGATCACCCCGATCACGATGCACTCGTAGATACGGCTGACGCTACGCTTCTGCAATTGATCGACCAGACGGGTCTGCGCTTCGATGGTCTTGGCCACCACCATCAGGCCGGTGGTGTCCTTGTCCAGGCGATGCACAATGCCGGCACGCGGCACGTTGATAATGTCCGGCACATGGTGCAACAAGGCGTTGAGCAAGGTGCCGTCGGCGTGCCCGGCAGCCGGATGCACCACCAGACCGGCCGGTTTGTCGATGACCAGGATCTGCTCGTCTTCGTAGACGATATTCAGCGCGATATCCTGAGCGACCCACTCGCCCTGCGCTTCCTGTTCGGCCTTGAGCGCCAACAGGGCACCACCATGGACGATGTCGCGCGGACGCAACACAGCACCGTCAACCGTCAGCAGCCCCTCTTTAATCCAGGCAGACAGACGCGAACGCGAGTGCTCGGCAAACAGGAGTGCGGCGACTTGATCGAGGCGTTGACCGCCCATTTCATAGGGCACCTCGGCGTTCAGTTCAATGATCTGCTTATTAATAGAGGACATGCTCGGCAACAGAGGGGGTCTAGCCTTTGGTTTCGGCTACACGCTTGTGGTTAAATACGGCGTCTTTGCCCCAGGGGTACCGGGGGCGCTCATCATAACAGGACGGCTTTGCTCAAGACAGCCGCCGTCACAGGGACGCAAGCCGCCATGCAAGTGAAACACCTGCTGCTGATCGCAATCCTCGCTCTCACCGCCGCCTGCTCGTCGAAGCAGGTGGTTGACGAAAACCTGAGCGAGACCGAACTCTACCAGCAGGCACAAGCCGACCTGGACAATAATAGCTACACCGCTGCCGTAGCCAAGCTTAAGGCGCTGGAGTCGCGCTATCCGTTCGGCCGCTATGCCGAGCAGGCACAGCTGGAGCTGATCTACGCCTACTACAAGAACGTTGAGCCGGAAGCGGCCAAATCCGCCGCCGACCGTTTTATTCGCCTGCACCCGCAGCATGCCAACGTCGACTACGCCTACTACCTCAAAGGCCTGGCGTCGTTTGATCAGGACCGCGGCCTGATTGCTCGTTTCGTGCCGCTGGACATGACCAAGCGCGACCCTGGCGCCGCACGCGACTCCTACAACGAGTTCGCCCAGCTCACCAGCCGCTACCCCACCAGCCGCTACGCGCCAGACGCCAAGCAGCGCATGATCTACCTGCGCAACCTGCTGGCGGCTTACGAGATTCATGTGGCGCATTACTACCTGACCCGCAACGCCTACGTAGCAGCGGCCAACCGCGGCCGTTACGTGGTGGAAAACTTCCAGGAAACCCCAGCCGTTGGCGACGGCCTGGCCGTGATGACCGAAGCCTACCAGCGCCTGACCCTGGACGATCTGGCAGCCACCAGCCTGGAAACCCTCAAGCTCAACTACCCGGACCACCCAAGCCTGGTCGACGGCCAGTTCGTCCCGCGCGAAGCAGAAGCCGACAGCCGCTCCTGGCTGGCCAAGGCGACCCTGGGTCTGATCGAAACCGACACACCGCTGCCGCCGGGCGAAACCCGCGCCAGCCAGGACGTGATTCGTCAGTACGAAGACGCAGAAGAGCAGATCCCGGATGAACTCAAAGCCGGCGCAACCGAAGAGCAGCCAAGCCGCTCCTGGTTCAGCTACCTGACCTTTGGCCTGTTCGACTAAGCCAAGGCACATCATTAAAAGGGAGGCCAGGTGCCTCCCTTTTTATTAGCCGCAGCATCGCGGCACAAAACCTGAGAAGACCTCACAAAACGACGCCAAGCAGACTGCTTCAACGCTGGGCGCACATAGACGGGTTAGCTAAACTGCCTGCTTACCGATAAGAAGAGAACACCATGGGCCTGTTTCGCTTGCTGTTCTGGATTGCCATCATCGCCGGCGCCTTCTGGCTGTGGCGACGCTTTAGCCGACCAACACCCACCCGCCCTGAGGCGCAAAACACCTCCGCACAGCCAGCACCGATGGTGCGTTGCCAGCATTGCGGCGTGCATGTACCGCGCGACCACGCATTAGCCATGGACGAACAGTGGTATTGCAGCCAGGCCCACCTTGAGCAAGGCCCCCGCAATAATGAGCGCTGACTTCGCCCTGAGCGGAGAGCAAAGCCGGCGCATCCTGCGGCTCTACCACCTGTACCGCCTGGTGATCGGCCTGACGCTGGTAATGGTGGTCTCCAGCGAGCTGCACACAGACTTGCTGGAAATGGCCCATCCGACGCTGTTCCGCAATGGCAGCTGGCTGTACCTGGCACTCAACATCCTGATCATCGCCACCGTGCGCCGCCCCAAGCGCCTGGCGCAGATATTCAGCCTGGCGCTGGTCGACGTCATCCTGCTCTCCGGCCTGTTCTACGCCGCCGGCGGCACCCCCAGCGGCATCGGCAACCTGCTGATCGTCGCTGTAGCCATTGCCAACATTTTGCTGCGCGGCCGTATCGGCCTGCTGATTGCCGCCGTCGCAGCCATCGGCATGATCTACCTGACCTTCTACCTCAGCCTCAGCCGCCCAGCTGCAGCCAGTCAGTATGTGCAGGTCGGGGCATTTGGCGCCCTGTGCTTTGCCGCGGCCCTGTTTGTCCAGGGACTGACCCGCCGCCTGCAGGTCAGTGAAAGCCTGGCTGAGCAACGCGCCGCCGACGTGGCCAACCTGGAAGCGCTGAACGCCCTGATCCTGCAGCGTATGCGCACCGGTATTCTGGTACTCGATGAATTGCACCGCGTATTGCTGGCCAACCAGGGTGCCAATCACCTGCTGGGGCATGCCGATCTCACCGGCAAGATTCTCGACCCGCACTGCCCCGAGTTGATAAAGCGCATGCAGCAATGGCTACACAACCCAAGCCTGCGCCCCGCCAGCCTGCAGGCCGCACCGGACGGGCGCGTGCTGCAGCCAAGCTTTATTGCCCTGCAGCGTGGTGCGCACAAGCACACACTGATTTTCCTCGATGACATCTCGCAAATTGCGCAACAGGCGCAACAGCTCAAACTGGCTTCCCTGGGCCGCCTGACAGCCGGCATTGCTCACGAGATCCGTAACCCGCTAGGCGCGATTAGCCACGCCGCACAGTTGCTGCAAGAGTCAGAAGAACTTCAAGGCCCCGACCTGCGCCTGGCGCAGATCATTCAGGATCATTCACGGCGAATGAACCTGGTGATCGAGAACGTCCTGCAACTGTCACGGCGACGCCAGGCCGAACCGCAATTGCTGGATTTGAAATACTGGCTGCACCGTTTTGCCAGCGAATTTCGCAACAGTGCTGCGCCCAACCAGACCCTGCACCTGGAGACCAGCAGCGGCAGCATCCAGACCCGCATGGACCCGCACCAGCTCACTCAGGTGCTGAGCAACCTGGTGGAAAACGGCCTGCGCTACAGCGCGCAGAAGCACAAGCAGGGCCAGGTCTGGCTGAAGCTGTTTCGCGACCCGGACAGCGAGCTGCCCGTGCTCGAAGTGCTGGACGACGGCCCAGGAGTTGCAGAAGAACAACTGCACCACCTGTTCGAACCCTTCTACACCACAGAAAACAAAGGCACTGGGCTGGGTTTGTATATTTCCCGTGAACTATGCGAAAGCAACCAGGCACGCCTCGACTATAAACTGCGTGAAGGTGGCGGTAGCTGCCTGCGTATCACCTTCGCCCACCCGCGCAAACTGAGCTGACCATGACCCGCCAGAGAGCCCTGATCGTCGATGACGAACCCGATATTCGCGAACTGCTGGAAATCACTCTGGGGCGCATGAAGCTCGACACCCGCAGCGCGCGCAACGTCAAAGAAGCACGCGAATGGCTGGCAAAGGAGCCGTTCGACCTGTGCCTGACTGACATGCGCCTGCCCGACGGTACCGGCCTGGAACTGGTGCAACACATTCTGCAACGCCACCCGCAAGTGCCAGTGGCGATGATCACCGCTTACGGCAGCCTGGACACCGCAATCAATGCCCTGAAAGCCGGGGCATTCGACTTTCTGACCAAGCCGGTCGATCTCGGCCGCCTGCGCGAGTTGGTCGCCGCAGCCTTGCGCCTGCGCAGCGCCGATAGTGAAGAACTGCCCGTAGACAGCCGCCTGCTCGGTGACTCACCACCGATGAAGGCTATGCGCAAACAGATCCTTAAACTGGCCCGCAGCCAAGCGCCGGTCTATATCAGCGGCGAATCCGGCAGCGGCAAGGAACTGGTCGCGCGCCTGATTCACGAGCAAGGCTCGCGTGGTGAACAACCCTTTATCCCGGTCAACTGCGGCGCCATTCCCACCGAGTTGATGGAGAGCGAGTTCTTCGGCCACAAAAAAGGCAGCTTCACCGGCGCTATTGAGGACAAACAAGGGCTGTTCCAGGCGGCCAACGGCGGCACCCTGTTCCTCGATGAAGTGGCCGATCTGCCGCTGCCGATGCAAGTCAAACTACTGCGCGCAATTCAGGAAAAGGCCGTGCGCGCCGTCGGCGGCCAACAGGAACTGATCGTCGATGTGCGCATCCTCTGCGCCACCCACAAGGACCTCGCCGGCGAAGTTGCGGCCGGACGCTTCCGCCAGGATCTGTACTACCGCCTCAACGTAATCGAACTGCGCGTGCCCGCTCTGCGCGAGCGTCGCGAAGACATCGCCCTGCTGGCCGACATCATGCTCAAGCGCCTGGCCGAGGGCACTGGCTTGAGCGCCGCCAAACTAGATGACGAAGCTCTGGAGAAGCTTAAGAGCTATCGCTTCCCCGGCAACGTGCGCGAACTGGAAAACATGCTAGAACGCGCCTATACCCTCTGCGAAGACGACCGCATCACCGCCAGCGACCTGCGCCTGGCCGACAGCATGCCACTCAGCGAGAACGGCGAAGCCAATCTTGCGCAGATCGATAATCTGGAAGATTACCTCGAAGCCATCGAACGCAAACTGATCATGCAGGCCCTAGAAGAAACCCGCTGGAACCGCACCGCCGCGGCACAGCGCCTGGGCCTGAGTTTTCGCTCAATGCGCTATCGCCTGAAGAAGCTTGGTATCGATTGATACACAACGACACGAGGCGCTCTAGCCGCAAAGCGCCTTAACCTTAAACGGCCAACTCTAACCGCCCAGCAGGCGCATAAGGCGCCGGATCGACAATGGGCTCTCGCCCCAACATCAGGTCTGTGAGCAGTTGGCAGGACGCCGGCGCCAGCACCAGACCATTACGGTAATGCCCGCAGTTCAGCCACAAACCCTCATGCCCGGGCAGCGGCCCAATAAACGGAATACCCTCTGGCGACCCCGGGCGCAAGCCAGCCCAATGCCCCACCACCTCGGCATCCGCCAGCGCCGGCAACAACTCGACTGCGGACGCTTTTAGGCTGGCCAACGCCTCGTCGGTCGGCGTTTTATCGAAGCCTGCATGCTCAAGCGTGCTGCCAATCAGGATATGACCGTCACGCCGCGGAATTGCATAACGCCCCTTGGCCAACACCATCGCCGGCAGGAAGTCCTCGGCGCACTTGTACAGAATCATCTGCCCCTTGACCGGCACCACCGGCAACTCGATGCCGAGTGTCCTCATCAACTCACCACTCCAGGCACCGGCAGCCAGCACCACGCGATCGGCATACATGTCACCCTGGGCCGTATGCACCCCTGTGACGCGCCCATCCTCACGGATAAAGCCATTGACCGCACAATGCTCATGCAGCGTGACATTAGGCATCTGCTCTAGCGCTGCACGCAGCGCCTTGACTAGCCGAGGGTTACGCACATTAGCCACATCCGCCATCTGCACCGCCCGCCCGAAGCCCTCCGCCAGCGCAGGCACCGCGCGTTGCACAGCTGACACATCCACAGAACGCAACGGCCGCCCTTCACGCAACGCCCAGGCCAACGCGTCCGTTTCGTCGTCCAGATCCAGCCAATACAACCCCGTGACATGCACCTCAGGATCAATCTGCGTCTGCGCCAGCAACTGCTCGGCCAGCCGCGGATAGAAATCCTGCGACCAATGCGCCAATGCAGTCACCGCGGAACTGTAACGCCAGGGGTAAAGCGGCGAGACGATACCGCCGCCCGCCCAGGAGGACTCCTCGCCAGCCTGAAATCGATCAAGCAAAGCAACATTTACATTGTGTCGAGCAAGCAGGTAAGCACCAAGCATACCCACTACACCACCGCCCACTGATAACACTCGCATCACACTGACACCCCATCGGGAGGAAAACTTACACAGCAACACTGGATTGGCGACAGGCGTAATGCCTGTACATACGCAAACTCAATTACACGGAGCAATAGAGGGTTCAGGATGAACATCAAAGCGATAAAAGGCTTTACTCTGCACGAAATACTAATCACCACAGCAATTATCTCTGCACTCGCTTGGAGCATTGGCGCGCTGGGCCAAGTAGCAGCGAAACAACGCCTGCAAACGACCCACAGCGAACTTGCCACGCTTATCACCATGGCCCGCTGGCAGGCCATGAGCAATACCAACAGAGTGACGCTCTGCCCCCTGCAGGAGCATGGCCGGTGCCAACTACCCTGGTCCGGAACCCTTACCAACTTTCTCGACAGCAACGGCAATCGCACGCTCGATCCAGGCGAGGAAATCATTGCTCGCATGACACTGCCTAGTCACACAACCCTAACCTGGCGCGGCATGGCCCCAACGCACTCGTTGCACTTCAGCGGCAACGGCCTGACTTTTGTTAGTAACGGCACATTTACCCTGTGCCATCGAAATATCAACGAAACCCGACGAATAATCCTTAACAAACAAGGGCGCCTCAAAAGCGAACGCTTAAATAGCACATGCCCGCACTGACCACTCAAGCAGCAAATGCCGCCAGCTATCACCCTTGTATTGAATGGACGCATCGTAGCGGCCAGGATTAGGGTGAAAGTTTCCCTTCGAGAACGCCCATGCTGCGAAGTAAAGGATTTACCCTCATAGAACTGATGATCACTGTTGCCATTCTGGGCGTTATCCTGGGGCTTGCGGTTCCCGCCATGGGCGACTTCGCGGTTCGTCAACGCGTCAGCGGACAAGCCAGTGAACTGATGCTGGCGCTCGCCTTCGCCCGCTCAGAGGCGGTCAAACAGAATAGAGAGATCGCCGTACTGCCCGCTACCAACGCTGCTACCGGCTGGGCTGATGGCTGGTGTGTAGGTCCAGCCACTGGCGCTGACGCAATGGATAACTGCACCAGTAATAACCGCTTGCGTAATTTTCAAGCCAAATCTGGCGTGACGGTCAACAGCAACTTCCTACAAGCAAGCAACAAGCTGGTGTTTCAGCGCGACGGTACCTGCTCGCTCTGCGGCAGTACGCCCTTCAAGATCAGCTCCGCCAAGCTCAAAGTGGCCCCTACCGATGCCCGCTGTATCGACATCAACCGGCAGGGCCGCCCAACACTTCGCAAAGTCAGCCGTGACACGGCGTGCAACTGAGAAGGATGAGACAGTTCATGCAGACATACAGCCCAAATCAATCCGGCAGCTCCCTGATTGAAGTCCTTATCACGCTGTTGATCTTTACCGTCGGCATGCTCGGCTTAGCCGCACTGCAACTCAATGCTTTGCAAGGTTCCAGTGACAGCGCCCAGCGCTCGCAGTCCACCTGGATCCTGCAAGACATCGCCGAGCGCATTCGCGCCAACCCTGCGGGTACCGCCGCCCAATATGCCGCCGCCCCCGTCTGTGCAAACCCTCCTACGGCGCGCTGTGCGGATTATTACTCTCCGGCCACTTCGGCAAAGGTTGCAGCCCAAAACTGTACAGCAGCACAGATGGCTGCTTTTGACCGCTGGGAAGCACAGTGCAGCTACGCCAACCTGGCCTCCAACACCATCAATGGCCGCTTTACCAGCCGCGATTTTATTACCCCGCCTGCCGGCGACATCACACTGGGTGTCGCGGCAGCAGGCAACACAATAACCCTGCAAGGCTTCTGGCTTGGCCGTGCTGCCAAAAACACTTTTGCGCCCGCTATCCCCCCTTTTGAGGTGCACCGATGAGCATCAGCAACTTCACCACATTGCGCCGCACTCAGCTGGGTTTATCAATAGTTGAACTTATGGTTGCGATGGCGCTAGGACTGCTGCTGATGACCGGCGTCATCCAGGTTTTCCTCTCCAGCCGGCAAACCTATGCAGCCAACGAAGCCATGGGCCGACTGCAGGAGAACGGACGCTTTGCACTTGAGTTTATCGCCCGTAGTGCACGACTAGGGGGGTATGTAGAACCTGTTTTTGAAGGTGGCAAACCACTGGCGCTGGTTCGCCCATCATGCACGGGACTCCCTGGAACAACTCCTGCCGAGCTATGTACCAGCGAAGGCGGTGGTAATGCCTCTGACAGTATTGGCTTTGTTTTTCAGCCACCCGTTACTGAAGGAGCACGTCGCGACTGTCTAGGCAATACAATCACTGAAAACAACATGCTGCTGATCAATCACTACTCGATCATCCCAGCTACCGCCACCACGCCGGCAGCACTCGGTTGCCGGGCTTACAAATTCAATACAGCCACAGGCAACTGGACTTCGGGGCCAACAGCTCAGGAGCTGATTTCAGGCATCGACAGCTTGCAGGTGCTCTACGGCATCAACACCAGTGGCGACTCTCGCAGTGCCAATCAGTATGTCTCGGCCGACAGAGTTACCGACTGGAACGACGTCCGCGCCGTGCGCATATCCGTACTGGCCAATTCGATTGACAACCTGACACCCGCACCCGCTGGTCGCAACTTTGTTCTGCTCGATGCTGCACCACTGGCATTCAATGACAGCCGTGCACGACAGATTTTCAGCACCACCATCCAGCTCAAGAACACCTTTTGAGGCGAACCATGCGCAACTTGCCTACAGACTCTCGCAGCCAGAAAGGCGCCACTCTTATCGTGGCGCTGGTCTTCTTGCTGGTACTGACCATCGCCGGTGTTACCGCCATGCGTTTCTCCACGTTTGAAGAACGCATGGCCAGTAATACTCAGTTCCGCAACCAGGTGTTCCAGCAGGCGCAGAATGAACTGCGCGCACAATTGCTGGCCTTTAATACCAACCTTGCCAATCGAGCACCGTTGTTGGCAGCGATGGCCTTCAAGGGCACCTCGAAAACGGCAGAGGAAGTAACCGCTCTAAAAAACGTAGGCCTACCTGCAACTTCTGGAGCGACCGTGGCGATTACACCAATCACCGGCACTCAAAGCGCCTCAAATACCGTTCGTTACGTTCAGGAGAAACCCTGCGAGGACGGCTCCAGCGTTGAGCGATTTATTTGCATTGATTTTCACATGGAAGCACGTGCAGAGCTCGACAGCGGAACCTACTCCTGGCAAGCCCAGGGCATGACCTTCCAGAACAACAAGTGAGCATATAACCATGAGCACACGTATCTGCTTCGCCCTATTCAGTTTCTTACTCAGTTTCAGCAGTTTTGCCCAAGAGCAATCCAACAACGAGCCCTTGATTCGAATCATCGAAATGGAGCGTCTGATCGTCAGCTGGAGCCCCAATGACACAAGCCTTGGCCGTGTCATGGCCTACACCTGCCAGGAATGCCCAGCCACCAGTATGACAATCGACCCCAGCGCCCAACTGGAGATCAATGGTCAACTACGCCCGATCAGTGAGCTGGCACTCAAAGTCGATTGGGCCGGAGCCATTACGGTCACCGACCAGGCGCCGACCCATATCCTCAAGTTTTCCATGTACTAAGACTGGAGAAAGATCATGTTTAAACTAAGACCAGTCGCCCTTGGCATCAGCGCTTTCCTTTACGGGTTTATGACATTCAATACTGCCCTGGCTGATGACACCGAAATTTATGTGCCTCGAGACGTGCCTGCTGATCAGCAGGTACGTCCAAACATTCTGTTTGTGCTCGATTCTTCCGGCTCAATGGGAAGCACCGTCGCAAACAGCGCGATACCGCCCAGCAAGAAAAATAGAACCCGTAACGCTGTAATGCAGGACGTTGTAAACGACCTGATCAATGATCTGAAAGCCAAGGAAGATGTTAACGTTGGCTTTATGCGATTTGATGGAAATGATGGCGGCTATGTATTGAGCCCGGTAAAGCGATTAACAACAGCTAACGCCAGTTCAATGCAGGATGTCGTTAACGACATACCTGCAAGTGGCAATACGCCAATGCTAGAAACTTATTACGAATCTTACCTCTATATGACCGGCCAGAATCGCGTATGGGGGGACAAGAGTGTTTCATCCTCAAGAAACGGTAACAAATACATCTCACCAATCGAACATAGCTGCCAAAAATCACACATTATATATGTCACAGATGGTGAGCCCACCGTCGACCAAGGCTCTAACTCAGCAGTAAAGACACTAGTTACAAATAAAAACACCCTACACCCAGCATCAAGTTGCGGTAACGGTAACGGCCAGTGCCTGCCTCACCTTGCTGAGTACATGGCCAATCAGGATTTGTTTCCTGCACCAGCCCCCTTTGCCGACCCTACAAACCGCAGCCAGACGGTAACGTCGCACTTTGTTGGCTTTGCAGTGAATCTCCCACTACTACAAAACGCTGCTGCAGCTGGCGGCGGCAGTTACTACACATCAGATAACGTATCCGGCCTCACCGAAGCCCTTAAAGCTATTATTGTCGACATCACTGCAGAAAACACGTCCTTCGCTGCACCAAGCGTGGCGGTAAGCGCCTTTAACAACTTGGGCTTCCGTAACGATCTTTATTACGCATTGTTCCGCCCGGCGGAAGGTGCCAACTGGCCCGGCAACGTCAAGCGTTACAAGCTGGGCAAAGATATTGCCGGAAACCCATTGATCGTTGACCAGAACGGGAATGCTGCCATTGATGACAGCACCGGGTTCTTCAGCAACAGCGCCTCCAGCTTCTGGACTACCGCGCCAGATGGCAGTGATGTGGCCAAGGGCGGGGTTGCCGGGCGCCTGCTCAACCCTGATACACGGAATATCTTCACCTGGACGGGCGCTGACAGGACAGCAACAGCCAGCGCAGGAGTTACCGATGCCGTTAGCCTCAACTCAGCGAGTTATAGACTAACTAGCGCAAATAGTGCACTGACCAATGCAATGCTGGGGGCTAGCAATACCACGCAAAAAGACCGGTTCATTAACTGGGCTCGGGGCAAAAATACCGACGGCACAAACCGCCTTGCAATTTCTGACGTACTGCATAACGAACCCAAACTGGTTGCCTACGTTACAGACGAAGACCTTGCACGCGTAAACAACGCACCGCTGACCTCTCCAGAACAGCTGTATATGTTCTTCGGATCGAACGAGGGGTTTATTCATGCTATCGACCCCAAAACCGGCAATGAAAAATTCGCCTTTATTCCTAAAGAGCTTTTAGCTAACCCTGGCGCCTATTTAACTAATGCCAAAGGCTCCAGCAGCAAAAAGTACGGCATGGACGGCCAGATCAACCTCTGGACCAAGTACCGTGAGGCCACAGCAGGCAATGGCGATATAGCAGCCAAGCGCCGCGTGCTGGAAAAGGCCACACTTTATGCAGGCATGCGCCGTGGCGGCAGCAACTACTACGCGCTGGATGTCAGCAATATTGATGCACCGGCCTTCAAGTGGATGATCAAAGGCGCCTATAACCCCACCCCAACGCCTGGCTTTGAAAAGCTCGGCATGACCTTCTCCGCGCCTAAACTGGCCGACGTGAAGATCAATAATGAGGAAACCAAAGTACTGATTTTCACTGGTGGCTATGATAAGGATCACGACACCATCGGCACCAACGCTCCCAAGGCTGACAATATCGGCAACGCGCTGTTCATTGCACATGCTGAAACCGGCAAACTGCTCTGGCGCGCGGGTAGCAACAGCGACACAGGTGCCAACCTGCAGATCAGCAGCATGACCAACAGCATGCCGGCCGACCCAACAATCGTCGATATCAATGGTGACGGTTTTGCTGACATCATTTATGCCACCGACCTGCGCGGCCAGGTGTTTCGCTTCGATATCAACAATGCCAATACTGGCATAGCCACTGGCTTTGCCACCGGTGGACGGATCGCTCAGTTGGGCGGCACAACCGCTGCAGATAACCGCCGCTTCTTCGGCTCTCCAGACGTGGCACTGATTCGCGAGCGTGGCGGCAAGACCTATTTCACCGTCTCGGTCGGCTCAGGCTTTCGTGAAAGCCCACTCAACACTGAAACCGATGATCGTTTTTACGTGCTGCGTGACAGCAACGTATTCGAAAAACCGACCACCTACACCACCATCACCGAGAGCGACCTGACCAACGTCACCGGCTTCGATCTGAGTGCAGCTGATACCGCTGCGATTCAGGCAACCATTCAAGGGCTGGAAGCACAAATGCTGGCCCTCAACAATGCCGTTGATGGTGCCAGACAGAACTTCGTCGACTACCGTGCAGGCATTGGCCACACCGCCAAGCAGAATGCTGCCTCCCAGGCATTGAGCGATGCCAACGCACGGCAACTGCAGATCGACGAGATTCTCACCGACGACCCTTACTTGGTCGACAACAACGAGAACCTGCAGCAACAGAGCAAGCTGCAGAGCAGCCTGGAAAAAGCTCAGGCGGCACTGGCCAAGGTTCAGCAACTCTATCTGGATACACTTGCACTGGCTGACTCTGCAGATGCGGCAGCACTGGATACTGCACGTATCGCTGCTGACGCGGCCAATACCGCAGCAGCCAATGCCTACGCGACCGCTCAACCTATAGCGGATGCTGATGCAATTACTGCAGCCAACGCGGAAGCGGCTGCTGCTTTGGCTGAGACTGATGCTTCCAATGCGGCTACAGCCAAAGCTGCAGCTGACGCAGCACTGGCTACAGCCACAGCAGCGGCAGACGTCACAGCAGCAGCAAAAGCTGCCGCAACAGCGGACTATACCAACGCCCAAGACGCTGTTAGCAATAGGCAGAGTGATGTAGATGCTGCGCTAATTGCCCGGAATGCCGCGCAAGCTGATTATGATAGCGATCCGAGCGACCCCGATTTTCAGGCAGCCCTCACCGCAGCTCAATCGGCTCTTGACGCTGCAACAACAGCACTCACTGATGCGCAAACCGTTGCAACTGCAGCCAACGCTGCACTGGCAACTGCCAACGCAGCAGATGCAACAGCCCAAACAGATCTTACTAATGCGACAAGCGCATCCAGTGCTGCCAATACATTGGCAACGAATACAGCAACCGCTGCCACAAACCTACGTAACACTGCAACTACCGCCCAGGCTGCCGCAAACGCTTCAGCCCTGGATGCAGCCACCAAACTGGCAGCACGAGATGCAGCCCAAGCCGCACTTGCAGCCGCAAATCAGGCTCATGCTGACGCAGTGCTCAATGACAATAACCTTGCCGCTCTTGTGCTCACCAAAGACAAAATGGCCTATGAATATGCACGACTGACTGAACTGCAGCGCTCCTTGGATGACTCATTCGCATTTATCAAAAACAAGGAAGCAGAAGTCCTTGCTGCTAAGGCAGATCCTGCGCGCACTGATGAAGTCGCCAATCTGCAGGCCGAACTGGAAGTCTTGAGAACAGACTATGCGGCTCTTGCTTTTATCGAAACACGGGAAAACCTTAATGCCGGATCACCTAGCAAGCTGGACACCTTGCTAGCCGCGATTCAAAGCGCGCTGGATATGCCGGGAGCAACTGCCGATGTCATTACAGCAGCCAACTCAGCATTGGCCGCACTGGCTGCAGATGCTGACATTGGTGATCTTCCAGTCGGCTTCCCCTATAACTATGCCGACCTCCTGGACCGCACAGAAGCCGCCAAGGCGGCCACGCTGAGGGCTGCTGCAACCAACAGCCAGACCATTGTTAATCAGATCGCAACCCTGTTATCCGAACAGGCAGCGCTGATTGCATCGGGTAATGCCTTGCAGGCTGAAGCGGATGTGCTGGCAGCACAGGCCTATAACCCTGCCAGTGCACTGCTTTCCGCAGCGCAACTCACTGCACTGCAGGCAAAAACCGCACCGGAAACACCAACGTTCTTCGATGCTTACCAATTTCTGATTGATCAGGCCCTGGCCAACGCAGCAAGCACCGTCAACGGTCTGCCGTACTTGCGCAAAGAAATTGATAAGGAGTACGCCAAGCTGACCCCGGGCAACAGCTATACGCCCAACACCAGCCTGCTGGCGGCCAGCAAAGGTTTCTACCTGAAGCTGCCACGGGGTGAGAAGGTGCTTTCCACTTCGATATCCTTCCGCGGTGCTGTGTTCTTCAGTACCTTCAGCCCTCGCGGACAGGCCGTTTCTACCTGCGGCTCAGACGTGGGCCGCGGACGCGCCTATGCCCTGAGCTTGGTCGATGCCAGCGCGCTGTATACCGAAACAGCCTCCGACGGCACCAAGAACCCAGTACGCAGCTTTGACTTGAAACGCTCGGGGATTCCGCCAACCCCGTCGGTGATCCTCTCCGAGGGCAAACCTACGGTACTAATTGGTACCGAAATCCTTCGCAATGATTGCGTGGATGGTGCGGAAGTTTGCCGAGCTGGCGATGCAGTCAAAGCGACATACTGGAGAGAGAATTGATGAAGCAACAAGGTTTCAGCCTGATAGAACTGATGGTTGTGGTGGCGATAGTCGGCATTCTTGCCGCTATCGCCTACCCGAGTTACCAGAACTATGTATTACGCTCTGGCCGAGCTGACGGCCAGGCCAAACTAATGGAAATACTCCAAGCCCAAGAACGCTTCTACTCACAAAACCAGACCTATACAGCCAATTTAGGTGCAGGGGGGTTGGGCTATGGTGTTGCTGCCGATGCAGCAGTTGCATCCGACGAGCGTCGATACAACATTACTGCTCAAGCATGCGGCGGTAGTATTGCCCGCTGCGTAGTCCTAACGGCTGCTCGTGTCGGCGCTCAGCTACAGGATAACGAATGCGGCGACCTGACACTGGATAGCCGTGGAACCAAAGGCGAATCAGGGACAGGGACTGTAGAGACCTGCTGGTAACAGGCTCATGGCAGCCAAAACGCAAAAGCCGACTCAAATGAGTCGGCTTTTGCGTTTCACCAGAAATAGACCCTCACACTTGCTTTAGCCGTAGCTCCTTCGGCATAGAGAACGTCACGTTCTCCGGGCGCCCCAGCAGCTCTTGAGCGCCTGTTGCACCCCACTCGCTCAGTTGCTGAATTACGCCTTGCACCAGCACTTCAGGCGCTGATGCACCTGCCGTAATGCCGATACCCGCAACACCTGCAAACCACTCCTGCTTGAGATCTTCTGCACCATCGATCAGGTAAGCGGGCGTGCCCATGCGTTCGGCGAGCTCGCGCAGGCGGTTGGAATTGGAGCTATTGGGGCTGCCGACCACCAGCAGTACGTCACATTCAGCAGCAAGCTGTTTGACGGCGTCCTGGCGGTTCTGGGTGGCGTAGCAGATATCGTCTTTGCGCGGGCCACCGATGGCGGGGAATTTACTGCGCAGGGCATCGATTACCTTGCTGGTGTCATCCATGGACAGAGTGGTCTGGGTCACAAACGCCAGCGCTTCGGGGTTACGTACCTCAAGCGCGGCCACATCGGCCTCATCTTCCACCAGGTAGATACTGCCGCCGTTGCTGGCGTCGTATTGACCCATGGTGCCTTCGACTTCCGGGTGGCCTTCGTGGCCGATGAGGATGCATTCGCGCCCTTCGCGGCTGTAGCGCACCACTTCCATATGCACCTTGGTTACCAGTGGGCAGGTGGCATCGAAGACTTTCAAGCCGCGTCGATCAGCTTCGCTGCGCACCACCTGAGAGACCCCGTGGGCACTGAAGATGACGATGACGTCGTCCGGCACCTGATCCAGCTCCTCGACAAACACCGCGCCGCGCGAGCGCAGGTCTTCGACCACAAACTTGTTGTGCACCACTTCATGGCGCACATAAATGGGCGGACCGAAGACTTCCAGGGCACGGTTGACGATCTCAATGGCGCGGTCGACGCCGGCACAGAAGCCACGGGGATTGGCGAGTTTGATATGCATGGCGGGTATCTCGACGGTAGGCCTTGCGGACTAGTGTACGGCGCGGCCGCAGGCACTGGGGAAGCAATCTGTATAAGCCACCATGATCGCGAGGATCACGCGGGAACACTCAGGGCTAAAGCCGCCCCCACAGGAGCGGGCTAAACCTTAGAGCGCTTTGACCTCAATAATCTCCACCTCAAAGCTCAGCGCCTTGCCGGCCAACGGGTGGTTGAAGTCGATGGTTACCTGGTTATCGTCAAAGGTTTTGACCACACCCGGCAACTCGGCATTGGCGGCGTCATTAAAGATCACCAGCAGGCCCTCCGACAGCTCCATATCCTGAAACTGGCTGCGCGGCATGACCTGGACATTCTGCGGATTGCCTTGACCAAAGCCCTGCTCCGGGCTGATCGACAGACTGCGCTTGTCGCCCGCTTTCAAGCCATAGATGGCCTGTTCAAAGCCTGGCAGCAGATTACCGTCGCCGACCTTGAAGGTGGCGGGCTTTTTATCGAAGGTACTGTCGACTACATCGCCGTTGTCCAGCTTGAGGGCGAAATGCAGGGTCACTTCCCTGTCCGGACCGATACGCACGTCAGTCATTTGCCTGTTTCTCCGGACTTTTCACTTTTGAACATATCCAGCGCCAGCAGGATGGCACCGCCGGTGATGGCCATATCGGCCACGTTGAAGGCCGGGAAGTACCACTGCTGATGCCAGTGCAGCAGGATAAAGTCGACCACATGGCCAAATACCACGCGATCGACCAGGTTACCAAGCGCACCACCCAGCACTAACGCCAAAGCCACCGCCAACCAGGTTTCATTTGGCTTAAGGCGCTTGAGCCAGACCACCAGGACTCCGCTCACCACCACGGCAATCGCGGCGAAGAACCAGCGTTGCCAGCCGGCGGCATCAGCCAGGAAGCTGAAGGCAGCACCGGTGTTGTAGGCCAGGGTCCAGCTGAAGTAGTCGGGGATGATCACGATCTGCTGATACATGCTCAGGTTGTTGTCGAACCAGAACTTGCTCGCCTGGTCGACCACAAACACCAGCAGGCTCAGCCACAACCAGGCCAGGCGCCCGAAACGACTGGCGTTAGGCGTGCCGTTGTTAAGCATAATGACGAACCTCGCCCGCGCCTTCGATGTTGTCCACGCAGCGACCGCAGATTTCCGGATGCGCCGGGTTCACCCCAACGTCCTCGCGGTGATGCCAGCAACGGCCGCACTTGGCGTGACCGGACTTCAATACTTTCAGCTTGAGCCCCGCCACTTCTGTCTCCACGGCATCGCTTGGCGCACTGGCAAGCGGAGCCAGACTGGCGGTGGAGGTGATCAGCACAAAGCGCAGTTCGTTACCGAGCTTGTTCAAATCGGCGATCAGACTGTCTTCGGCATACAGAGTCACTTCCGCCTGCAGGTTGCCGCCAATGGCCTTGGCTGCACGCAGGTTTTCCATTTCCTTGTTTACCGCAACCTTGACCGCCATCACGCGCTCCCAGAAGGCGCGGTCCAGCTCGAAACCTTCCGGCAATTCACTCAGACCCTGATACCAGCCATTGAGCATCACCGACTCGTTACGCGCGCCGGGCAGGTATTCCCACAGCTCATCGGCAGTGAACGACAGCACCGGAGCGATCCAGCGCACCAGAGCTTCGGCGATATGGAACAACGCGGTCTGGCAGGAGCGACGCGCCACGCTGTCGGCGGCGGTGGTGTACTGACGGTCCTTGATGATGTCGAGGTAGAAACCGCCCAACTCCTGCACGCAGAAGTTGTGCACCTTCTGGTAGACGTTCCAGAAACGGTAGCTGTCGTAGGCTTCTTCGATTTCGCGCTGCAACAGCAGAGCGCGGTCCACCGCCCAGCGGTCCAGCGCCAGCATGTCGTGCGCCGGCAGCAGGTGCTGCGCCGGGTCGAAGCCGCTGAGGTTGGAGAGCAGGAAGCGCGCGGTGTTACGGATACGCCGGTAAGAATCGGCGCTGCGCTGCAGGATCACTTTGGACACCGCCATCTCGCCGGAGTAGTCGGTGGACGACACCCACAGGCGCAGGATGTCGGCACCCAGGCTGTCGTTCACTTCCTGCGGCGCGACCACATTGCCCAGCGACTTGGACATCTTGCGGCCGTTCTCATCGACCACGAAACCGTGAGTCAGCAGCTCTTTGTACGGCGCATGGCCATCAATGGCCGCGCCCGTCAGCAAGGATGAATGGAACCAGCCACGGTGCTGGTCGGAGCCTTCCAGGTACAGGTCGGCACGCGGGCCGCTGGCATGGCCCAGGTTGTGCGAGCCGCGCAGCACGTGCCAGTGAGTAGTGCCGGAGTCAAACCAGACGTCCAGGGTGTCGCTGATCTTGTCGTAGTCGGCAGCCTCTGCGCCGAGCAGCTCGGCGGCGTCCAGCTTGAACCAGGCCTCAATGCCTTCCTGCTCAACGCGCTTGGCCACGTCCTCCATCAACTCGGCAGTGCGCGGATGCAGTTCACCCGTAGCCTTGTGCAGGAAGAACGGAATTGGCACACCCCAGTTGCGCTGACGCGAGATGCACCAGTCCGGACGCCCAGCAATCATGCTGTGCAGGCGAGCCTGCCCCCACGCAGGGACAAACTGGGTTTGCTCGATGGCTGCCAGCGCGCGCTCGCGCAGGGTGCCGCCTTCATTAGGTTGCTTGTCCATACCGACGAACCACTGCGCAGTGGCACGGTAGATCAGCGGGGTCTTGTGGCGCCAGCAATGCATGTAGCTGTGCTGGATGGCTTCGTGCTTGAGCAGCGCACCGACTTCTTCCAGCTTGGCGACGATGGCCGGGTTGGCCTTCCAGATAAACTGGCCGCCAAAGAACGGTAGATCGCTGACATACACGCCGTTGCTCTGCACCGGGCTGAGGATGTCGTCGTTGCTCATGCCGTAGCCTTTGCAGGAACGGAAGTCGTCCTCGCCATAGGCAGGTGCCGAGTGCACCACGCCAGTGCCGGCGCCCAGCTCAACGTAGTCGGCCAGATAGACCGGGGCAAAGCGCTCATAGAACGGATGACGGAAGCGGATCAGCTCCAGCGCCGCACCTGGCGCGGTGGCGATCACGTCGCCCTGCAGGCCATAGCGGGCCAGGCAGCCTTCTACCAGCTCTTCGGCCAGCAGCAGCAGACGCTCGCCGGTATCGACCAGCGCGTAGGTAAATTCAGGGTGGACGTTCAGCGCCTGGTTGGCCGGAATGGTCCATGGCGTGGTGGTCCAGATCACGATGGAAGCCGGTTTCGGCAAGCTGGCCAGGCCAAACGCGGCAGCCAGCTTATCGGCGTCTTCAACCACGAAGGCTACGTCGATGGCGTCGGACTTCTTGTCCTGATACTCGACCTCGGCCTCCGCCAGCGCGGAACCGCAGTCGAAACACCAGTTGACCGGTTTCAGACCCTTAAACACAAAACCCTGTTTGACCATCTCGGCCAGCGCGCGGATTTCGCCGGCTTCGTTGGCAAAGTCCATGGTCTTGTACGGGTTGTCCCAGTCGCCCAGCACACCGAGGCGAACGAAGTCGGCTTTCTGCCCTTCGATCTGCTCGGCGGCGTAGGTGCGGCAGCGCTCGCGGGTCAAGTCGGACGGCTGATTCTTGCCGAAGGTGGTTTCCACCTTGTGCTCGATCGGCAGGCCGTGACAGTCCCAGCCCGGCACATAAGGGGCGTCGAAGCCGGCCAGGGTCTTGGAACGGATGATGATGTCCTTGAGGATCTTGTTGACCGCATGACCGATGTGGATGCTGCCGTTGGCATAGGGCGGGCCGTCGTGCAGGACGAACTTCGGCCGGCCTTCGCCTTGCGCGCGCAGCTTCTGATACAGGCCAATCTCGTTCCAGCGCTGCAGAATCTGCGGCTCGCGCTGCGGCAGACCGGCTTTCATAGGGAATTGGGTATCAGGCAGATTCAGCGTGGCTTTGTAGTCGGTCATCTCAGGCTCTTCGTAAGCGATTGGCACCCGGCAGTTGAAACCGGGGCTTAAACGCGCCAATGGGCACGGGCGGCAGCAATATCGGCAGCAATTGCCGTCTTCAATGCCTCAAGGGAGGCGAAACGCTGCTCATCGCGCAGCTTGTGGTGGAAAGCCACCGTCAAACGCCGGCCATATAAATCACCGGCAAAGTCCAGCAAATGCACTTCCAGATGAGCGCGGCCATCACCGGCCACGCTCGGGCGCACGCCAATATTGGCCACACCTGGCCAGGTCTGGCCGTCAATCTCGGTGCTGACCAGGTACACGCCCTTGAGCGGCACCCGCTTGCGCTTGAGTTGCACATTGGCAGTCGGCGCATTCAGCTGACGCCCCAGTTTCTGCCCGTGCAACACCCGTCCGGCAATCTGGAAAGGCCGCCCGAGCAGGTGCTGCGCCAAGGCGAAATCACCGCTATCAAGGGCTTCACGCACCCGCGTACTGCTGACGCGAATACCATCCAACCCAACCGTGCTGGCAGCCTCGACGCTGAAGCCTTCGCGCTCACCAGCCTCGGCCAGAAAGGCGAAGTCACCGGCACGGTCGCAGCCGAAGCGAAAGTCATCGCCCACTTCCAGATGCTGCACACCCAGACCTTCCACCAGCACGCGATGCACAAACTCGGCAGCGCTCAGCTCACGCAAACGGCGGTTGAAACTCAGGCACAAGACCCGATCAACGCCCTCAGCGGCCAGCAAGGCCAGTTTGTCACGCAGTCGTGTGAGACGCGCCGGGGCAACATCGGGGGCAAAAAACTCGCGCGGCTGCGGCTCGAAAATCAACACACAACTGGGCACGCCAAGCTCAGCGGAACGCTCACGCAAACGCGCCAAGATGGCCTGATGGCCACGATGGACGCCGTCGAAATTACCGATGGTGGCAACACAGCCCCGATGCTGGGGCCGCAAATTGTGTAGGCCTCGAACCAGCTGCATAACGCGCTTCTTGCTCATAAAGTGGCCGATTATACGCACACCACGCAGCGGACAACAGGCGGCAAATCAGCCGCCATCAGTGCACGCTACGCCGCGCAAAGTCCTTCAGTCGAAACCCCAGCAGTGCCAGCACGGCCAAATAGGCCAGCAGCCCCACACCAACCAACCCACCCAGGCGCAGCAAACGCCAGAGCATAGTGCCGTCCGCCCAGGCTGGCAGCTGCTGCATGACCAACAGCAGCGCCGCCACCATCACCAGCAACGCCAGCAACAGCTTGCCAAGGAACAGCGCCCAACCCGGCTGCGGCTGGAACATGTCGCGCTTGCGTAGCTGCCAGTACAACAGCACGGCATTCAGACAGGCGGCCAAGCCGATGGCCAACGCCAGACCGGCATGTTCCAGCTTGAACACAAACACAAACAGCGCATTCATCACCTGGGTCGCCAGCAGCGTCACCAGACCAATACGCACCGGCGTCTTGATGTTCTGCTGGGCGTAGAAGGCCGGCGCGAGAATTTTCACCAGAATAATCCCGACCAACCCGAGCGAATAAGCGATCAAGGCGCGCTGAGTCATGGCGGTATCGGCAGCAGTGAATTTGCCGTACTGGAACAGCGAGGCAATCAGCGGCTCAGAGATAATCGCCAATGCCAGCGCACTGGGCAGCGCTAACACCAGGCACAGGCGCAAGCCCCAGTCGAGCAGCTTGGAATACTCCTCGCGACTGGCACCAGCATGGGTTTTCGACAGGGCCGGCAGCAGGATGGTGCCCAACGCCACGCCGAGCACACCGGCCGGCAACTCCATCAGACGGTCGGCGTAATACATCCAGGACACGGAACCGGCAACCAGAAAGGAGGCAAAAATCGTATTGATGATCAGCGAAATCTGGCTGACCGACACCCCGAAGATCGCCGGCCCCATCTGCTTGACCACGCGCCACACTCCGGTGTCCTTGAGATTCAGGCGTGGCAGCACCAGCATGCCGATCTTGTGCAGATGCGGCAGCTGGAACAGCAGCTGCGCCAAGCCACCCACCAGCACCGCCCAGCCCAGCGCCATGATGGGCGGATCGAAATAGGGCGTCAGAAACAGGGCGAAAACGATCATGCTGATATTCAGCAACGTCGGCACAAAGGCCGGCACCGAGAAGCGGTTCCAGGTGTTGAGAACCGCCCCTGCCAGCGAAGACAGGGAGATCAGCAGAATATAAGGAAAGGTAATGCGCAGCAGATCGGTGGTCAGCGCAAAACGCTCTGCCTCATCGGCAAAACCAGGGGCGGACGCCCAGACAATCCACGGAGCTGCCAAAATGCCGATAAAGGTCACCAGCGCCAGCACCAGAGTCAGCAGACCGGTGACGTAAGCCAGAAATGTACGCGTGGCCTCATCACCCTGCTGGGTTTTATATTCAGCCAGAATCGGCACAAATGCTTGTGAGAAGGCACCTTCGGCAAAAATTCGGCGCAACAGATTGGGCAACTTGAACGCCACCACAAAAGCGTCCGAGGCCACGCCAGCGCCGAAGGTGCGGGCGATAATGGTATCGCGGACAAACCCTAAAACCCGCGAAAGCATAGTCATGGAGCTGACAGCGGCCAACGACTTGAGCAAATTCATGTAGTATCCCGGCTCCGCAAACCAGCACTGGCGCACAAAGGCGTCGAGTGTAACGGGCCGCCACTGGTCAGGCCAGCACAGGGAACAGCCAACAGGCTTGACAGCACTCCCTCATATCGGCATGATTCGCGGCCTTATTTGTTTGTAACCCCCCAGTTTTTTTCGAGGAGCTTGACGGTGGCCAATACACCTTCTGCCAAAAAACGCGCAAAACAGGCTGAGAAGCGTCGTAGCCATAACGCCAGCCAGCGCTCCATGGTTCGTACCTACATCAAGAACGTGGTCAAGGCTATCGAAGCCAAAGATCTCGATCTGGCTAAAAACGCCTACACCCTGGCTGTGCCGGTGATCGACCGTATGGCCGACAAAGGCATCATCCACAAGAACAAAGCAGCTCGTCATAAGAGCCGCCTGAATGGCCACATCAAGGCCCTGGGCGAAGCTGCAGCTGCTTAAGCCGCTAGCGACACGCTGATTGTTCTTAAAAAACCGGCTTAATCGCCGGTTTTTTATTGCCTGAAATATACCACCCATAAAAAAGCCCGAATGATTTCGGGCTTTTTCAATCACAGCGCTCAGCTCAGGGCTTTTCTGGCCAGGGCAGAATCGGAATGGCGGTCACCGCATTCTGCGGACTGCCCTCGATCACGCGATCGCTGTAGACCAGATACACCAGGGTATTGCGCTTCTGATCAAAGAAACGCACCACCTGCATGGTCTTGAATACCAGGGAGGTGCGCTCACGAAACACCTCCTCACCCTCCTTGAGCTTATCCAGAAAGCTGATCGGCCCCACCTGACGGCAAGCGATCGAAGCCTCGGCGCGATCTTCGGCCAACCCAAGACCACCTTTGACACCACCGGTCTTGGCGCGCGACAGGTAGCAGGTCACCCCCGCCACCTTGGGGTCATCAAAGGCCTCGACGACAATCTTGTCGTTCGGCCCCATGATTTTGAACACCGTCGACACTTCACCAATCTGCTCAGCTACGACCAACCCAGGCAGCAGCATCAGCGCACCCAGCAATCCCTTCAGCATCCGCATCTACGCTCCCTCAAACCAGGATCAAATTATCCCGATGCACCAACTCGGGCTCATCAACATACCCCAGCAGCCTCTCAATGGCATCGGAGGGCTGACCGATGATCTTTTGCGCCTCAAGCGCACTGTAGTTGGCCAGACCGCGCGCAATCTCCCGGCCATCCGCAGCCACGCACACCACCATCTCGCCACGCCGGAAGCTGCCCTGCACGGTTTTAACACCGACCGGCAACAGACTCTTGGTGCCGGTGACCAGCGCCTTGACCGCACCCTCATCGAGCACCAGGGTGCCGCGCGTCTGCAGATGACCAGCCAACCACTGCTTGCGCGCAGCCAACATGCCGCGCTCAGGCGCCAGCAGCGTGCCCAGGCGCTCGCCGGCCTTGAGCCGCGCCAACACCTGCTCAATTGCACCACCGACGATCACCGTATGCGCCCCAGAACGCGCCGCCAGGCGCGCCGCACGCAGCTTGGTTTGCATGCCGCCACGCCCCAGGGCGCCACCGACACCGCCAGCGACAGCATCCAGTGCCGGGTCATCGGCGCGCGCCTCAAAAATCAGCTCAGCATCAGGGTTATGTCGCGGGTCGGCGTTATACATGCCGTCACGGTCGGTAAGGATTACCAGCAGGTCAGCCTCGACCAGATTGGCCACCAATGCAGCTAACGTGTCGTTGTCACCAAAGCGGATCTCATCAGTGACCACAGTGTCGTTCTCGTTGATCACCGGCACCACATCCAGATCAACCAGCGTGCGCAAGGTACTGCGCGCATTCAGGTAACGCTTGCGGTCCGAGAGATCGTCGTGAGTCAGGAGAATCTGCGCAGTGCGCCGGCCGTGCTCGGCAAAGCTCGATTCCCAAGCCTGCACCAGCACCATCTGACCAATTGCTGCAGCGGCCTGCAACTCATGCATGGCGCTAGGACGTGCACTCCAGCCCAGCTTGCTCATCCCCGCCGCCACCGCGCCGGAAGACACCAATACCAACTCGACGCCCTGCTCACGCAGCGCGACCATCTGCTTGACCCATACCGCCATGGCAGCACGATCCAGGCCACGGCCATCGGCCGTCAGCAACGCACTGCCAATCTTCACCACCCAGCGCTGAGCACCGGTTACCTTGTCACGCATGATCATCCAACCTTAGCCGCGACCTGTGATTACAAAAACGCCGCAATTAAGCGGCGTTTGAATAGTTGCTTAATCCCGGACGTAAATGATTTCCGGGCCATCCTCGTCATCTTCCTCATCCCAGAAGCTGTCGTCTTCATCGACATCGCCGACCGCCTTGACTCCAGAGCGGCGCAGCGCGCGCTTGTCATCCAGCGCCTGCAGCTGAGCGCGCGCTTCGTCTTCGATGCGCGTGTCCAGCTCAGCCAGCTCGGCCGCGTATTCCGGGTTTTCCTGGATGCGCTCAGCGCGCGCCTCAAGGAAGTCCATGATGTCATAACAGAGCTTTTCAGTGCCCTGGCGCGCCAATGCGGAAATCACATAAACCGGACCATCCCACTCAATCCGCTCAACGATTTCAGCAATCCGCGCCTCCTGCTCTTCATCGAGAATCTGGTCAGCCTTGTTCAACACCAGCCAACGCTCACGCTCGGCCAGCGCAGGGCTGAACTTGGTCAGCTCAGCGATGATGGTCGCGGCCGCCTCAGCCGGATCAGTCAGGTCCAGCGGCGCCATATCCACCAAATGCAGCAGCAGACGGGTACGCGACAAATGCTTGAGGAAACGAATCCCCAGCCCCGCACCGTCAGACGCCCCCTCAATCAACCCCGGAATGTCGGCGATGACAAAGTTCTTGTAGCGATCCACGCTGACCACACCCAGGTTCGGAACCAGGGTCGTGAACGGGTAGTCCGCCACTTTCGGCTTGGCCGCCGATACCGAGCGGATAAAGGTGCTCTTGCCGGCATTCGGCAGACCCAGCAGACCGACATCGGCCAGCACCTTCAGCTCCAGCTTGAGATCACGCGCCTCGCCCGGCTTGCCTGGCGTGGTCTGACGTGGCGCACGGTTGGTACTGGATTTGAAACGGGTATTGCCCAGACCATGCCAACCACCTTGCGCCACCAGCAGGCGCTGACCTGGCTTGACCAGATCACCAATCACTTCCTGGGTACCGGCATCGATCACAGTGGTACCAACCGGCACAGGCAGAATCAAATCCTCGCCCTTGGCGCCGGTGCAGTCGGTACTGCCGCCCTTCTCGCCATTCTGCGCCTGGAAACGACGGGTATAGCGATAATCCACCAGGGTATTGAAGTTCTCGACTGCCTCGATATACACAGAGCCGCCGTCACCACCATCGCCACCGTTGGGGCCGCCCTTTTCAATGAACTTTTCACGGCGAAAAGCCATCATGCCGTTACCGCCGTCGCCGGCTTTTACATAAATCGATACTTCATCGACGAATTTCATGGGTACGCCTCCCGCAATCAAGCGGGTTATCTAAGAACTTGCTCAACGCCTGCCGCGCGCCAGCCCTGCTGCGTTAAAAACAGGCTCGGAATGCTCATTTACACCAGTAAACTCCGCTTCCCCGCCTGCCTTGCCGGACTCTAGCTCGCGAGACCTTGAGCAGGCTCTAACGAGAAACACTAGGTTCTTGCAAAATTGACCTGCATTCAAATCGAACGCTAACACCCAGGACAGTTTGGCAAGAACCCCAAGAAACAAAAAAGCCCCGTCGCATGGACGGGGCTTTCCCAGCAGTCGCGCAATTAAGCCGCAACGACGCTCACGTAACGGCGGTTGAACGCGCCTTTTACTTCAAACTTGATCACGCCTTCGATTTTCGCGAAGAGGGTGTGATCTTTACCCATGCCAACGCCGTAACCAGCGTGGAACTGGGTGCCGCGCTGACGCACGATGATGTTGCCTGCTTTGATAGCCTGGCCGCCATACATCTTCACGCCAAGTCGTTTGGCTTCTGAGTCGCGACCGTTGCGGGTACTACCGCCAGCTTTTTTGTGTGCCATGAGTTCAATACTCCTATAAAGGGATCAGACCGAAACGAATCAGGCCTGGATACCGGTGATTTTGATCTCGGTGTACCACTGACGGTGGCCCTGGCGCTTCATGTGGTGCTTACGACGACGGAACTTGATGATGGTGACCTTGTCGTGACGGCCTTGAGCAACCACTTCAGCCACAACTTTGGCACCGTCAACAACCGGAGCGCCGATTTTTACGTCGTCGCCATTGCCGACCAGCAGAACACGGTCAAAAGTCACAGCTGCACCAGTGGCCAGCTCGAGTTTTTCGACCTTGAGGAATTCGCCTTCGGTGACTTTGTATTGCTTGCCACCAGTAACAATTACTGCGTACATGGTAAATCTCCGTTAATCCTGCTCACCCAGCGCTTTATAGGAATAAGTGTCGGCTGGCATGGCTGCTTGGGGCCGGAAGGACACCCTTGCAATTGCGTAAGGCAGGGAAATACCCAGGGGGAAGTTCAGGGTGCGCGATTGTACGCAAGCCGCCAGCGCGACGCAAGGCCCAGACACTCACGCCCAGCCACTCGCCTTGACAGCCCCTACCCTGCCCCCTAGCATGCCGCGCAACCCATGAGTAGCAGGTGCAAGCGATGCAACCCCAGGCTTTCTACCGCGTGGTGGCGGATGACTTTACCGCCGTCGACGGCATCATCCGCGCCCAACTGGTGTCGCGCGTACCGCTGGTAGAGAAGATCGGCGACTATATTATTTCCGCTGGCGGCAAACGCCTGCGTCCGCTACTGGTTCTGCTCAGCGGTAAGGCCCTGGGCATTGAAGGCGACAACCTGCGCCTGCTGGCCGCCACCATCGAATTTCTGCACACCGCCACCCTGCTGCATGACGACGTGGTCGACATGTCTGACATGCGCCGTGGCCGCAGCACCGCCAATGCCCAGTGGGGCAATGCGCCAAGCGTACTGGTGGGCGACTTCCTTTATTCGCGCTCCTTCGAAATGATGGTCGAACTCGGCTCCATGCCGGTGATGAAGATCCTCTCCAAGGCCACGCGCGTGATTGCTGAAGGCGAAGTGCTGCAGCTGTCGAAGATCCGCGACGCCAGCACCACCGAAGAAACCTATATGGAAGTCATCCGCGGCAAGACCGCGATGCTCTTCGAGGCTTCGACCCACAGCGCAGCGGCACTGGCCGGTGCCAGCACCGAGCAGAGCGAAGCCCTGCGCACCTTTGGCGACCACCTCGGCGTAGCATTCCAACTGGTCGACGACCTGCTCGACTACAAGGGCGATGCCAGCACCCTGGGCAAGAACGTCGGTGACGACCTGGCCGAAGGCAAACCGACTCTGCCACTGATCTACACCATGCGTGAAGGCACGCCCGAGCAAGCCGCACTGGTACGCCAGGCGATCCAGAAAGGTGGCATTGAGGATCTGGAAAGCATCCGCAACGCCGTAGAGGCCGCCGGTGCACTGGACTACACCGCCCAACAGGCACGCGATTACGCCGAGCGCGCCATCGCCTGCCTGGATGCATTGCCCGCCAGCGAATACCGCGACGCCCTGATCGAACTCAGCCGCTTTGCCGTAGCCCGCACGCACTAAAGCCGCCTGAGCAAACAAAAGCCCGCCCATATGGCGGGCTTCTTATTGCCCACGATCCGCTACAACCCCACCGCACGACAAAAGGCAGCGATTAAGCCTTGCTATAAATACAATAAGAATTATTCTCATCTAACCAATTGAAGGGAGATGAGTCATGACCTATCTGATCGATGCCTGGCTGGACCGCCCGCACCCTTACCTGCGCATCCTCAACCGCAACACCGGCGAAGTCTGTGCCCTACTAAAGGAAGATGCTTTGGATGAGCTGCGCGACCAGGGCGATCTGGACCTGCACGAGCTGAACTCCAGCGAGCCGCTGGTGCTCAAGGAGCTGGTGCGCAATCTGTTTCTCTACTGCTACGCCCGGGCCTTGCGCCCCTGAAACGCATCGCGGGCATGGCCCGCTCCTACACCAGGCTTGCTGGAACCTCGTAGGAGCGATCCATGCTCGCGATAGAAAGCGTCAGAGACTAGAGATCTCGCGAGCTAGAGCCCTACAAGGCAAAAACAGGCGAGGAAGCGGAGTGTACTGTTGTACATGAGCATTCCGAGCCTGTTTTTAACGCAGTAGGGCCGACGCGCAGCAGATCGTGGAACGATCTCTTAGAGAACGTCCAGCAGCTCCACGTCGAATACCAGCACGCTGTGCGGCGGGATGCTGCCCACGCCTTGCGCGCCGTAGGCCAGCTCGCTCGGCACGTACAGGCGCCATTTGCTGCCAGCGTTCATCAGTTGCAGGGCTTCGGTCCAGCCGGCGATCACGCCGCCCACCGGAAACTCAGCCGGCTCGCCGCGCTCGTAGGAGCTGTCGAATACGCTGCCGTCGATCAGAGTGCCGTGGTAATGGGTGCGCACGGTGTCTTCACGGGAAGGCTTGGCGCCGCTGCCCGCGGTCAGCACTTCGTATTGCAGACCGGACGCCAGTACGGTGATGCCATCACGCTTGGCGTTCTCAGCCAGGAAGGCCAGACCAGCACCTGCAGCGGCTTCAGCCTTGGCAGCAGCTTCGGCTTGCATGATGTCGCGGATGACTTTGAAGCTGGCCGACAGCTCGGCTTCGCTGACGCGGCTTGCCTGCCCGTTGAAGGCGTCAGTCAGGCCGGCCAGGATCGCGTCCAGGCTCACGCCCGGCGGCGGATTGTCGCGCAGCTGACCACCCAGCTGACGGCCAATGCCGTAGCTGACGCGAGTTTCGTCAGTCGAGAGATTGAGTTCGGACATAGCACGGCTCCGCTAGGGGCTAAAAAAGGTCGGCCAGCCTAGCACAAACAACCTGCCCGCCCTACCCGCCTGCTGCACCCTGACGATGACGTCGACAACGCTCGGAGCAGTACTTCACCTCATCCCAGCAGCGCGCCCATTTCTTGCGCCAGGTGAAAGGCAGCCCGCACACCGCGCAAGTCTTGATCGGCAATTCGGCCTTTTTCACAGCGCCTCACCGGCATCCAGCCGCGCCAGCAAATGCTCACCGCGCGCCCACAAACCCTGCTGCTTGGCGTCGCTCATCTTGTCCAGGCCGCGATAGATCATGCCCAAGCGGTGGTTACACGACAGCTGCTGGCGATGCCGCATGAGGAAATGCCAATACAGCGCATTAAACGGGCAGGCCTGCTCACCCACGCTTTCCGTGACCTTATAAGCACAGTCGCCACAGTAATTGGACATGCGCTTGATGTACTGACCACTGGCGCAATAGGGTTTGGAGCCCAGGTAGCCGCCATCGGCATGCATGACCATGCCCAGGGTGTTGGGCAGCTCGACCCAGTCGAAGGCGTCCATATACACCGCCAGGTACCAGTCGCAGACCTGGCTGGGCTGGATACCGGCCAGCAAGGCGAAGTTGCCGGTGACCATCAGCCGCTGGATATGGTGGGCATAGGCATGCTCCAGGGTCTGGCCGATGGCCTGGCTCATGCACTTCATGCGGGTCTTACCGGTCCAGTAGAACTCCGGCAACGGCCGCGTATTGCCGAAGGCGTTGCGCTCGGCGTATTCCGGCATGTGCATCCAGTAGATGCCACGCACGTATTCGCGCCAGCCGATCAACTGCCGGATAAAACCCTCGGCGGCATTCAGCGGCACCTGGCCGCGCCAGTAGGCGGCCTCGACATCCGCACACAGCCGGCGCACATCCAGCAGGCCGATATTCAGCGCCGCGCTGATCCGCGCATGGAACAGAAACGGCTCACCGACGGCCATGGCGTCCTGATAGTCACCAAAAGCCGGCAGGGAAAAATCGAGAAAGTGCTGCCACAGAGTCTCGGCTTCGGCGTGAGTCACCGGGTAATCGAAAGCCGCCAGGCTGCCGTAGTGATGACTGAAGCGCTCAGCCACCAGCACCAATACTTCCTGAGTGATGCCATCCGCCGGAAAGCGCGCGGTCATCGGTGCCTTGATCTGCTTGGGCAGTGCCTTGCGGTTTTCCGCATCGAAGTTCCACGCCCCGCCCACCGGTGTGCCGTCGCCATTGAGCAACAAACCGGTCTTGCGCCGCATCTCGCGATAGAAAAACTCCATGCGCAACTGCTTGCGCCCCTCAGCCCAGCGCGCGAACTCGCCGCGGCCGCAGATAAATCGGCTGTCTGCATGCCAGGTGATCGGCAGACCGCAAGACTGCAGCGCCTGCTCCAGCCGCCATTCGCCGCACTCGGTGATATGCACCTCAGCCGCCTGCAACAGCGCCGCCCAGCGCCGCAACTCACCCGGCAGCGAACCGCTGTTCTGCGCATCATCCAGCGTCACGTAATGCACCCGCCAGCCGCGCTCACGCAGAGCCTCGGCAAAGTGGCGCATGGCACTGAAGATCAGTGCAATTTTCTGCGGGTGATGTGGCACATAGTCGGTCTCTGCCGCCACCTCAGCCAGCAACACGTCGTCCTGCTGCGGGTCCAGAGCCTGCAGACTGGGCAGGTCGAAAGACAGCTGATCACCCAGTATCAGGGCGAGCCGGCGAATGGTCATAACACAACAACCTCGGTGTGTGGGCAGCGCCGCAGATGGCTGAGCACAATGTGATAGGCATCCAGGCTGAATGCCTGGGACGGTTGCTGGCGGGCGGCATTGATCAAGGCCGGATCATCGACAGTGGCCAGATAGCGCCACTGATCCAGCACATGCCACTGCGCGAAACCATGCTCAGGGTCGCGTTCAACCAGCGCCACCGCGCCCGGCCAAGGCCAGGCCGCAACGCGCAACTGCTCGCACGCCGCCAGCAGCCGGGCGTCATGCGCGGCACGCGGTTCCTGTCCGCAGCATGCGCCCTTACAGCCGCCCAGTTGCGTGGCAAAGCAGGCTCCGGCACCGGCCTCCAGACCGAGCAACCGCAAGCACAGCTGATGCTGGCGCGCCTGGTTGCGCAACCAGCTCTGCGCCTGCCGTCGCGAGCGGAACAGGCCAACACTGTCGCCGACCGGTGCACTTGCATCCACGTCCTGCAAGGTAACTCGCCACCCCTGCTCAGCATGCTCAAGCCCCCAGGTCAGCAACTCCCGCTGGTGCCGCAACTGGCGGTTGTACAGCGGCAACAGGCGCTTGACCTCCGCAGCCTCGAGCAACAGCGCACCTAGCTCACCCGCCGTGGGCTGCACGCGAATGTCGCGGATCTGCTGAGCCACTTGCAGGCTTCGGCGACTGTGGTGGTCATTCTGGAAGTGCGACTGCACGCGCTGGCGCAGGTTGCGGCTTTTGCCGATATACAGCAGCGCCTGATTCTCGCCATAGAAGTAATACACCCCCGGGCGCGCCGGCAGCGCCTGCAAACGCTCTGCACTTAAATAGCGCGGTACTGCTGCCTTGCGCAGCTGCCGGCCAATCTGCCGCTGCAAAGAGTCTGCCGGCACCTGCTCGAGCAGACGCGTGAGCAACTGCCAGACGGCTTCAGCGTCCGGTAGCGCCCGGTGGCGAAAGAAGCGGCTGATCTGCTGGGCCTCACACAGCGCATCCAGACCATACTCCGGCAAATCCGGCCAGGCGGCTCGGGCCAACTGCAAGGTGCACAGCTGCCGGTAACGCACCGGCTGACCCGCCACAGCAAATGCACGTCGCAGAAAGACATGGGCAATTCGCAGGTTGTGCCCGACCACCACTCGCCCTTCCAGTACGCTGGCCAATTCGCCGGCGATCTCGCGAAAGGTCGGCTGCACCTCCAGTTCGGCCGGCAGCACGCCGCAAAGCCGCGAGACGCTGGCCGGCAGCGCACAATCGGGCCTCAACAACCAGGCATGTCGCGCGACAACCGCGCCCGCCTCAATCTGCAGCACGGCAATTTCCCAGATGCAGTCCTTGGCGGGGTGCAGGCCGGTGACCTGTACATCAATCACGGCAAGCGGGCGCGCAAACAGCGGAGTTGAGGGACTCAAGGCATTACCAGGACGAGTTGAAGGAAATCGGCACGCGCAAGGTGTCCTGGGTGCCGTCCTGCATGCCGCACATCTCGTCATGCACCACTGCATGCACCAGATGAAAAGGCAGGCGCGGCAGGTCTTGCAACAGGTCGCGAGCATGCTCGACCGAGCGCAGGTGCAGGGTCTTGCCACGGCCATCGCTGAGCGGGTGGGCACGGCCGTCCATGTGCGCCTCCAACAGGTAGATACCACCTTCGATGGAGATCAGGTTGAGGGCGTCGATATGCCCGGCATGGGCGTGCAGCGACAGATCTTGCAGGTTCATGGCATGTCCTCGGGCAAGCAAAGTTATACAAAAATCTATACAAACACAATTTTTGTACAATAAAGCAAAAGCACAAGGCACAAAGCAAACCGCCCGTCCGTTTTGCAACGGCCGGGCGGCGGGTCACGCATAAGGAAGGATCAGCTCGATTCGTATTTGGTCAGCTTATCCAGATAACCCATGGCGAAGGCCGAGAGGACGAAGGCCATGTGAATGATCACATACCACATCAACTTGCTGTCGGGGATGTTCTGCGCATTCATGAAGACCTTGAGCAGGTGGATCGAGGAAATCGCCACGATGGACGCTGCCACCTTCATCTTCAGTGAACTGGAGTCCATCTTGCCCAGCCAGCTGAGTTTTTCGGTGCCCTCTTTGATATCCAGCTGCGACACGAAGTTCTCGTAACCGGAGATCATCACCATCACCAGCAGGCCGCCCACCAGCGCCATGTCGATCAGCGACAGCAGCACCAGAATCAGATCGGCTTCAGCCATGGCAAACACGTTCGGCAGGATATGGAAGACTTCCTGGAAGAACTTCAACGCCAGCGCCAGCAGAGCCAGCGACAAGCCGAAATAGATGGGTGCCAGCAGCCAGCGGGAGGCATACATGGCGTTCTCGATAAAGCGTTCCATAAGGGCTCACTCAGGGGTTCAAAACTGCCGGCGAGTATACCCAGCGCACCGGGCCAGACAAGCCCGGCGTAAGCGCAGCAAACGTGCTGACGGGTTATCCCCGAGAACTGTGGATAACCTTGTGCATGGGGTCAGGATTAATCGCGCCAAGCCGGTCAGGCAAAGGCTTTTCGGCGACTGATCAAATATGCGCCAGGTCGCAGCTCAGGTTTCCGGACGGAACTGGTAAGCACCCAGCGCATGCCCACGCTCGGCATTCAACCGGCGTAATTCGGCCTGGATGTGCAGGCGCCAGATGGGCACGTCTGTACAAGGCTCATAGCCCATGCCGCAGAGGTTTTCAGCGATGTCAGCGAGGATGTCTTCTGCCGCGAAAGCCCCGTGGAATGGGCCTTGCGCCTTGATCGCCGAGGGTTGCGCGCCAGCCATACCCGCCGCGCAGATCAGCGTCCAGAGACCATTATTGCCAGCCAGTGGCAAGACTGCGCACTCGATCCGGGTATCCAGGCCCAGACAGTGCCGGGTGAGATTGAGGTGACGCGACATGGCGACGACCCTCGTGGGAGCAGGCCTTCAGCCTACACCCGGGTACACGCCAGTGGGAAGCCAGCAGTTATCCCCGCAGGCTGTGGATAACTGTGTGGATGAAGTGAGGAAAAGGCGAGCAGAGCCAGTCGCCCTGCCCGCCCGGCCCATTCGCTCAATGACTGACCAGCCACCGGACGAATGGTGCGTATTCGCCAGTCATTCCGCCGCTGGCTTTTTCGCCCGCGGCTTTTTCTCCTTGGCAGCCACCGGCTCGGCCTTTTTCGGCTCTTCCTTGTCGTCCTCTTCCATGCCCATGGCAGCGATATCACGCAGACGTTCAACCACCCGCGCATTGACGCTACCGGCGGGGAATTGCCCCTGCTCATTGGGCGAGCCGGCATCCTCACCGACCAGCAGGCTCAGCGCCTCATCGACCTGACGCACCGCATAGATATGGAACTGCCCGGCACGCACCGCCTGCAGCACCCGCTCATCCAGCATCAGGGTGGTGACGTTGGAGTGCGGGATGATCGCGCCCTGCTCGCCGGTCAGGCCGCGTGCCTCGCAGAGGCGGAAGAAACCTTCGATCTTCTCGTTGACCCCGCCGACTGCCTGCACCTCACCGAACTGGTTGATCGAGCCGGTGATGGCGAAGCATTGCTTGAGCGGCGTGCGCGACAACGCCGAGATCAGCGTGCACACCTCACCCAGCGAGGCACTGTCACCGTCGACATAGCCGTAGGACTGCTCCAGGGCGATGCTCGCGGAAATCTCCAGGGGGAACTCCTGGGCATAACGGCTGCCCAGGTAACCAGTGAGGATCATCACCCCCTTGGAGTGGATCGGCTGGCCGAGATTGACTTCTCGCTCGATGTCGACGATGCCGCTGCCGCCCGGATAGACCGTGGCAGAAATTCGCGCCGGTACACCGAAGGCCGAGTCGCCGACTTCCAGCACGGTCAAACCGTTGCACTTGCCCACGGCTGCGCCGGCGGTGTCGATCAGGATGATCCCGGCCAGCATGTCGTCGATGATCCGCGCCGACACCCGCCCGGTGCGGGTGGCCTTGGCCTTGAGTGCGCGCTCGATATGCCCGGCATCGGTCATTTCATCCCCGGCCAGGCTGCGGATAAAGTCTGCTTCGCTGACCAGCTGGAACAGATCACCAATCCGCGCCGACAAGCGTCCCTGATGCTCTGCCAGGCGCGCGCTGTAAGTCGCCACGCGCGCCACCGCCGCAGCCGTCAGAGGCGCCATGCCCTCTTCCGAGGTGCGAGTTTTCATCAGCTGGGCAAACTGCTCCAGGCTGTCGTCGGCCAGCGGGATGTCTTCATCGAAGTCGACCAGCACGCGGAACATCTCCTGGAAGTCCGGGTCGAGGTCCTGCAGCGTGTAATACAGCTGACGCGAGCCGATGATCACCACCTTGAGGTGCAGCGGAATCATCTGCGGGGTCAGGGTCACGGTGGCGATGCGGCCGAGATCACCCAATGGCGATTCCATCTTCAGCTGGCGCGACTGCAGGGCGCGCTTGAGCGCATCCCAGACAAACGGCTCACCGAGCATCTTCTCGGCTTCGAGAATCAGAAAACCGCCATTGGCGCGGTGCAGCGCACCGGGGCGCAGCTGGCGGTAGCTGGTGTAGAGCGCGCCCTGATCAGTGTTGTATTCGATGCGGCCAAACAGGTTGTCGTAGGTCGGGTGCGGTTCGAACACCACCGGCGCGCCGCCCTGGGCGTGATGGCCGACCACCAGGCTCGGGCAGTACTGTTCTTCGAGCAGCTTGCGGGTTTGTGCATCGGCCTTTTCCACTTCAACCAGTTGATCAACCACGGTCTTCAGCAGATTGACCTGCACCGCTTGCAGATACGCGCATACGCCGGCGTTCTCGGCGTATTTCTCCGACAGCGGTGCCAGCAGCGGCTGCAGGGCGATGGTGATGGTTTCTTCGTTGAGCTGACGCAGCAGGTTGCTCGATTCACGCTTCCACTGCGGCAGGCTGGCCAGCTCCTCGTTGAGGCGCTCTTCCAGGGTGGCGATATCGGCGTGGAAACGCTCGCGCTCGGCTTCCGGCAGCTGGGCGAACTCGGCCTCATCCAGCGCCTTACCTTCAAGCATCGGGGTGAAGGCAATGTTGCTGCTGTCGCGGTACAGGGCCACGCTTTTTTCCAGCGACAGCCGCTCAATCACATCCAGCGCCTGATCGTAGCGCTTGTTGAAGGCGCGGTCGATGGCGTTCTTCTTCTGCTGGAACGAGGGGTGCTCAAACACCGCCGGGAAGGTTGCCAGCAGGTTATCGATCAGGCCGTTGATGTCGGCCATGAACTCGCCGGCAGTGCCAGACGGCAGCTCCAGCGCACGCGGCTCGCGCGGCTCATCGAAATGATTGACGTAAACCCGATCTGCCGGGGTTTCCAGGCGCTTGGCTTCAGCCTTGAGGTAACGTTTGACGAAAGAGAAGCGGCCGGTGCCAGGCTCGCCCATGACAAACACGTTGTAACCGGGGCGCGGCATCGCCACGCCAAACTGCAGCGCCTCGACGGCGCGCTCCTGACCCAGTACGCCACGAAAGGGCTCCAGATCTGCGGTGCTGGTGAAATTGAACTGCTCAGGGGAAAACGGACGGGTCAGGGCTTCGGGCGCAAGGCGTAGGTGGGCTGCGACGGAGTCTGGCATTGGAAATCCTTAGACAGAGGGGCTGAGGAAATCATCGCCCCATCGGCCCACATCCACAAGCCGTATGCTTGACGCAAGGCAAGCGCGGTTTCGCTGAAGGCTCCTACAATCACGCGTAACTACCGAGGAGTGCTGCATGAGTCTGTTTCAAGAGGTCGCCATCCTGCTGGCTCTGTCAGCGCTGGTGGGGGGCATCGCCGTCAAATTGCGCCAGCCACTGATCATCGCTTACATTTTGGTGGGCATCCTTGCCGGCCCGGCCGTGCTGGGCCTGAGCAGTGAGAACGAGCCCCTGCAACTCCTGGCGGAAATCGGCATCACCGTGCTGCTGTTCGTGGTCGGCCTCAAGCTGGACATGCGCCTGGTGCGCACCCTCGGCCCGGTAGCCCTGGCCACAGGCCTGGGTCAGCTGAGCTTTACCATCGTCTTCGGCTTCATCCTCTGTTACCTGCTGGGCCTGGAATGGCTGACCGCCTTGTATGTGGCCGTGGCACTGACCTTCTCCAGCACCATCATCATCGTCAAGCTGCTCTCCGACAAAGGCGAGATCGACTCGCTGCACGGACGCATCGCCATGGGTTTCCTGATTGTGCAGGACATCGCCGTGGTACTGGCCATGCTTGGCCTCAACCTGTATCAGCCGAGCAGTGGCGAGCAGCCCGGCATGCACCCGCTGCTGCTGGCCGCTACCCTGCTGGGCAGTCTCGGCGTGCTGTTTCTGCTGATGCGCTACGCCCTGCCACGCCTGCTGAACATGATGGCCGACTCGCCGGAACTGCTGATGCTGATGGCCATCGCCTGGGGCACCCTGCTGGCGGCAGGTGCTGATTCGCTGGGGCTGTCCAAGGAAATCGGCGCCTTTCTCGCCGGTTTCTCCCTGGCCTCCACGCCCCTGCGCGAAGCGGTGGCCAGCCGCCTGACCAGCCTGCGCGACTTCCTCTTGCTGTTCTTCTTTCTGCACCTGGGCCTGCAACTGGACTTTGCCCATATCCACGGGCAGATCGGCAGTGCGCTGATCCTCTCGGCCTTTGTGCTGATCGGCAACCCGCTGATCGTCATGGCGATCATGGGCTGGATGGGCTATCGCAAGCGCACCGGCTTTATGGCCGGGCTGACCGTGGCGCAGATCAGCGAGTTCTCGATCATTTTTGTCGCCATGGGCATCGGCCTTGGCCATGTCGGCCAGGACGCCCTGGGCCTGACCACCCTGGTGGGGCTGATCACCATCACCCTGTCGACCTACATGATTCTCTATGCGCAGCCGCTGTTCGCCCGCCTGTCGCCCTGGCTGGGGCCATTCGAGCGGCATATCCCGCACCGGGAAAACGCCGACGACAATGCGCCCACCGGCGAGCAACCCGACATCATCGTCTATGGCATGGGCCGCTATGGCCGCAAACTGGCCGAGCAACTGGAGCTGGGCGGACGCCGCGTGCTCGGCGTGGACTTCGACCCGCAGGCCCTGGCCCTGGCGCGCGAAGAAGGCCTTAACGTCTGCTACGGCGACGCAGAGGATGCCGACTTCCTCAGCCATATGCCGCTGAGCCACGCTCAGGCACTGATCAGCACCATCCCCCAACGAGAGGTCAATGCGATTTTGTTCCGCGCCTTGCGCAGCGCAGCGTTTAAAGGACAGATCACCCTCAGCGCATTTCGTGCCGGTGATGCCGAAGCCCTGCATCATGCCGGCGCGGCCAGCGTGTTGAGGCCATACAGTGATGCCGCAGAAACCGCCGCACGGCGCTTGCTGAAAGAACTCCAACCCGCCTGACCTGGGGCTCAACATCAGCAGCTGCGACCGCTGCGTAGAAACAAAAACGGAGCCTTGCGGCTCCGTTCCTGTTTGCTGGCCTGACTTACTGCGCCAGTTTCTTGTAGCGCACACGGTGCGGCTGCGCCGCTGCGTCGCCGAGGCGTTTCTTGCGATCCGCTTCGTACTCGGTGTAGTTGCCCTCGAAGAACTCGATATGCGAGTCATCTTCATACGCCAGGATGTGGGTCGCCACGCGGTCCAGGAACCAGCGATCGTGAGAGATCACAATGGCGGCGCCAGGGAAGTCGAGCAGTGCCTCTTCCAGCGAACGCAGGGTTTCCACATCGAGGTCGTTGGACGGTTCGTCCAGCAGCAGCACGTTGGCGCCCTCTTTCAGGGTCAGGGCCAGGTGCAGGCGGCCGCGCTCACCACCGGAGAGGTCCTTGACGAACTTCTGCTGGTCAGCACCTTTGAAGTTGAAGCGACCGACGTAACCACGCGACGGCATCTCGTAGTTGCCGACCTTGATCATGTCGAAGCCATCGGACACGGCTTCCCACACGGTCTTGCCACCGTCGAGGTCGTCGCGGCTCTGATCGACGCAGGCCATCTGCACGGTATCGCCGATTTCGATGCTGCCGGAGTCAGGCTGCTCTTTGCCCATCAGCATGCGGAACAGGGTCGACTTACCGGCACCGTTACCGCCGATCACGCCGACGATGGCACCTTTGGGCATGCTGAACGACAGGTTGTCGATCAACATGCGATCGCCGTAGCCCTTGCTGACGCCAACAAAGTCGATGACCTTGTCGCCCAGACGCGGGCCGACCGGGATATAGATCTCGTTGGTTTCGCTGCGCTTCTGGAATTCCTGCGACTGCATTTCCTCAAAGCGCTGCAAGCGCGCCTTGGATTTCGACTGGCGGGCTTTCGCACCTTTGCGCACCCACTCCAGTTCTTCCTTCATGGCCTTTTCATGGGCCGACTGCTGCTTGGATTCCTGGGCCAGACGCTCAGACTTGGCTTCCAGCCAGCCGGAGTAGTTGCCCTCGTAAGGAATGCCCGCACCGCGGTCGAGTTCAAGAATCCAGCCGGCGACGTTATCCAGGAAGTAACGGTCGTGGGTAATTGCCACGACGGTGCCCTGGAAGTCGTGCAGGAAGTGCTCCAGCCAGGCCACCGAATCAGCGTCCAGGTGGTTGGTGGGTTCGTCCAGCAGCAGCATGTCCGGGGCCGACAGCAGCAGACGGCACAGCGCCACACGACGCTTCTCGCCACCGGAGAGGTGCTCGACCTTGGCATCCCAGGCCGGCAGGCGCAGGGCGTCGGCGGCGACTTCCAGCTGACGCTCGAGGTTGTGGCCGTCGCTGGTCTGCAGGATGGCTTCCAGCTTGGCCTGTTCGGCAGCCAGCTTGTCGAAGTCGGCATCCGGCTCGGCGTAGGCGGCGTACACCTCGTCCAGACGCGCCTGGGCGTCCTTGATCTGGCTGACCGCTTCTTCCACCACTTCACGCACGGTCTTGCTCGGGTCGAGCTGCGGCTCCTGCGGCAGGTAACCGACATTCAGCCCCGGCATTGGCCGCGCCTCGCCGTCGAACTCGGTGTCGACACCGGCCATGATCTTCAGCAGGGTGGATTTACCCGAGCCGTTGAGGCCGAGCACGCCGATCTTGGCGCCCGGGAAGAACGACAGGGAAATGTTCTTGAGGATTTCCCGCTTCGGTGGCACAACTTTGCCGAGCCGATGCATGGTGTATACGTATTGAGCCATGATGACCTTGGTTCTGGGTTGAAACGAAAAAGAAGCCGCCAACTGAGCGTGCACGCCAACTAAAGCTGCACGGCGGGGCGGAGCCGCCAGACGATGCCAACGCAGGCGTGTAGCCCCTGACTTTGCACAGTCGCGCGCGCGTGCGGCAAAACTACCGGAATGCGTCAAGCAGGGCAAACAACGCTCGTCGGCAGCGCTGGCACTTTGCCACGGTTATGGCATGCTAGCCGCCCCCTGCCTGCCGCCCGCGCACCACCCAGGGACTCGCCGACAGTCGCCCAGCCCCAGGATGTACCCCTTTGCCAACAGTCACGCCCACACCTCCACCGCGTACACCTGGCGCTCCGCCGGCTGAGGCGATGCGCGGGCCGACCCGTGGCGCACTGGTGGTACTGGTGCTGTGCATGCTGGTGCTGCTGCTCTGGCAACTGCGCCAGGAATCCCAGCAACTGCTCGACAACCAGCGCCAGCTGGGCCTGGCCTACAGCTCGCAACTGGCCAATCACCTGAGCCTGAACATGGACCTCAAGGCCAGCGCCGGCCAGGCCCTGTTGCAAAGTCACGTACTGCCGCCGAGCAGCCCTGACGAACTCGAAGAATTGCTGCAAACCCTGCGCGGCGTATTCCCAACCCTGCGCAGCCTGGCCTGGCTGAATAGCCGCGGCGAGGTGATCGCCGACAGCCATGCGCCGAGCGAAGACCGCCTGTACCTGGATGAGCTGGTGCAACGTGGTCGTGGCGAAAGCTTTTTCTATACCTTCAGCGCCAACGACAAGGGGCGCATCTACCTGCTGTTGCGGCACAACCCCGACAGTCCGTCCAGCGGCTTCTGGGTATTGCGCCTGACCAATCGCGCCCTGAACAGCTGGCTGCATGAGCACCATCAGAGCCCGCACCAGTGGCTGCTGGAAGATCGCAACGTGCAGCGGGTGATTGCCAGCAATGTCGCGCCGGATACCGACAACGCTGCCGTAGCGCCACCGGTGACCGCCGAGAACCTTGACCAGAGCATGCTGAAAACCCCGCTCAAGGGCAGTGACTGGCAGCTGCGTGCGCTGTTCAACGAACGCAAGATCCGCGCCCAGCAATTGCCGCAACAGGCCAGCAAACTGCTGCTGTTTATTCTCTGCGCCACCCTGACGTTGCTCGCGCTGTATCGCCTGCTGCATGAACAGCGCAGCCTGCACGCACTCAACACCGCCTCGCGGCGTTCGCTGCAACAGGCAGCCAGCGTGCTCGGGGCGATTGAAGAACGCGTGCTGGTCACCGACAGTCAGGGCCAGTTGCAGTACCTCAACCCACAGGCCGAAGCGATGTTCGGCCTACGCAACGACGAGGCGCGCAACTGGCATCTGCTCAAGCTGCTGCCGCGCCTCGACCCGCTGCTGCTGCACGACACCGCGCTGCACAACGACCTCGGCCCCGACCTGGTGGAGATCCAGCAGAACGGCCGCACCCACCTGTTCGATATCAGCCGCAGCGACCTCAGCGAAGACAACCGCCGCACCGGTTTTGTCTGGGTACTGCGCGATGTCACAGAAGAACAGCATGCCTCCCACGTGCTGCAGGAAACCCGTCGACGCTACCAGGATATTTTCGACGGCACGGGTACCGCCCTTTGCGTGCTCGACCTCGCCGAGCTGCGCCACTACCTGCAACAGCATCAGCTGCACAGCCCGGCGCAGCTGCAGCACTGGCTCGACAGCAAGCCCCAGCAACACACGGAGCTGTGCCAACGCCTGCGCCTGACCGAAACCAACCAGGTGGCCCTGCAACTGCTTGGCGTGGAATCCAACCAGCAGGCGTGGGAGCACCTGTTCAACAGCGGCCCGCTGCGCCCGGACGGTTTCCGCATGCAGTTGCTCAACGCCCTGATCAACGGCAGCGGCCAGCTGGAAATGGAACGGCAGATCCGCACCCCGCAGGGCCATGAGCGCCACCTGTGGTTGCTGCTGCGCCTGCCGGAGAGCATCGACGACCTGCAGGCCGTGACCCTTAGCATCAGCGACATCACCAACCGCAAGCGCATCGAAACCTCGCTGATCGAGCGCGAGCGCTTCTGGTCCGATGTGGTCAAGGCCGTACCGGACACCATCTATGTGCACGACATGTGCAGCAAGCGGGTGATGTACAGCAACAACCACCTCGGCCCGCAACTGGGTTACAGCAAGGCCGAGATCCACCAGCTCGGCGAACGCCTGTGGGAAAAGATTCTGCACCCCGATGACGTCGAGCTTTACCAACGCATGCGCAATATCCAGCAGGTGGTCGGTAACGGCCTGCTGATGCAGTTCGAGCTGCGCTGGCGGCACCGCGATGGCAGCTGGCACTGGTTCGATATCCGCGAACAGGCCCTGGCCCGCGATGCACAGGGGCGGGTCAGCCGGTTGATCGGCGTGGCCAAGGACATCACCGAGCAGATCACCCACAGCGAATCGCTGCGCACCAGTGAGCAGCGCTATCGCCTGCTGGCAGAAAGCATCAGCGACGTGATCTTCTCCACCGACAGTCACCTGCAGCTCAACTACGTCAGCCCGTCGGTCAAGCCGGTGCTTGGCTATGACAGTGAATGGGCACTGGCCAACGGCTTTCAGAGCCTGGCCACCAACCCGCGTCAGCTGGTGGGTTTCTATGCCCTGCTCGACCGCGTGCGCAATGCCCTGGACGACCCGCAGCGCCTGGCTGAACTGCGCGCGCAGTTCCTGCCGCAGCTGTTCGTCTTCGATGCGCTGCGCGCCGACGGCCAGAAAATTCCGGTGGAACTGCGCCTGGTGCCAATGTGGGATGACAGTGGGCGCTTCGAAGGCCTGCTCGGCGTGGGCCGCGACATCAGCCTGCAGCGCCGCGCAGAAAAAGACCTGCGCATGGCCGCCACGGTATTCGAACACTCCACGGCGGCGATTCTGGTCACCGACCCGGCCGGTTATATCGTTCAGGTCAACAACGCATTCAGCCGGGTCAGTGGCTACAGCTCGCAGCAGATTCTTGATCAACTGCCCAGCGTGCTGACGGCAGACACCCAGCAGGCCAGCCACCTGGCCTATGTGATCAAACAGCTCAACCAGCAGGGCAGCTGGGAAGGCGAGGTATGGCTCAAGCGCAAGAGCGGCGAGAAATTCCCCGCCTGGGTCGGTATCACGGCGGTCAGGGATGATGAAGGCGACCTGGTCAGCTACGTGTGTTTCTTCAGCGATATCAGCGAGCGCAAGGCCAGCGAACAGCGCATCCACCGCCTGGCCTATTACGACGCCCTGACCCAGCTGCCCAACCGCACATTGTTCCAGGACCGCCTGCACAGTGCGCTGCAGCACGGCGAACGGCACCAGGAATGGGTGGTGCTGATGTTCCTCGACCTCGACCGTTTCAAACCGATCAACGACTCCCTCGGCCACGCCGCCGGAGACCGCATGCTCAAGGATGTGGCCGTGCGCCTGAGCGCCTGCGTGGACAGCGACGACACTGTGGCACGCATGGGCGGCGACGAATTCACCCTGCTGCTGCATTCCCAGTCCCAGCGTGACAGCGCCGTGACCCGCGCCATCCATGTCGGTGAACAGATTCTCGCCAGCCTGGCGCAGCCGTTTATCCTCGAAGGCCGCGAGTTCTTCGTCACTGCCAGTATCGGTATCGCCCTCAGCCCGCAGGATGGCAACGAGCTGAGCCAACTGATGAAGAACGCCGACACGGCGATGTACCACGCCAAGGAACGCGGCAAGAACAACTTCCAGTTCTACCAGGCCGACATGAACGCCAGCGCCCTGCAGCGCCTGGAGCTGGAAAGCGACCTGCGCCACGCCCTCGAACAGGGTGAGTTCCGTCTGTATTACCAGCCGCAGTTCTCCAGTGATGGCAAACGCCTGACCGGTGCCGAAGCACTGCTGCGTTGGCAGCACCCACAGCGCGGCCTGGTGCCGCCGAGCGAATTCATTCCGGTGCTGGAAGAACTCGGCCTGGTGGTGCAGGTCGGTGACTGGGTGCTGCGCGAGTCCTGCCGGCAGTTGGCCGAATGGCACCAGGCGAAAATCCGCGTGCCGAAAATTTCCGTCAACCTCTCGGCCCGGCAGTTTGCCGAAGGCGACCTCAATCAGCGTATTGCCGATATTCTCCAGCACAGCGCAATCCCCGCTGGCTGCCTGGAACTGGAGCTGACCGAAAGCATCCTGATGGAAGACGTGGCCAACGCCATGCATACCCTCACCAGCCTGAAGAAGCTCGGCGTGTTTATCGCCATCGACGACTTCGGCACCGGTTACAGCTCACTGAACTACCTCAAGCAGTTCCCCATCGACGTGCTGAAGATCGACCGCAGCTTCGTCGACGGCCTGCCCCACGGCGAACAGGACGGCCAGATTGCCCGGGCGATCATCGCCATGGCCCACAGCCTCAACCTCACGGTGATCGCGGAAGGCGTGGAAACCCTGGCCCAGCTGGACTTCCTGCGCGGCCACGACTGCGACGAGGTGCAGGGCTTCCTGCTCGGTCGCCCCATGCCGGCCCACCAGTTCACCGCACTGTTTACCGGCACCGCGCTGTTTATGCTGAGCTGACAACACCCCTGGATGAGCCCCACTTGTCCGCCAGATGATCAAGCTTCATATGCCTGATCGCGCCGTATGGGTTAGAATTCGCCCCCTCTTTCTACCGCCCAGCTGATTTTCTCAGGGGAATGCCATGTTCAGCCGTGATTTGACTCTTGCCCGTTATGACGCCGAATTGTTTGCCGCGATGGAGCAAGAAGCCCAACGCCAGGAACATCACATCGAGCTGATCGCCTCGGAAAACTACACCAGCCCAGCGGTGATGGAAGCCCAGGGTTCGGTGCTGACCAACAAGTACGCCGAAGGCTACCCAGGCAAGCGTTACTACGGCGGTTGCGAATACGTCGATATCGTTGAGCAACTGGCCATCGACCGCGCCAAGGAGCTGTTCGGCGCCGACTACGCCAACGTCCAGCCGCACTCCGGCAGCCAGGCTAACGCAGCGGTGTACATGGCCCTGCTGGAAGCCGGCGACACCGTACTGGGCATGAGCCTGGCCCACGGCGGCCACCTGACCCACGGCGCCAGCGTCAGCTTCTCCGGCAAGATCTACAACGCCGTGCAGTACGGCATCACCGATGCTGGCCTGATCGACTACGACGAAGTCGAGCGCCTGGCCGTTGAGCACAAGCCGAAGATGATCATCGCCGGCTTCAGCGCCTACTCGCAGGTGCTGGACTTCCCACGTTTCCGCGCCATCGCCGACAAAGTTGGTGCTTACCTGTTCGTCGACATGGCCCACGTGGCCGGTCTGGTCGCTGCTGGCGTTTACCCGAACCCGGTGCCGTTCGCCGACGTGGTCACCACCACCACGCACAAAACCCTGCGCGGCCCGCGCGGCGGCCTGATTCTCGCCCGTGCCAACGAAGCGCTGGAGAAGAAATTCAACTCCGCGGTCTTCCCAGGCGGCCAAGGCGGCCCGCTGGAGCACGTCATCGCCGCCAAGGCCGTGTGCTTCAAGGAAGCCCTTCAGCCTGAGTTCAAGGCCTACCAGCAGCAAGTGATCAAGAACGCCCAGACCATGGCCAGCGTGTTTATCGAAAACGGCTACGACGTGGTTTCCGGCGGCACCGAGAACCACCTGTTCCTGCTCAGCCTGATCAAGCAGGACATCACCGGTAAAGACGCCGACGCTGCCCTGGGCCGCGCGTTCATCACTGTGAACAAGAACAGCGTACCGAACGACCCACGTTCGCCGTTCGTCACCTCCGGCCTGCGCATCGGCACCCCTGCCGTGACCACCCGCGGCTTCAAGGAAGACGAGTGCCGCGCACTGGCCGGCTGGATCTGCGAGATCCTCGCCAACCTGGGCGACGAAGCGGTCGAAGCGCGCGTGCGCGAGCAGGTCAAAGCGGTTTGCGCCAAGTTCCCGGTTTACGGCAACTAAGCATTACCCGCACGGAAAAGCCCGCCTCTTGGCGGGCTTTTTTATACCTGCCGCGCAGGCCTCAATACAGATAAAACCAAGCCATTGGCGACGGCCTTGGCTATAGTGGATAAAACCTCGCAGGAGTTTCTTTGCATGAGCGAAACAGCCAATGAGCGTCGGCGCTTTCAACGCATCGCTTTCGACGCACCGACCGAGATAGTGCAAGGCGAGCGACGCTGGCCAGTTGAACTGCATGACGTTTCCCTCAAAGGCCTGCTGATCAAGCGCCCCGCCGCCTGGAACGGCGATCCCAACCAACCGTTCGAAGCCAATCTCCAGCTGGCTGACGACACTCGCGTGCGCATGGAAGTGGTGCTGACCCGCACCCAGGATGACCTGCTCGGGTTTGTCTGCCGGCATATCGATCTGGACTCGATCAGCCACCTGCGCCGCCTGGTGGAACTCAACCTCGGCGACGACAGCCTGCTGGAACGCGAACTCGCCGCCCTCGGCGAAGACGAATAAAAAAGGAGGCCTCGGCCTCCTTTTTCCATCCTGCCTGAGCGGATTTAGAACGTGTTTACGATTTCGCGAGCTAGAGCCAGACAAGGCAAAAACAGCCGAGGAAGCGCAGTTTACGAGCTGTAAATGAGCATTCCGAGGCTGTTTTTAACGCTGGATGGCCGACGCGCAGCAGATCGTAAACAGGTTCTTATTCGAACAACGCATCCAGCGCCTGCTCCAGGCGCGTTACGGCAATCACCTGCAAGCCCGTGGGCGGATCTTTCGGCGCATTGCCCTTGGGCACGATGGCGCGTTTGAAGCCGTGCTTGGCTGCCTCCTTCAAGCGCTCCTGACCACTTGGCACCGGGCGAATTTCGCCGGACAGCCCCACCTCACCGAACACCAGCAGGTCATGGGGCAGCGGCTTGTTGCGCAGACTGGAAATCACTGCCGCCATCAGCGCCAGGTCCGAAGCAGTTTCCAGCACCTTGACCCCACCGACTACGTTGAGAAACACGTCCTGATCGTAGGTCGGGATGCCACCATGCCGGTGCAGCACAGCCAGGAGCATGGCCAGACGGTTCTGATCCAGGCCCAGGGTGACGCGACGCGGGTTGGCCATATGGCTGGTGTCGACCAGCGCCTGCACCTCCACCAGCATTGGCCGGGTGCCTTCCCAGGTGGCCATGACAATACTGCCTGGGACTTCTTCCTGGGCGCGGGTGAGGAAGATCGCCGAGGGGTTGGTGACTTCTTTCAGGCCCTTGTCGGTCATGCCGAACACGCCTAGCTCATTGATCGCGCCAAAACGATTCTTCACCGCGCGCAGCAGGCGCAGGCGACCATCAGACTCGCCCTCGAAATACAGCACGGTGTCGACCATATGTTCGAGTACGCGCGGTCCGGCCAGCGCACCTTCCTTGGTCACATGCCCCACCAGAAAGATCGCCGTGCCGCTCTGCTTGGCAAAGCGCACCAGCAACGCCGCACTCTCGCGCACCTGGGCCACACCGCCGGGAGCCGACTGCAGCTGCTCGGTAAAGATGGTCTGGATCGAGTCGATCACCATTACCTTGGGCTTTTCCAGGCGCGCGGTGGCGATGATGCTTTCGATGCAGGTTTCGGTCATGACCTTGAGCTTGTCTTCCGGCAAACCCAGGCGGCGGGCGCGCATGGCTACCTGCTGCTGGGACTCCTCACCGGTGACATACAGCGCGGGAAAGCGCGTGGCAATGTTGCACAGGGTCTGCAGCAGGATGGTCGACTTGCCGATACCGGGGTCGCCGCCGATCAGCACCACCGAGCCGTCCACCAGGCCACCGCCAAGCACGCGATCAAGCTCGCCAGACGCGGTGGAAAAGCGCGGCACCTCCTCGACGCTGACTTCGGCCAGAGTCTTGAGCTGCGCCTGTTCGCCCGCCCAACCCGCGCGGCCACTGGGAGTGGCCGCATTGGCTTCGAGCAGGGTTTCTACCAGGGTATTCCAGGCGCCGCATTCGCCGCACTGGCCGGCCCATTTGGGAAAGGTTGCACCGCATTCGGTGCAGCCATACATGCGCTTGGCCTTGGCCATGCCGGACTCCTCTGCAAACTGAGCCCGGATCATACGAAATAGCTGGATATATTTACAGCCCTTTACCGCTATCCCTTGCAGCCATTACCGCAGCCACAACACTGCCCGGCAGCGCGCTTTAGTCGGCGTGCGAGGTCATCCTTGAGTCCTACTCGCTCCTGCTTGAGCGACAACAGGGCGTCATCAGCCAGCACTTCATTGCCGGCTTCGATGCGGCAAATGCGCTTATCCAATGTCTCGTAGGTGTCGGCCAGGTGGGCGAAGTCGGCGTCGCTGATGCGCAGGTCATGCAGCGCGCTGCGCAGTTCGGGGAAGTCTTTGATCAGCGGATGGTGTTCAACGTGCATGCGGGCATTCCTCTGGGATAGTCACTGCCTGCAGACTATCCGCCGCACCGGGCCCAGCACTTGACCCGGATCAAGCCCGCGACGTTATGGTGCGTTGCGCAGATAGCCGGCCAGTTCGTCCTTGAGGCTGACACGCTGCATTTTCAGGCCCAACAGGAGGATCTCATCCATGGCAACGCGCCCGCTTTCCACTTCGTAGATGCGCTTGTCGAGTTCATCGTATTCCTCAACCAGGCGGGCAAAGTGCCCGTCGCTGGCCAGCAGGCTGCGCAGCTGCGCCTGGTATTCGGGAAACTCGCGGCTGAGCGGGTGATGTTCCAATGGCATAGTGACATCCTCATGGCGGTTCTCGCTTGAGACTAGCCCACTCAGGCCGGCTCTGCTGCAACGCCCGGAAATGGGAGGCGCGCAGCAACTTCTGCTATCGTGGCCAGCAACTGCAAACACCAGAGGCCGGGCTATGGCTAGCAAAACGGGATGTGTGGCCTGCCGTGACGGGCAGGCGCTGGATTTTCCCATCAGCATGGCATTTCAACCCATCGTCAACCTCAACACCGGGGCCATCTTTGCCCATGAAGCCCTGGTGCGCGGCAGTGCCGGCGAGTCCGCTGGCAGCCTGCTGAGCAAGCTCAACAAGGACAACCTCTACTCCTTCGACCAGGCCTGCCGGATTACCGCCCTGGAATGGGCGGCCAAGCTGCAAGTGCCAGCCATGGTCTCAATCAACTTTATGCCCAACGCGGTGTACAAGGCCGAGACCTGCATCCGCGCCACGCTGGAGGCGGCCCAGCGCTTCAACTTTCCGCTGCAGCGGATCATCTTCGAAGTCACCGAACAGGAGCAGGTGCTGGATGTCGATCACCTCACCGGCATCCTGCGCGCGTACCGCAAGCAGGGCTTTATGACCGCCATCGATGACTTCGGCGCAGGCTATGCCGGGCTCAACCTGCTGGCCGACTTTCAGCCGGACCTGATCAAGCTGGACATGCAGCTGATCCGTGACATCGATCAGGACAGCGTGCGGCAGATTCTGGTCGAAGCCGCTCTGCAGATGTGCCGCAAGCTGAATATCCGGGTGATCGCCGAAGGCATTGAAAGCCTGGGTGAGCTGCAGGCATTGCGCGACATGGGCGTGGAGCTGTTCCAGGGTTACCTGCTGGCCAAACCAGCATTCGAAGCCCTGCCTGCAGTGCACCTGCCGGGCTGAGAAGTAGCTGGCAAGCGGCGCGCGCTGGATTACACTCAGGCCAACCTCACCTAACAGGGAACGCAGCATGAGCATAATCAGTGAATTCAAAGCCTTTGCCGTCAAGGGCAACGTGGTCGACATGGCCGTCGGGATCATCATCGGCGCGGCGTTCGGCAAGATCGTCTCGTCCTTTGTCGGTGACGTGGTCATGCCGCCGCTGGGCGTGCTGATTGGCGGCGTGGATTTCACTGACCTGTCCATCACCCTGAAGGCTGCCGAAGGCGATTTGCCTGCTGTAGTGCTGGCCTACGGCAAATTTATCCAGACCGTGCTCGACTTCCTGATCGTCGCTTTCGCCATCTTCATGGGCATCAAGGTGCTCAACAAACTCAAGCGCGAAGAAGAAGCGGCGCCCGCAGCACCGGCCCCGCCGACCAAGGATCAGGAGCTGCTCAGCGAGATCCGCGACCTGCTCAAGGCGCAGCAAAACCGCGACTGACTTCCCCTGTGCGGAGGGCCACAAGCGCCCTCCCGTACATGATTTGTTGCAGGACAGTTCCGTCGCTTACCGAACGCTGGTGTAAATTGGCTGTCCCTTGGCTACTTTTCCCCCTCAATGACCCTCCTGATTGCGTTTGCAGTTCTATCCATCCTCGTCTCCTTTATCTGTTCCATTCTTGAAGCTGCGTTGCTGTCCCTGACGCCCAGCTATATCGCTCAGCAGAAGGCCGCCAAGCCCAAGCTCTACGAGCGTTTGAAAGGACTGAAAGACAAGATCGACCAACCTCTGGCCGCCATTCTTACGCTTAACACCGTGGCTCACACGGTTGGTGCCACCGGCGTGGGCGCGCAGGTCACGATCGTATTTGGCGATGGCTACCTGGGCACTGCCTCGGCTGTGATGACTCTGCTGATTCTGGTCCTCTCGGAAATTCTGCCCAAGACCATTGGCGCGCGTTACTGGCCAACCCTGGCGCCATTCCTGCCGAGCCTGCTGGGCGGCATGATCCTGCTGCTCAAGCCGTTTATCTTCATGTCCGACATGATCATGCGACTGTTTGGCGGCAAAGAACCTGAGCACGACATCCGTCAGGAGATCAAAGCCTTGACCCTGCTCGGCCGCGAAGTGGGCAAGCTCGATGAAGATGAACAACGGGTCATCAGCAACATCCTCGACCTGCATGAAATCAAGCTGCGCGACATCATGACGCCACGGATTGTCTGCGAGTTTGCCGCTCCCGATGACACCCTCGGCGCATTCAAGGCGCGCGTGAAAGAGAGCCAATTTTCCCGCTACCCGGTTATCGGTGAGGATGAAGCGCCACTGGGCGTGGTGTTCCGCTATGACGCCCTGAGCGCCGATGCGGATGAAGCGCCGGTGTCCAGCATCCTCAAACCGCTCAAGGTGGTTTCCGACAGCATGAACGTCGAAAACCTGATGACGCAGATGATGCATGAGCGTCAGCACATGTGCCTGGTGTATGACGAGTTCGGCAGCTGGCGCGGCCTGGTGACCATGGAGGACATCATGGAAACCATCATCGGCAAGCCGATCCTCGACGAAACCGACGACATCCCGAACATGCGCCGCTTCGCCAAGCGCCGCTGGGAACACCGGATCAAGGCCATCCGCGAGGAATAAGCCTACCAGTAGTTCTCCACCGCCACCTGCCCCGGCCGCCGGGTCAGGCTGAGCTGCAGGTCGCGCTGTTTCAGCAGCGCGCGGGTGTCGTCGATCATCTGCGGGTTGCCGCAGATCATCAGCCGCGAATGCTCAGGCTCCAGGCTCAGTCCCGCCGCCCGCTCCAACTCGCCATTGTCCAGCAAGCTGGTGATGCGCCCATGCAAACAGCCGGGCACCTGCTCACGGGTGACCAGCGGCAGGTAAACAAAGCGCTCGGCATATTCCTGCAAATGCTCCTGCTGCATAAGCCCGTGAATCTGCGGCTGATACGCCAGTTCGCTGGCCGTGCGCGCGCTGTACACCAGCACCACCCGGGCAAAGCGCTGCCACACCTCCAACCCCTGCAGAATCGACAGAAAAGGCGCGAGCCCGGTGCCACTGGCCAGCAGCCAAAGGTCACGGCCATCGGCAAAGCGATCGAGGGTAAGAAAGCCCAGCGCCTGTTTTTCAACTAACAGACTGTCGCCGACCTGCAGCCGACTCAGCTCGGAGGTGAACTCACCGCCCGGCACGACGATAGAAAAGAACTCGAGAAACTCATCATGCGGCGCCGAAGCCATCGAATAGGCGCGCCAGACCACTGAACCATCAGACTTTTCTACGCCGAGACGGGCAAATTGCCCAGCCCGGAAGCGAAAGCCCGCATCACGCGTACAACGCAGGCTGAACAGGCTGGGCGACCAGACCTGAATAGAGCTAAGGGTTTGCCGCGTGTACTTGTCGTCACTGGTCATACGAATACCGGGCCTATGCAGATTGCACAGGCCCAGTGTGGCGCAACGCCGACCGGACAAACACCGGCAAAACCTGGGGGTTCTTGGCCTTGCGCCTTAGAGACCGGTCTTAGCGGCGGTTGACGGCCTGCGCGGCACGCAACACATCGGCACCGATTTCCGCTTCGTAGGTCTTCCACATCGGGCTCAATGCGGCGCGCCATGCGGCACGTTCATCGTCGGTCAAGGTGACCACTTTGGCATTGCCGGCGGCGATGATGCGCGCGCGATCATTGTTGTTCAGCGTTTCGGCATCCTTGTTCACCGCGAAGGACACTTCATCGATGATCGCTTCCAGCTCGGTACGGGTTTTGTAGGGAATGCTGGTCCAGAACTCCTTGCTGCTGATCAGCATATAACTCAGCGAGCCGTGGTTGAGCTCGCTGATAAACGGCTGCACGGTGTCGACCTTCTGGCTGGCAATGTTCGACCAAGGGCCTTCGGTGCCCTGGATGGTGCCAGCCTGCAGCGCCTTGAACGCCTCGGCGAACGGCATCTTCACGGTCTTGGCGCCGAGCTGGCCAAACTGTGCCTGCAACACCGACGAGGGCTGGATACGGAAGGCCAGATCCTTGGCATCCTCGGGCTTGCGCAGCTCGCGACTGGAGGTCAGCTGCTTCATGCCGTTGTTCCAGTAGGCCAGGCCATAGATGCCCTGGTTGGACATGGCGTGCAGCAGCTCGCGGCTCTTGTCGCGCTTCTGGAAGCGCTTCACCGCCTCCAGGTCATCAAACAGAAACGGCAGGTCGAATACCTGCAGCTGCTTGGTATACGCCTCGAACTTGGACAGCGAAGGGGCCAGCATCTGCACCTTGCCCTCGCGCAGGGCGTTGATCTCCTCACCATCACCGAACAGCGTCGAGTTCGGGTAAACCTCAACCGCCACCTGGCCGGCCAGGCGCTCTTCCACCAGCTTCTTGAACAGCAGCGCGCCCTTACCCTTGGGGGTGTCTTCGGCCACCACATGGGAGAACTTGATCACGATGGGCGCCGTGCCTTCGGCCAGTGCCGGGCTTGCCGCGACCAGCAATGCGCTGAAGGTTAAGGACAGCAGGGACTTGAACATGAACATACCTTTTGCAAATAGAACGCCGTGAAGCCTGCATGGGCAGGCCTCATTGAGAGTTTGGGAATGTGGGCTATGAACGCAGACCGCGTGACAGAACACCTGTACGCGACTGATCATCAGGCGCTACCAGATCGCAGCCGGGCTTAATGCTCGGGGCCTGGTTATTATTTGAATGCCGACCTTGCTGACTGACGGGTATCAGACACGACTGAGCAGATCCGCAAGGGGGCGGCATTCTTCGGCAAAGCCGCGCGCGGCACAACCGTGATTTGCTGAACCAGCTCTCAGTTTCGAGACTTTTCTGCGCCTTGCACCGACAATAGCGACCAACTGCACTTTTGATCGCGCCCTTGCGCCTGCTACCCCGAGTTTTCCATGCCTGTGTTCAGTACCCCGTTCGCCCAGCTCGACCTGCTTCGCCAACCCGACCAGCCCAACGAGCCGCTGCAGGCCTTCGATGCGGCGGACGAATACCTGCTCAACCACCTGCATGAGCAGGGGCTGCCGAACGGCGCGCGGGTATTGGTGCTGAATGACAGCTTCGGCGCCCTGGCCATCAGCCTGGCAGGCCGGGCGCAAGTGACCAGCAGCGGCGACTCGCACCTCGGCCACCTGGGTTTACAGATCAACCTGCTGCGCAATCAGCTACCGGCGGATGCAGTGAGGTTCGTGCCGGCCAGCGCAGTCGCTCAGGGGCCGTTTGATGTGGTGCTGATCCGCGTACCGAAAACCCTGGCGCTGTTGGAGGAACAACTGATTCGCCTGCACGGCCAGCTAGCGCCAAACGCGCAGGTGATTGCCGCGGCCATGGTCAAACACCTGCCGCGTGCTGCCGGTGATCTGCTGGAGAAATATATCGGCACGGTGCAGGCCTCGCTGGCGGTGAAAAAAGCCCGCCTGCTGTTTGCCACCCCAGAAGCCAAGCCTGCGCCTGTATCGCCCTACCCGACGCGTTATCGTCTGGATAAGCCGGCTATCGAGCTGCTTAACCACGCCAATGTGTTCTGCCGTGAAGACCTGGATATCGGCACCCGCGCCTTCCTGCCGCACCTGCCCAAACACCTCAGCCGCGTGCGCGTGGCTGACCTCGGCTGTGGCAACGGCGTGCTCGGTATTGCCTATGCGCTGGGCAGCCCGCAGGCCGAGCTGACGCTGGTGGATGAGTCCTATATGGCTGTGCAATCAGCCGAGGAAAACTGGCGCGCGGCGCTGGGCGAACGCCCGGTCGAGATTCGCGCTGGCGATGGCCTGGCCGAGCAGACAGCTGACTCGTTGGACCTGGTGCTGTGCAATCCGCCGTTCCACCAGCAACAGGTGGTCGGTGACTTCCTCGCCTGGCGCATGTTCCAACAGGCCCGCGCCGCACTAGTCACCGGCGGCGAACTGTGGATCGTCGGCAACCGCCACCTGGGCTACCACGCCAAACTGAAACGGCTGTTCCGTGGCGTCGAACAGGTGGCGGCAACGCCGAAGTTTGTGGTGCTTAAAGCGATCAAATAAGCGCGCTGCAAAGCCCGGTGGGAGGGGCTTTAGCCGCGACAGGGCGTCAGCAAACGCTCGCCGCTAAAGCGCCCCCTACAGTGATCACCGCTATCGCGCTTACGGCGTGCCCATCCCCGCCGCCTGCATAAACAGGCGCAGCAGATAGGACACCACGCCCAGGGCCAGCACACTGCCAGCCCAGATCAGCACCAGCCAGCCAAGCCGCTGCCACAGCGGCTTTTTCTCTTCGACGTCGTTCATATTGCGGCCTCAGAACCTATTCGAGGTCTCGCGAGCTAGAGCCATGCAAGGCGAAAGCCGGCGAGGACGCGGAGTTTACTGCTGTAAATGAGCATCCGAGCCGGCTTTTAACGCAGCAGGGCCGACGCGCAGCAGACCGGGAGTCGAACCTTAGTGGTAGCCATCTTCTTCAGTAACCTTGCCGCGAAATACGTAATAGCTCCAGGCGGTGTACATCAGGATGAACGGGATGATGAACAGCGCGCCAACCAGGATAAAACCCTGGCTCTGCGGCGGCGCGGCGGCGTCCCAGATGCTGATCGACGGCGGGATGATATTCGGCCACAGGCTGATACCCAGGCCGCTGTAGCCGAGGAAGATCAGCGTCAGGGTCAGCAGAAACGGCGCGTAGTTGGCATTGCGCGCCACCGCGCGCAGCAGCGCCCAGGTGCATAGCAGCACCAGCAACGGCACCGGCATAAACCAGAAGATATTCGGCAGGCTGAACCAGCGTTCGGCGATATCGGCATGCGCCAGTGGCGTCCACAGGCTGACGATACCGGTGACACCAAGCAGGACGAACACCAGCGGCCGCGCCAGGTCGTGCATCTGCTGTTGCAGGCGGCCTTGGGTTTTCATGATCAGCCAGGTGCAGCCGAGCAAGGCGTAGGCGGCAATCAGCGCCAGGCCGCAGAACAGCGAGAACGGCGTCAGCCAGTCCAGTGCGCCGCCGGCATACGCCCGGTCGACCACCTCGAAGCCGTCGATATAAGCGCCCAGCGCCACGCCCTGGAAGAAGGTTGCGGTCAGCGAGCCGCCGATAAATGCCTTATCCCAGAGGTGGCGCTTGGCGGCCTTGGCCTTGAAACGGAACTCGAAGGCCACGCCACGGAAGATCAACCCCAGCAGCATAAAGATCAGCGGCAAGTACAGCGCGCTGAGCACCACCGCGTAGGCCAGCGGGAAAGCGCCAAACAGCGCCGCACCGCCGAGTACCAGCCAGGTTTCGTTACCGTCCCAGACCGGCGCCACGGTGTTCATCATCACATCGCGTTCGCCTTCGCTTTTGACGAAGGGAAAGAGGATGCCGATGCCCAGGTCGAAGCCATCCATGACCACGTACATCATCACGCCGAAAGCGATGATCACGGCCCAGATCAGCGAGAGATCAATACCCATATTCAATTCCTCTCAGCCAGCGAATCGGTTTCGCCTTCTTCCAGGCCCTCTTCGGGCGCGGACAGCGGACGCGACGGCGTGCGTTTCTGGCCTGGGCCGCCCTCGGCGGTTTCCTTGCCTTCGTCGGTGATCGGGCCCTTGCGCACCAGGCGCATCATGTAGCTGATACCGGCGCCAAACAGGGCGAAATACACCACCACAAACAGAATCAGGGTCAGGCTCATGTGCGCAAAACTGTGCCCAGACGAGGCATCAGCGGTGCGCATCAGCCCCTGGATGATCCAGGGCTGACGGCCGATCTCAGTGGTGTACCAGCCAGCAAGGATGGCAATAACCCCCGACGGGCCCATCCACACCGCCAGATGCAGGAACGGCCGGCTCTCGAACAACCTGCCGCGCGTACGCAGCCACAGCCCCCAGAGACCGGTGAGGATCATCAACATGCCGATGCCGACCATGACCCGGAAGGTCCAGAACACGATGGTCGAGTTAGGCCGGTCTTCCTTGGCGAACTCTTTGAGCGCCGGCACCTGCTTGTCCAGGCTGTGGGTCAGGATCAGGCTGCCGAGCGCAGGAATCTCGATCTTGAAGCGGGTTTCTTCGGCTTCCATATCCGGCCAGCCGAACAGAATCAGCGGGGTCGGTTCATCGCCGTGGTTTTCCCAGTGGCCTTCGATGGCGGCGATCTTCGCCGGCTGATACTTGAGGGTATTCAGGCCGTGGAAGTCGCCAATTACTGCCTGGATTGGCGCCACGATCAACGCCATCCACATGGCCATCGAGAGCATCTTGCGGATCGCCGGGTTGTCGCGACCGCGCAGCAGGTGCCAGGCCGCCGATGCACCGACGAAGAACGCCGTGGCAAGGAACGCCGCTGTAGCCATGTGCAGCAGGCGATACGGGAATGAGGGGTTGAACACCACGGCGAACCAGTCCACCGGAATCACCCGCCCGTCGATGATCTCGAAGCCCTGCGGGGTGTGCATCCAGCTGTTGGAGGCGAGAATCCAGAAGGTCGAGATCAGTGTGCCGACCGCCACCATCACCGTGGAGAAGAAGTGCAGGCCCGGGCCGACGCGGTTCCAGCCGAACAGCATGACGCCGAGGAAACCCGCCTCAAGGAAGAACGCGGTCAGCACTTCATAGGTCAGCAGCGGCCCGGTGACCGCTCCGGCAAAGTCGGAAAACGCGCTCCAGTTGGTGCCGAACTGATAGGCCATGACCAGACCGGAGACCACGCCCATGCCGAAGTTGACCGCAAATATCTTCGCCCAGAAGTGGTACAGGTCGCGGTACACCTCCTCGCCCGTCTTCAGCCAAAGCCCTTCAAGCACCGCCAGGTAACTGGCCAGGCCGATGGTGATGGCCGGAAAGATGATGTGAAAGGAGATGGTGAAAGCGAACTGGATTCGAGCGAGGTCGAGAGCCTCCAATCCAAACATGGCGTTTCCTCAGTCAGGTGATACGGGGCACGGCCACGGGCGCGCATGCCAGTCACAAGCAATCAGTCGGGGGGATTATTGTTCTGGGTTGACTAGCCATCGCACAGGGCCAACGGCCCTGCATAACCACGCACGATCAGTATTGATGCGGGTCAAGAGATGTACAGAGAGTAGCGCCTGGCGCGTCAAGTTCGGCTGTGGTCGATTGTCACGCGACGGGCTGCCACACCGCCAGGGCGGGCCGTCTAGTCGTTCAAGAGCGCCTGCGGCCGGTCGACATCGCGCAGCACACCCGGATCGGCCAGCGCAACGCCCTGGCACGCCGCGGCCTGCGACTGCAGCAACGCGCGCGCACCTTCATCGCCCGTCAGGGTCTGCAGCGCTGGCCAGAAGGCGCGGCCAAACAACACCGGGTGTCCGCGTTGGCCGTCATGCAGCGGATAGACGATGCGCTCGGCTGCGGCCTGCTGACACAGCTGCCACAGGCTGTCGGCGGCCACCCAGGGCATATCGCCGAGCAGCACGGCGATGGCGTCGGCCTCGCAACCGGCCAAGGCCCGCACCCCAGCAGCCAGGCTGTGGCCCATGCCCTGGTCGGCGTCAGGGCAACGGATAATCCGGCACGCATCCGGCAACCCCAAGGCCTGCGCATCGTCTTCGTCGCGCAGCAGCACATGCACCTCAGCGAACACCTGCAGGGCCCGCTCAGCACTGGCCGCCAGCAGGCCGCGACCGTCCGGCAAACGGGCCAGGCGCTTGTCACTGCCAAAGCGCCGACCTCGCCCGGCCGCCAGTAACAGAGCCACTACGCGCGGCATGCTAGAGCGCATCCCGCGCCAGGCCGTTGCGCACCCGCAGGATGTCAGCGAGTACCGCCAGGGCGATTTCCGCCGGGGTCTTGCTGCCCAGGTTGAGGCCGATTGGCGCGATGATCCGCGCCAGCGCAGCATCATCCAGGCCGCCGACGCGGCGCAGGCGCTCGAAGCGCTTGGCGCTGGTCAGTCGCGAGCCCATCACACCGATATAAAAAGCCTCGGTGCGCACGGCCTCGATCATCGCCAGATCATCGATACGCGGGTCATGGGTCAGCGCCACCACGGCGGTGTCGGCATGGCAGCCGCCCAGACGGATAACCTCGGACGGCAGCTCACGGCGGATTTCCACTCCTGGCAAGTCGACGCCTTGCAGCACCTCCTCGCGCGGATCACAGAGCACCACCTCGAAGCCCAGCCCCTGTGCAAATTGCGCGCAAACCTGCGCCACCGAGGAATAGCCCGCCAGCAGCAAGCGCTGGGCCGCACCAACGCGCACACGCAGCCGATTCGGCTGACGTTCAACTCTTTGCCCCTGCGTGTTGTCAGCCAGCAGGCGGCGCTCGCCGCTGGGCAGCGCCACGTCGCGGATCAGCCGGCGCTGGCCCGCCAGGGCACTCTCCAGCTCACGCAGATGGGCTTGTACCGCGCAGTCGGCCGGCAGGTTTTCCACCATCACGTCCAGCACACCGCCACAGGGCAGGCTGATCTGCGAGTGCGGGTCGCTGCCATCGCCATAGCGCACCAGGTGCACAGGCTCAGGAAAGGCGCCAGCGGCCAGGCGCTCAAGAAACTCATCCTCAACGCAACCACCGGACAACGAACCGATCCATTCGCCTTCGGCCGTGGCAGCCAGCAGCGAACCCGGCGCGCGCGGCGCCGAGCCGTAGGTGCTCAGCACCGTACACAGCCACACGCGCTGTCCTGCGGCGGACCACTGCAGCGCCTGGCGGACGACCAGCAGATCAAGGTGCTGCATCAGGCTTCACCCGGCCTCAATGGCCTTTCTCGCTGCGCAACTGGCTGACCTGCTGCGGGCTCAGCTCAGCCGCCTGGCCGCCCCAGGTCTGCCGCAGGTAATGCAGCAGGTCTCGCAGCTGCCCGTCATCCAGCTTGTCGCTGAAGCCCGGCATCGGTTGCATGCGCTCGAAACCGGTGAACTGCTGCTCCTTGATGCCGTCATCGATCACCCGCAACAGGTTGCGCGCATCGTTCAGGCGCAGGGTGGTGTTGCCATCCATCGCCACCGCCACATGCGGCACGCCCTCGCCCGCCACGCCATGGCACCCGGCGCAGAGGTTGAGGTAATGCTGACGGCCTTGTTGGGCGCTGGCATCGAGCTGCTCGAAGGCCACCGCGCTGACCTTGCGCGGCGCCGGCGGCTGATCACCAAGCAGGTAGGTGGCCATGGCCTTGTGATCGTCCAGCGGCAGGTACTGGGTGCTGTGGTGCAGCACCGGGTACATCTCGTTGAACATCGAACCCTGGGCGCTGATACCGTGCTTGAGGAAGGTCGCCAGGTCGTCGGTGCTCCAGCCGCGCTCGGCCAGGTCCTCGGCGAGCAGGCTCGGTGCCTCGTAACCGAGCAGTACACCGCCCTGCAGACGCTGATCCTGCTGCAGCGCGCCAAGGGCATTGCGCGGCGTGTGGCACTCGCCGCAATGGCCCAGCGCCTCGACCAGGTACTGGCCGCGCTGCCAGGTCTCGCTTTTGCCTTCAGCCGGCAGCATCTGCACGCGGTTCTTGTAGAGCATGTTCCAGAAGCCCAGACCGAAGCGCACATTGAACGGGAAGCTCAGGCTGGTTTGCGGGCTGGGTTTGGCGATCGGCTCCAGGCTCATCAGGTAGGCGTAGATGGCGTCGGAGTCTTCACGCTTGAGCAGGTGATACGAGGTGTACGGCATCGCCGGATAGAGCTTGCTGCCATCACGCCGCTCGCCTTCGGCCACTGCGCGGTAGAAGTCATCGGCACTGTACTCACCAATGCCGTACTGCTTGTCCGGGGTGATGTTGGTGCCATAGATGGTGCCAAACGGCGACTCCAGCGGCAGGCCGCCGGCGTATTCGGCACCACCTTCGACGCTGTGGCAGGCCACACAGTCGGCGGCGCGCGCCAGGTACTTGCCGCGCTCGATCAGTTGTTGATCGGCGGCCTGAGCGGCCAGCGGCAGAAACAGGGTCAGGGCAATCAGAATGCTCTTCATGCTTAACCTTCCTTGACCAGGCCGAGGGACTCGACCACATCGCGCGCGGCGTTGTAGTAGCGCACGTAACCGGTGCAGCGGCAGATGTGCTTGCCCAGGGCGTCTTCGATCTCGCCTTCCAGCTCGCTGCGCTTGACCGGCTGACGCTGGAGCTTTTCCACCAGCACGGTGGCGGCGTTGACGTAGCCCGGCGTGCAGTAGCTGCACTGGAAGGCAAACTGGTCGACGAACTGCTGCTGGATCGGGTTGAGCTGGCTGACCTCACCCTGGGCATCCCGCTTGGCGTGGCCCTCGATGGTGCGGATGCGCTTGCCGTCGAAGAAATGCGCGCCGGTGATGCAGGTGCGGATTTCTTCGCTGGTGCCGTCGGGCTTGTCGAGGATCGCCACACAGGCGTGGCACACACCCTGGCCGCAGCCCAGGCGCGAGCCGGTGAGGTTCAGGTATTCGTGGAGAAAGTCGATCATCATCAGGTCGTCGGCCACTTCCATCGGGCCGACCGCCTGGCTGTTGATAATCATGCTGAGCAGGCGCTTAGCCATGGAGGGCCTCCTTGATGCGGGCCGGAGTCAGGGGAAGGTCGCGCAGGCGCTTGCCGGTGGCGTGGGCCACGGCGTTGACGATGGCGCCAACCACCGGAATCATCACCACCTCGGCGATGCCCTTGGCCGGGTCGCTGGGTGATAGCGGCGGCAAAATTTCCGCGCTTTGCGACCACACCGCGCAATCCTTGGCGCGCGGCAGTTGATAGCGGTTGAAGTTCCAGGTGCCGTCGCCGGGGCCGCCTTCATACAGCGGCATTTCTTCCAGCAGCGCGTGGCCGATGCCCATGGCGATGCCGCCTTCGAGCTGACCCAGCACCAGTTCTTCGACGATCACCCGGCCGCACTCAAGCCAGGAGTGATGGTTGATCACCCGCGCCTCGCCGCTGCCCTTGTTGACCTTGACCTCGACCAGCGTGGCCACCGGGCTGTAGTAGGTGACCATGGCGTTGTTCAGCTGGGTCACCGGGTACTTGATGCTGATGCGATCGAGCAGGTGGAAGCCGTTACGGTTCATCAGCGCCTTTTGCGCGGCGCTTGCGCCGTCACCGTATTTCACCGCCAGGGCGTCCAGCGGCACACGCTCGCGCTGGCCGTTGATCTCGAACTCGCCCTCGGCCCAGCTCCAGCGGTTGAAGCCGTGCACACTGATACCGGTGACCAATCCCAGCTCATGGGCCTTGTGCGCCAGCAGCTTGAACGGAATCGGCGGCATGCCGTCGGCAGTCAGTTTGCCTTCGACCCAGTGCGCGTTCTCGCGGCGCACCACATAAGGGTTGGCCAGCCCGCCATGCTCACCCCGGCCCCAGATGGCCAGGGCTGCCGGCCACAGGCCGTGGATAAACAGCAGGCGCGCGGCTTCACGGGTGGAGTGCCCGGTGTAGTAGGAGGAGTTGGTCGCCGACGACGGCGAGGCCAGTTTGCCGACCCAGCGCGGGTTGCGCAGCGCGGCGTCCTGCTCGGCCTGGCTGATGATGTAAGGGTTGCCGCTGGTGGTCAGGGCCAGTTCGCTCCACTCGGTTTCGCCGGTCTTGATTTCATCGGCGGGCTGACCGAGGTAGTCGGCGACCAGCAGAGCCTGCGAGGTGGCCATGCCGGTGCCCATGTCGATAGCAATCTGGCGCAGGCTGACGCGGCCATCGGCACTGAACTCCAGGCTGGCCATCGGCGCTTCGGAGCCGGTGCCGAAGTCCTTCTGGCAGATGGCAAAGCCAACGCCGTAGAGGTTGTCCGGGTCTTCGGCATCGAAGCGCTTTTTACGCTCAACGCGGTTCTTCCAGATTTCGTGCTGCGCGGCCTTGTCGAGGATTTCATCGAGGCGCAGGGCACCGGCCGGGATCGCGCCCTGGGTGTTTTTCATGCCGGACTGGAACACGTTCTTCTTGCGCAACTCGATGGCATCGAGATTCAGCCGCTCGGCCACTTCGTCCACCATCATCTCGGTGGCGGCCATGGTTTGCAGGGTGCCGTAACCGCGCATCGAACCGGCTTCCACGCCGCGCGAGTAATAGGCGGTGGCCGCCAGGTCGCTGCGCGGCAGGTAGTAGATCGATTGCGCCGCCGTGGCGCCGACCGCCGCCACCGAGGAGCTGTAGTTGGCGCGACCGCCGCCGTCGACATCCATATGCGCGCGGAAGATCTGGAAGCTGTGATCCTGCCTGTTCACCGCCAACTGGTAGTGCATGTCGAAGGGATGCCGCTTGATACCGCTCTGGAACTGCTCGTAGCGGTCATTGGCCAGGCGCACAGGCACGCCGTCGCCGTAGATCGCGGCCAGGGCAGCGTAGAACACGTGAATGTTGTTGTCCTTGGAGCCGTAACCGACGGTGTAGCCAGGGTGCATGCTGAGCTTTTTCACAGCGAACCTGGAGGGCGCGAGCATATGCGCGGTCTGCTCGGCCACTTCGAACGGGCACTGAGTGGCGACCACAAAATGCAGGGTGCCGCTGGCCGGGTCAAACCAACCGTTGCCGTTGTCGGCTTCCAGCGCAGCTGGCTCGATGGACTGGGTGGTGAAGCGCTCATCGAACACCAGCCAGTCGCTCGGCGGGGTCTGCAGCTGGTTGAGCATCTGTTCGGCGTGGTACAGGCCCTGCTGAGTCAGGTCACCACTGACCTTGCCCTCGCCCCAGGCCGGCTTGCGGTTGTGGATCAGCGGAAACAGCATGCTGTCCTTGAGGCTGGAGAAGGTGTCCGGCTCGAACGGCGTGCTGCCGCCGACGCGCACGAAGCGGAAACTGCCATAAGGGTCGCTCTGGAACGCCGGCGCCTGCTCGCCGTAGCGAATCACCTTGTCGTTGAACTTGAGGATGTTCTTGGCCTGACGATAGCGCTCGAAGTCATGCCAGATCAGCAGCGCCACCGGGTGCCCGATAAACATCGGCACCTGGCCTTCGGGTAGCAGCGGGTCGAGGTTGTGGCCATCCGGAAAGCTGATGCCGTCTTTAACCAGGTCACTGGCGGTCACTACACGTTGCGGCTGCAACTCGGCAGGCAGCACCGACAGGTCGAAGCCCTGGTACAGCTGCTCGGTGCGCGTGGCCTTGAGCAAGAGCGCATGGCCTTGCTGCTGCGGCCAGCCGGGCATGTCCTTGGCGCGGATATCGCGGGCAAACACCTTGCCACCGACCACCTTGGACACCCCATCGATACGCGCCACAGCCTTGCCACTGGCGTTGTACCAGGGCTGCGGCATGGCGGTTACACGCTCCTCGAACAAGGCGGCAAACGCCTTGCTGCCCAGCGGGGCGAAACTGATGCCGATACCGGCGATGACGCTGCCTTGCAGAAAGGCGCGGCGGGACAACTCAGGAGTGGACATGTCCGTTCCTCGGGGCCAGAGCAGCCTGGCCATTTGCGTGAACAAAAGAGAGACAGGCGCGCCGCTTACAAGCACGGAGCAGAATCAGCGTAGACGACAGATTTATTGACCTGAAAGTCAGATTCTACTCAAGTCATTGCCACAACAGAATAAAAACCTGCCTTTAAAGTCAGATAAATACACAGCAGCGCCTCTAAAACGGCACCTCAGCATGCCGCCCACACCGACGCATGCTAGGCTGCGCCTCCCGCCAGCCGTGCGAGTTGTTCGGCCATGTCTCAGCTTTTACGTCACCAGCGCCCATTTCTGGCCTTCTGGTTCGCCCGGGTATTCACCGCCAGCGGTTTCCAGATGATTACCGTGGCGATTGGCTGGCAGATGTATGCACTGACCGGCAGCGTGCTCGACCTGGGCCTGGTTGGGCTGATCGAGTTCCTGCCGAAGATCCTGTTTATCCTGCTCACCGGGCATGTCGCCGATCGCTTTGACCGGCGCAAGGTGGCGGCACTCTGCCAGGGCGCGCAGGGGCTGATTGCCCTGGGCCTGCTGCTGGGCAGCAGCGCCGGCAGCATCAGCCGCGAAATGATCTTCCTGATCGCCTTTCTGCTCGGCACCGCCCGGGCGTTCGAGATGCCGACAACACAGGCCCTGCTGCCGAATATCGTGCCGCCAGGCCTGTTTCCTGCCGCCGTAGCCGCGTCAGCCTCGGCCATGCAGGCCGCCACCATCGTCGCGCCGGCGCTGGGCGGTTTGCTCTATGCGCTCGGCACACACTGGGTCTATGGCCCGGCCCTGCTGCTGTACGGGGGCGCCTTGAGCCTCATGCTGAGCCTGCCGGCACGTCAGCTGCCGCTGAAACAGAAGGTCTCGCTGGATTCGTTGCTGGCCGGCTTTCGCTTTATCCGCAGCCGCCCTGCCGTGTTCGGGGCGGTATCGATGGACATGCTGGCGGTGCTGCTCAGTGGCGCCACCGCGCTGCTGCCGGTGTTTGCCAAGGACATTCTGCTCACCGGCCCCTGGGGCCTCGGCCTGCTGCGCTCGGCGCCAGCGGTAGGCGCGTTATTGATGTCGTTGTGGCTAGCACGCTTCCCCATCGAGCGACGGGTCGGCCCGGTGATGTTCAGCTCGGTGGCGATCTTCGGCGTGGCGACCATCGGCTTTGGCCTGTCCACCTCGCTGTGGTTCAGCCTGGCAGCGCTGGTGGTGCTGGGCGCGGCGGACATGATCAGCATGGTGATCCGCGGCGCCTTCGTGCAACTGCAAACCCCGGACGAGATGCGCGGCCGCGTTGGCGCGGTCAACGGCCTGTTTATCGGCGCATCCAATCAGCTGGGGGATTTCCGCGCCGGGGTCAGCGCCGCCTGGTTCGGCACGGTGCCGGCGGTGCTGATCGGCGGCGTCGGCGCCATTCTGGTCACCGGCCTGTGGATTCGCTTGTTTCCCGAGTTGGCCAAGCGCGATCATCTGCACCCGCAAGGCTCTGAGCGAAGTAACGACTAGCTGACCAGCATGGCCTCGGCGACCTGCTTGCGCGCGGTTTTGCCACACAGCTGCTCAACCAGGGTCAGGGCAAACGCCAGAGCAGTGCCGGGGCCCTGACTGGTGATGCAATTGCCATCGACCACCACCGGCTGATCGACAAACACGCAACCGCTGAGGCGATCACTGAACGCCGGATAACAGGTCATGCGCCGCTGCCGGAGCACGCCGTATTGCTGCAAGGCCAGCGCGGGGGCCGCGCAAATGGCGGCAAACAACTTGCCGGCCTTGGCCTGCTCGCGCACCCGTTCGGCCAACGGCTCGTGCTCAGCAAGGTGTTGTGCGCCCGGCATGCCGCCGGGCAGCACGATCAGGTCGAAGGGCTGAGCCAGCACATCCACCAGCATGGTGTCGGCGGTCAGGCGCGTGCCCCGGGCGCAGGTGATCATCCGCCGGCTCTCGATGCTGGCCACTACCACTTCAACCTCGGCACGCCGCAGTACATCAATCAGGGTTACGCACTCGAGGTCTTCAACACCATCGGCGACGCTGATAAGGGCCCGTGCAGTCATCATTTCGCTCCTTGCAAATCAGGTACATAAACTGTCCGAGCGGTCATAAATTCACCCCTTCCAGACGAGCTGATATGATGCGCGCCTTTTTCCAGATCGCCAGTAAAAACATGCACCCACGCGTGAATGTGCTTTGCTTTCGGTTTGCATAAACACGGCAAAAACGCCGTTACGGGGAGTGCCACATGCTGGAAAGATTGTTCCAACTCAAAGCCCATAACACCACGGTGCGCACCGAGATTCTGGCGGGGCTGACCACCTTTCTGACCATGGCCTACATCCTCTTCGTCAACCCCAACATGCTGGCCGAGACCGGTATGGATAAAGGTGCCGTATTCGTTGCCACCTGCCTGGCAGCGGCGATTGGTTCAGCCATTATGGGCCTGCTGGCCAACTACCCGATTGCCCTGGCGCCGGGCATGGGCCTCAACGCCTTCTTCACCTACACCGTAGTACTGACCATGGGGTACACCTGGCAGACCGCGCTTGGTGCGGTGTTTCTCTCCGGTGCGATCTTCTTTCTGCTGTCGATCTTCAAGATCCGCGAGTGGATCATCAACAGCATCCCGCTGGCCCTGCGTGCGGGTATCGCAGCGGGTATCGGCCTGTTCCTGGCGATCATTGCGCTGAAAAACGCCGGCATCGTGGTGGACAATCCGGCCACCCTGGTTGGTCTTGGCGACCTGAGCAAGGGCGGCCCGCTGCTGGCCTGCCTGGGCTTCTTCGTAATTGCCGCGCTGGCCTACCGCCGCGTCACCGGCTCGGTGATGATCGGCATTCTGCTGGTCACTGGCCTGTCGATCCTGTTCGGTCTGTCGCAGCTTAATGGCGTGGTGTCGATGCCACCCTCACTGACCCCGACCCTGATGCAACTGGACATCATGGGCGCGCTGGATATCGGCCTGCTCAGCGTTATCTTCGCCTTCCTCTTCGTTGACCTGTTCGACACCTCCGGCACCCTGGTCGGCGTGGCGCAGAAGGCCAACCTGCTTGACAAGGACGGCAAGATGCCCAAGCTCGGCCGCGCCCTGCTGGCTGACAGCACCGCGACCATGGCCGGCGCGGCGCTGGGCACCTCAACCACCACCAGCTACATCGAATCCGCAGCGGGCATCAGTGCCGGCGGGCGCACCGGTCTGACCGCCTGCGTGGTGGCCATCCTGTTCCTCCTGGCGCTGTTTTTCGCCCCACTGGCCGGCGCCGTACCGGCCTTCGCCACCGCACCGGCGCTGCTGTTTGTCGCCGTACTGATGATGAGCAGCCTGGCGCAAATCGACTGGGACGACCTCACCGTCGCCGCCCCCGTGGTAGTCGCCGCCCTGGCCATGCCGCTGACCTTCTCGATTGCCAACGGCATCGCCTTCGGCTTTATCGCCTGGACCCTGATCAAGCTGCTGGCCGGCCGCTGGCGCGATCTCAATCCGGCGCTGGTGGTGCTCTCGGTACTGTTTGCGATCAAACTGGCGTACTTCGCTTAATCGCGCAGCACGTCATCGTAGGAGCGGGCATCGCCCGCTCCTACCCATTAACTGTAAAGATGTCGAGTAAGCCATGAGCCGTTCCCAGTTCGATCCCGCCAATTACGCCGCCCAGCTTGCCGACAAGCAGCAGCGCCTGATCGAGCTGTTGGCGCCGTTCAATGCCCCTGCTCCCGAAGTATTCGAGTCGCCGCGCGAGCACTATCGCCTGCGCGCCGAATTCCGCCTGTGGCGTGAAGGCGAGGATCGCCACTACGCGATGTTCGAAACCGGCGATAAGCACACGCCAATCTTCTTTGAAGAATTCCCCATCGCCAGCGCGCAGATCAACGCCCTGATGCCACGCCTGAAGGCCGCCTGGCAAGCCAGTAGCGCCCTGAGCTTCAAGCTGTTTCAGGTCGAGTTCCTCACCACCCTGGCCGGTGATGCACTGATTACCCTGTGCTACCACCGCCCGCTGGACGCCGCCTGGCAGGTCGCCGCCGAACAGCTCGCCGCCGAGCTGCAGGTCAGCATCATTGGCCGCTCCAAGGGCAAACGCATCGTCATCGGCAAGGACTACGTAGAGGAAAAACTGCAGGTCGCCGGGCGCACCTTCAGCTATCGCCAACCGGAGGGTGCGTTTACCCAGCCCAACGGCGAAGTGAACCAGAAGATGCTCAGCTGGGCTTATGAAGTGCTGGGCGAACGCCAGGATGATCTGCTGGAGCTGTACTGCGGCAATGGCAACTTCACCCTGCCGCTGGCCACTCGCGTGCGCAAGGTGCTGGCCACCGAGATCAGCAAGTCCTCGGTGAATGCCGCCTTGGCCAACCTGGCCGATAACGGCGTGGATAACGTCAGCCTGGTGCGCCTGTCCGCCGAAGAGCTGACCGAGGCGCTGAACGAGGTGCGGCCGTTCCGCCGCCTGGCTGGCATCGACCTGAAAAGCTACGACTTCGGCTGCGTATTCGTCGACCCGCCGCGCGCCGGCATGGACCCGGACACCTGCGAGCTGACCCGCCGCTTCGAGCGCATCCTGTACATCTCCTGCAACCCGGAGACCCTGGCCGCTAACATCGCCCAGCTCAGCGACACTCATAAAGTTACGCGCTGCGCGCTGTTCGACCAGTTCCCCTACACCCACCATATGGAGTCGGGTGTGCTGCTGGAGCGCCGCTAGCGTTACCGCGCCACCCACGGCGACACAGAGCGCAAGCAGCAGACCCATCGGCGGATTGGCGCAAGGTTGTGCCACCGAGCCTAGACTGCGATAACCAGGGAACCTGGACACTCACCTGCCAAGGAGTCATCGATGCGTCGTTATCTGTTAGCCCTGCTGTTGCCCCTGCTGAGCGCCTGCACCAGCACGCCAGATGCGTCGATACAGGTGCTACAGCCTGTGCAAGCCATGCCGCATCAGAGCTTTAGCGTGCGGGCGGTCAGGGCCAGCGGTCATCGCACGGATCTGGAACAGCGCTTTAACCAGGCGGTGCAGAATGCCCTCAGCGCCAAGGGCTATCGCTTCACCGAAAGCCAACCAGATATGCAGGTCATTTACGCCCTGGGCCTGGAACATGAAGCAGGAATTGAGCTCACTCCGATAGCGGTGGCCGGCACGGTCTATACCCAGACTCGCGCGACCGAAGATGAACGCGCTCGCCTGGCCCTGCGCATTCTCGATAGCAAGACCCAAGCGGTGCTGTTTCAGGCCCAGATCAACCGGCAGCTGCACAACCCGGACATGAGCCAGGAAAACTTCGACCGTGGGGTGGCGAAAATCCTCGAAGGCTTCCCCGCCGCACGCTGATTCAGACGCGCTGCAAACCGCGCAGCGCCCAAAAGCACAGCCCCGCCGAGACCACTTCCAGCAGCAGCGCGTACAGGTTGAACGTCTGCTGCGCGCCGCCATCGAGCCACAGCCCACCAATCCGTGCCAGCGCCAGAGCACTGTAGAGCAGCACCAGCAGAGTCAGCGCGGCGCGTGTCAGCTCCAACCGACTCAGCGACAGGCCGATAAACGCCGCCAGGCCCAGTTGCAGGCCACCATAGTAGGCGCGCACGTCCGTGGCAGCGGCCGGTGACATAAGCAACATGCCACTGAGGTTGGTCATTTCATGGGGCTGAATAAAGTAGGCCAGCCCCAGCCCAGCCAACGCCAGCAGTTGAATCAGCAGTACAACGCGTGCGAGCAACATGAACCCATCCTTTTCTTGCAAGTCGAAAGCCCGAAAATCGCACGCAGCATAAGCCGCGCCGGCCTGATTCGGAAATCGTCAGTGGTTGCCCGAGGGCACCGGGCGCTATGCTCAACCTTTACCTGCCAGGAGTCCCCCCATGCGCCAGCTGTCTGTGCTTGCCGCGCTGCTGCTCAGTAACCTGAGTTTCGCCGCCGAACCTTTGACCATCGATGTACACCGCGATGCCAACTGCGGCTGCTGCAAGGCCTGGATCAGCCACCTGCAGGACAACGGCTTTAACGTTGTTGATCATGTAGAAACCGATATGAGTGCGGTCAAACAACGCCTGGGCGTGCCGCCGCGCCTGGCGTCCTGCCATACCGGTGTGATCAACGGTCAGTTTGTCGAAGGTCATGTACCGGCCGCCGACATCCTCAAACTGCGCCAGCAACCCGACCTGATGGGTGCGGCGGTACCGGGCATGCCCGCCGGCTCGCCGGGCATGGAGTATGGCAATGTCCGCGATGCTTACCAGGTCATCGGCCTGGACAAGCAAGGCGCAGAGCGGGTGATCAACCAATACTCGGCCAACTGACCGCCGGGCAGGTCAGGCCCGCCCGCAGCGGCAACACTCAGGATCGGCACACAGAGGACGGCAGCAATGCGCTGGAAACGGGCAAGACGCAGTGACAACGTGGTGGATGCACGCGGCAGCGGCTCCCGCATGGGCGGCGGCAAGGGATTGACCCTCGGTGGTGTGGCCATTGTGGTGATCATCGGCCTGCTCAGCGGCCAGGATCCGATGCAGATCCTCGGCCAGCTGGCCGGCCAGGCCTTGCAGGGCGGCAGCGTCAGTGCACCGCAACAGGCACCGGCCGGCAATGACGAGCAGGCCGACTTCGTCCGCGCCGTGCTGGGTGATACCGAGGACACCTGGCGCGACATCTTCCAGGGCGCCAACCGCCAGTATCGCGACCCGACCCTGGTGCTGTTTCGCGGCGGGGTGAACTCGGCCTGCGGCTTCGCCAACTCGGCGGTCGGCCCCTTCTACTGCCCCGGCGATCAGCGGGTGTATATCGACCTGGCGTTCTTCCGTGAGCTGGAACAGCGCTTTGGCGCGGCCGGCGACTTTGCCCAGGCCTACGTGATTGCCCATGAAGTCGGCCACCACGTGCAGACCCTGCTGGGCGTCTCGGCCAAGGTCAATGCTGCGCGTCAACGTGGCGAGCGGGTGGAAGGTGCCAACGGTTTGCTGGTGCGCCAGGAGTTGCAGGCCGACTGCCTGGCCGGAGTATGGGCCTACCACGGCCAGCGCCGGCATGACTGGCTGGAGCCCGGCGATATCGAAGAAGCACTGAACGCCGCCAATGCCATCGGCGATGACCGCTTGCAGAAGCAGGCTCGCGGCCAGGTGGTGCCGGACTCCTTCACCCACGGCACCTCGGAGCAGCGCGTACGCTGGTTCAAGACCGGTTTCGCAGCAGGCGATATCAGCCGCTGCGATACCTTCAAGGCCACACGGCTGTAAGCGAGGCAAACGCCCAAGCTATTCAGCGCAAAAAAAATGCCGCTTACCTGATCAGATAAGCGGCATTTTTATCAGCAGCGCTCTGGCCTATTGCGCCCACGGCGGCGGTGGTTCTTCGCCCTTGGGTTCGTCCTCGGCATTCAGTAGCGCCTGACGGCGTGCTTCGTCGGCCAGGGCGGCCTTGATTTCGCGCATCACTGCGTCGATATCGGCTTCCTCTTCCGGGTCGTCGAACTCACCGGTCAGCGGACTTTCCGGGGTCAGCTCACCGGCTTCATACAGCGCCCACATTTCCTTGGCGTACTTGGTGAACTTCAATTCCGGGGCAAACTGACCAAAGTATTCGGCCATGTTGCGCACATCGCGCTCCAGCATCTTGAACGCATGGTTGTTGCCAGCCGCATCCACCGCCTGCGGTAGGTCGATGATCACCGGGCCACTTGGATCAAGCAGTACGTTGAATTCCGACAGGTCGCCATGCACCAGACCCGCGCAAAGCATTTTCACCACTTCACGAATCATAAAGGCGTGGAATTCGCGGGCGTCGTCCGGGTGCAGATCGACATCATTGAGGCGCGGAGCTGCATCGCCCTCGCCGTCATCGATCATCTCCATCAACAATACGCCTTCAAGGAAGTCATAAGGCTTGGGCACGCGCACACCGGCATTGGCCAGGCGGAACAGCGCCGCCACTTCGGCGTTCTGCCAAGCCTCTTCCTGCTCCTTGCGCCCGTACTTGCTGCCCTTGGCCATGGCGCGGGCGTCACGGCTGTTACGCGTCTTGCGGCCCTCCTGATACTCGGCGGCCTGGCGAAAGCCACGTTTGTTGGCTTCCTTGTAGACCTTGGCACAACGCAGCTCATCACCACAGCGCACCACATAGACGGCGGCTTCCTTGCCACTCATCAGTGGCCGCACCACTTCATCGACCAGCCCGGCCTCAACCAGCGGCTCAATACGTTTTGGCGTCTTCATCAGCTTTAATCAGGGGTCCTGTGTTGCCCAAGTCGACTCTGCCGCCCGTTATACGGCAATCTGCGCCGAGCGCCCACCCTGGGGCGGCCATCAGCGCATTCAGCAGGTGCTACCGCCGTGCGACGCAGGGGCGCCAGGCTGGAATCATCGGGGTGGCCGACGCGCTGGCCGTGACCGCTCGCCCCGCGCCTCGCAAGCATTCCCGGCGATTTGAAAGTCAGATATGGATTGGCAGCCCGTCGGGCGCAGCCGACAATCGGCTCAGGATCAAGGAGGCGCCCATGCTCGATTCAGACCTTTGCTGGCAGGCCGTCTGCTCGCGTGATGCCGCGCAGGATGGACGCTTCGTCTTCGCCGTGCGCAGCACCGGTATCTATTGCCGGCCCAGCTGCCCGGCGCGACGGCCCAAGCGGGAGAACGTGAGTTTCCACGCCGATGCTGACGCCGCTGCAGCGGCTGGCTTTCGCCCATGCAAACGCTGCTCGCCGCATGGGCAGAGCCCGGCCGAACAACTGGATGCGCTGGTGGTGGCGGCCTGTGAACTGCTCAACACCAGCGAACAGCCACTGCCCCTCGCCCAGCTGGCCGCGCGCATCGGCCTGTCCGCCTCGCACCTGGCGCGGGCCTTCAAAGCCCGCACCGGGCTGACGCCAAAAGCCTGGACGACGGCGCAACGCCGCGCGCGCCTGGAACAACAGTTGCCGACGGCAGACAGCGTGCTGGATGCCGCACTCAACGCTGGCTACTCCGGTACCCGCGCGCTGTATCAGCAGCCGACGCCCCTGAGTCCGGCACAACGACGCAAACAAGGGGCAGGCGAACAGCTGCGCTACAGCATCGCGCCCTGCCCGCTCGGCCACGTGCTGCTGGCCAGCAGCACCAGGGGCATCTGCGCCTTGTTATTCGGTGACGACCCAGTTGCACTGCAAAGTGAGCTGCAGCAACGCTTTGCCGCCGCCGAACTGCACGAGGATAACGCCGGGCTGGGCGACAGTTTGCGCCAGGTGCTGGCACAGATCAGCGAACCACAACGTGCCGCCCAGCTACCGCTGGATATTCGCGGCACTGCGTTTCAACAGCAGGTGTGGCGTGCCCTGCAACAGATTCCTCCGGGGCAGACGCGCAACTACGCCGAACTGGCCGCACAACTGGGCAGCCATCCACGCGCCATTGCTCGTGCCTGCGCCAGCAACCCACTGGGCCTGCTGGTGCCCTGCCACCGGGTCATCGCCAGCAACGGCAGCCTCAGCGGTTATCGCTGGGGGCTGGCGCGCAAGGCGGCGCTGCTGAAGGGCGAAGCCGATACCCAGGCGCAATTGCCCGCCTCAACCTGAACTGTCTGTTGGGTGCAGGGCGTTGGTGGGAGAGGCTTTAGCCGCGACGAACCCTGGCGGCGCTACCAATCGCGGCTAAAGCCCCTCCCACAGAGCGCGCTGTCATCAAATAACGCGCACAAAAAAAGAGCGGCTCCACCTCGGTGGGCCGCTCCAAATCACGGAGTTGCATACATCAGTACCCGCACCGCGTGCGAATACCGCTGTTTGATTACTTTTCCAGGATTGCAGTCACACCTTGACCGCCGGCGGCGCAAATTGAGATCAAACCACGGCCTTCCTGGGCCACCGAGAGCAGCTTGGCCAGGTTGGCGACGATGCGCCCACCGGTTGCGGCAAATGGGTGGCCGGCGGCCAGCGAACTGCCCTTGACGTTCATCTTGCTGCGGTCGATGGCCCCCAGCGGCGCATCCAGGCCCAGGCGGGTCTTGCAGTAGTCGGCGTCTTCCCAGGCCTTGAGGGTGCAGAGCACCTGGGCGGCGAAGGCTTCGTGGATTTCGTAGTAGTCGAAGTCCTGCAGCGTCAGCTTGTTGCGCGCCAGCAGCCGCGGTACGGCGTAGGCCGGGGCCATCAGCAGGCCTTCCTTGCCCGCACCGACAAAGTCCACCGCGGCGGCTTCACCGTCCTTCCAGTAGGCCAGAATCGGCAGTCCACGGGCCTTGGCCCATTCTTCACTGGCCAGCAGCACCAGGGACGCGCCATCGGTCAGCGGCGTCGAGTTGGCGGCAGTCAGGGTGCCGCGCGGGCTGCGCTCGAAGCAGGGTTTGAGGGTGGCGAGTTTTTCCAGGCTGATATCGGCGCGCAGGTTCTGGTCGCGGGTCAGGCCACGGAACGGCGTCAGCAGATCGTCGTGCCAGCCTTCGGCGTAGGCGGCGGCGAGCTTCTGGTGGCTGGCCACAGCCAGTTGGTCCTGCTCATCACGGGGGATGGCCCAGGTCTGCGCCATCAGTTCGCAATGCTCGCCCATCGACAGTCCGGTACGCGGCTCGCCGTTGCGCGGAATGGCCGGGGCCAGGTGGCGTGGGCGAATTTGCAGCAGGCTCTTGATCTTCTCGCCGGTGGTCTTGCCACGGTTGGCTTGCAGAAGAATCTTGCGCAGCCCTTCGTTGACCCCGATTGGCGCGTCCGAGGTGGTGTCGACACCGCCGGCGATGCCACACTCGATCTGCCCAAGGGCGATCTTGTTGGCCACCAGCAGCGCCGCTTCCAGACCGGTGCCGCAAGCCTGCTGCAGGTCATAAGCCGGGGTTTCCGGGGCCAGGCGCGAGCCGAGCACGCATTCGCGGGTCAGGTTGAAATCGCGCGAATGCTTGAGCACCGCACCCGCCACCACCTCGCCGAGGCGTTCGCCGTGCAGGTTGAAGCGCTCGACCAGACCATCCAGTGCGCTGGTCAGCATCTCCTGGTTGCTCGCGGTGGCGTAGACGGTATTGGAGCGGGCGAACGGAATACGGTTACCACCAACAATGGCGACGCGGCGCGGCTGGGTCATGGAGAAATCCTTGGCTGAAATAATTGGGGGACAGGCTAGCCTATGCCCGCAGTGTGGCATTGGCCGCCTTGCCGACACAGCAGGCGGATGCGGTCAATTGCGCATTTCTGTGGCCTGCGTAGAGTGAGCGCACTTTTGATCCATGCGCAGGAGCCGCTCCATGTCCGACCGTTATCTCGCCTTTGCCAACTCCACGTCCGGTCGCCGCCTGGTCAGCGCACTCGGCCTGCCCGCACCGCTGCTGCTGGAACGCTGGATGGCCGGACGCAGCCGGCCGGTGGACGGCGCCCTGCTGCTGGGTGGCGAAGGCAGCCTGGCCAGCGCCGTACTGCCCTTCGCGCACAAGCTGACCGACGCCCTGTTTGCCGCCCGCGAAGGCCAGTTCGAGCTGCCGCGCTGGACTGCCGAACACGGCCCGAAACTCAAGGCGCTGGTGTTTGATGCCAGCCATCTGACCCGGTTCGAGCAGTTGATTGAGCTGCGCGACTTCTTCCAGCCGACCTTCAAGGGCCTGGGCAAATGCCCACGCGTGGTAATCCTCGGCCGCGCACCGGAGTCACTGAAAGACCCGATTGCCGCCAGCGTGCAGCGTTCCCTCGAAGGTTTTACCCGCTCGCTGGGCAAGGAAATCCGCCGTGGCGGCAACGTGCAGCTGATCTACGTCGGCAAAGGCGGCGAGGCGCAGCTGGAAGGCGCGCTGCGTTTCTTCCTCTCGCCGAAAAGCGCGTACGTGTCCGGCCAGGTGCTGCGCCTGAACGCCTGCGGCGAACAGGTCAAGGACTGGACTCGCCCACTGGCCGGCAAGAAGGCGTTGGTCACCGGCGCCTCGCGCGGCATCGGTGCGGCCATCGCGGAAACCCTGGCCCGCGACGGCGCCGAGGTGGTGCTGCTGGATGTACCACCGGCCAAAGACGCCCTGGATGCCCTGGCCGCACGCCTGGGCGGGCGCGGCCTGGCCCTGGACATCTGCGCCGATGATGCCGCCGCACAGCTGGTCGGAGCACTGCCGGACGGCATCGATATCGTTGTGCACAACGCCGGCATCACCCGCGACAAGACCCTGGCGAAGATGAGCGACGCATTCTGGAACTCGGTGATCAACGTCAACCTGAATGCCCCGCAAGTGCTGACCCAGGCCCTGCTGGACGCCGGCAAGCTGCACGACAACGGCCGCGTGGTGCTGATCGCCTCGATCAGCGGCATCGCCGGCAATCTGGGCCAAACCAACTACGCGGTGAGCAAGGCCGGGGTGATCGGTCTGGCCCAGGCCTGGGCACCGACACTGGCCAAGCGCGGCATCAGCATCAACGCCGTGGCACCGGGCTTTATCGAAACCCAGATGACCGCCGCCATCCCGCTGACCATCCGCGAAGCCGGCCGGAGGATGAACTCCATGGGCCAGGGTGGCCTGCCGCAGGACGTCGCCGAAGCCGTGGCCTGGTTCGCCCAGCCAGGCTCGGGCGCGGCCACGGCGCAGGTTTTGCGTGTCTGCGGGCAAAGCCTGCTAGGGGCTTAATCGCCGTCAGCAGAAAGCAAAAGGCCCCGCAGTGCGGGGCCTTTTGCTATTCCAAGGTAGCCCGGATGCAATCCGGGACGCTGTATTGCCGTCAAAACCTTTCCCGGATTACATCCGGGCTACGGGCACAGCGCCTGACCGATCAGGACGACAGATAGGACGAACGAGTCAGCCCTAAACGCAAGGCATCCAAGTACTGGGTGCGCTCACGCGGGCTGATCTTGGCGCTGGCGACCTTGTCGCGGTAGTGAGTCATCAACTCCTCCGGCGACAGGTGCACGTAGCGCAGCATGTCCTCAATGGTGTCGTGGGTCTCGATACCGGCGTGGTACACGCTGCCATCGGCGTTCTGGTAGATGTTCACCGAGTCGGTGTCACCAAACAGGTTGTGCATATCGCCGAGGATTTCCTGATAGGCACCGACCAGGAAGATCCCCAGCAGGTAGTCCTCGCCCTCGCGCACTTCGTGCACCGGCAGGCTGGTCTCGATGCTCTGCTCATCAACGTACTGGCGAATCTTGCCGTCCGAGTCGCAGGTCAGGTCCTGCAATACGGCGCGGCGCAGCGGCTCTTCGTCAAGGCGGTTGAGCGGCAGAATCGGCAGCACCTGGCCGATGGCCCAGGTGTCCGGCAGGCTCTGGAATACCGAGAAGTTGCAGATGTACTTGTCGGCCAGCTTGTCGTTGAGCTCGTCCAGCACCTGACGGTGCGAGCGCTGACGCGCCTTGAGCGAATTATGCAGGCGGCGGCACACGGCAAAGTAACACTGCTCGGCCAGAGCCTTCTCGGTCAGGCTGAGCTTGCCGTCGGCGTACTGAGTGGCCACATCGCTCATGTAGTGGGTGGCGCGCCAGTAGGTCTCGGTGACCATCTCGATATCGGTCGGGCCAAGCAACTCGACCAGATAACGCACGGTTTCCGGCAGGCCGGTGACATCCTCGATCGCCGGAATCTCATCGTTGTGTTTTTCCACATCGGTGACCTGCACCACGAGCATGGCGTGGTGCGCAGTCAGCGAGCGGCCGCTTTCCGAGAAGATGTGCGGGTGCGGCAACGCCTGCGCATCGCAGAACTCCTTGAGCATGCCGACCACCACGCCGGCGTAGTCGTCCATGTCGTAGTTGATCGAGCTGGCATTGCGCGAGTGGGTACCGTCGTAATCCACGCCCAGGCCACCGCCGACGTCGATATGGTCGACCGGCAGGCCCAGGCCACGCAGCTCTCCGTAGTAACGGATGGCTTCCTTGAAGCCGTGCTGATAGTCGGACAGGTTGGCGATCTGCGAGCCCATATGGAAGTGCAGCAGGCGGATGCCCTGATCCAGGCCCGCCGCACGGAAGCGCTCGACCACCGACAGCAGCTGCGCCGCCGACAGGCCGAACTTGGACTTCTCGCCGCCAGTGTCAGCCCACTTGCTTGAGGCCAGCGACGACAGGCGCACGCGCAGACCGACCTGCGGGGCCACCTTGAGTTCGGCGGCCTCCTCGATCACCAGCTGCACTTCGGATTCTTTCTCGATGACGATAAATACGTTGTGGCCGAGCTTCTGCCCCATCAGCGCCAGCTTGATGAACTCGCGGTCCTTGTAACCGTTGCAAACGATGGTGCCGCCTTTCGGGGCCAGCGCCAGCACGGCCATCAGCTCCGGCTTGGAGCCGGCTTCCAGGCCGATGGAGACGTTCTGCGTGGCGATGATGTTTTCCACCACCGCTTCCTGCTGGTTGACCTTGATCGGGTACAGCGCGGTGTAGCGGCTCTGGTATTCCAGACGCGCGATATTCGCGTCGAACGCGCCGGTCAGCTGGCGTACACGATCCTGCAAAATGTCCGGAAAGCGCACCAGCAAGGGCAACGACAGGCCGCTGGAACGCAGCTCATCGAGTTGCTCGTAAAGATCAATCGGTGTGCTCTGCGGGCCATTCGGGCGCACTTCGACACGGCCCTTGTCATTGATCGCGAAGTAACCCGCGCCCCAATGGCGAATGCCATAGACGCTGCGGCTGTCCGCTACGGTCCATTGGCTGCCGTCATCTTTGCGTGTGCGTCGTGCAGACATCGAAGTCTCCCTTGCTGGCGATAGTGGTCTTGGCAGTGCCAAAACGCGTACAGATTAAAGTCTGGAAATGACGATTACTCAGCTGTGACCGGTGGCCTGCCGAGTAAGTTTAGAAAAGACGGGATCAGCCGCCGGACTTCTTGGCTTTGAAGCCTTGCTTGATCAGTTCGGCAAGCAGCAACTCGACGTGGTCGCCCTGAATCTCGATCACCCCGTCCTTGAGCGAACCGCCGCAGCCGCAACGTTTCTTCAGGGTGCTAGCGAGTTCCTGGAGGGCATCGACGGCCAGCGGCACACCGCTGATGGTGGTCACCGTCTTGCCGCCGCGACCTTTGGTCTCACGGCGCACGCGGGCGATGCCATCACCTTCGGGGATCAGGGTCTGTTTGCAGGTGCAGGCGTCCACCGGCTGACTGCAACCCGGGCAATGCCGGCCGCTGTCGGTGGAGTACACCAAGCCGCCGAGGGCGGCAAATGAAGAGGCTTTCTTGACCACCGGCTTTTCCTCTTGGGCTGGTCAGGATAGCGACTGGCTGACGGCTGTCAGCCGCGAAGCCCCACTCAGGCAGGGGCAGCGCACCCTGGCGATACACGGCCAGGGCTTGAAGGCGGCGCAGTGTAACGGCAAAAAGCGCAGCTGCTAAGTGTGAAAATGCGCCATTAATCGGCGGATTGGCGACGCCGTGCGGGATGCCGAACAAAACGTCCAAATATCCTGCACAAAGCCAAGGGCGGCGCGGGGTTTAGCGAGATCGAGAGGCTAGCGAATGGCGGCCAGATAGCGCTCCAGGGCGGCCAATGAGTCGGGGCAATACGGCAGGTGCTGAGTCTCGGCCAGCGCTTGTTCAATGGAGATAAAGCGCGCTTCCAGCACTTCTTCAGGCTGCAAGCGCAGCGGCGCATCGGACACCGCCGAATAGGCCATGCACCACAGGCGGCTTTCCGGCGCGTCGTAGAAAAAGTGTGCATGCTCGATCAGCGGCACATCGCCAATGCCCAGCTCCTCAGCCAGTTCGCGCGCGGCGGACTCGGCATAGCTTTCGTCTTCCAGCACCATGCCGCCGGCCGCCACATCCCAGTAACCGGGGTACAGCGCCTTGCTCAGGGTGCGCCGGTGCACACAGAGCTGGCCGGCACTGTTAAACAACAGGATATAGGTGCCACGGCCAATCAGGTGCCGCTCGCGCAACTCACTGCGCAATACACCGCCGAGCAGTCGATCCTGCTCATCGACCCAGGCGATGCGCTCGGCATCCGAGGCGGCGCGGTGCGCCACCTCGGCTTCGGACCAGGCCACCGCTTAGCCCTGCGACAGCAGTTGGCGCAGGTCGATCAACCCGGCATTGGCGCGGGAAATGTAGTTGGCCATTACCAGCGAGTGGTTGGCCAGCAGGCCATAACCACTGCCATTGAGCACCATCGGGCTCCACAGGGTTTCCTGCGCAGCTTCCAGCTCGCGGATGATCTGCCGCACGCTGACAGTGGCATTCTTCTTCGCCAATACATCGGCGAAATCCACCTCGATGGCACGCAGCAGATGCGCCAGCGCCCAAGCCTGGCCACGAGCTTCGTAGAACACGTTATCGATCTGCAGCCAAGGCGTCTCGTAGTTCACCCCCTCGACAAAGTCCGGCTGCGCCACGCCTGTGCTCTGCGCCGGATCAACCACTGCCGTATTCAAGCGCACCTGGCCAACGCTGGCAGACAGCCGCTGTGACAGCGAGCCCAGGCGGGTGGCAGCGTCGCCCAACCAGTTATTCAGGTTGTCGGCACGGGTGTAGAACTGGGCATTGCCCTGGGTCGGATCGCTCAGACGCGCCAGGTAACGATCCAGCGACTTGATGCCTTCAGCGTATTCAGCTTCCGAGGCCGGCAGCGCCCAGCTCTTGTTGTCGAAGTGGAAGCGCGGCTCGGCTTTGGCCAGATCCGGGTCTTCGGTGGACTGCGACTGCGAACGGGTGAAGTCCTTGCGCAGCGCGCGGGACATGTCACGCACCTGCACCAGCACGCCAAACTCCCAGCTCGGCATATTGTCGAGCCACAGGCCCGGTGGCGCCAGATCGTTGGACAGGTAGCCGCCCGGCTTGTCGAGCAGCGTACCGGCCACCTGCTTGAGGGTTTCCACGGTGGTGTAACCGTTGACCAGCTTGCGCCCATTCAACTCGGCACTGGCCTCGGCACGCTGCTGCACGGAGAACTGCGCGGGCTCCTGACTCCAGTACCAGCCCACCACCAGGGCCACCAGCAGATAAAGCCCCAGCAGCCCGGCAAAGCTGCGCACGGCCAGGCGGCCGGTGGAGGGGCTCGATGAGGTATTGGCGGTGCCTGCCGCGCCATCGCGCGCGTCGGCCGTTCGGTTCTTCCAATCCAGCATGGCGTTGTCCTTTTTAACCCAAGTAGCAAGCTCGCCACCGCACTGCACAAATCGGGGCTGCTCGTTCGACCACAACCTGCGCACAGGGTTGCGCAACTGCCTTGCACTATAAGGGATGCATGCCCCAGTGGGCAGCGGCGAACGGCAAACTTAGCGCCGGTTGTGTTGACGAAAATTTCTGTGAACACATAGACAGAAGGCCGACGCCAATAGATCGACGGTGCTCGCAAAAAAAAATCCCGGTGTTAGGATTGCTAGCACTAAGCCATCACCTGCTGGCAGACGCCACAGCAACTGAACTCAGGCCATGACCGAGCAAGAAGACCCCAGCCGCGACCGCCTCAAGCAACACTTTGCCCAACGCGTGATCAATCAGGCGCGTCAGGTGCTGGAAGTCTGGCAACGCCTGCAGCGCAGCGAATGGAGCGACGCAGGCATGAGCGAGCTGCGTGAGGCCGCACAGTTGCTGCAGCGTTACGCCGAGCGCTTCGACCAGGCCGAACACAGCCAGCTGGCCCAGGAAATCGACAACTGCCTGCAACTGGTGGCCGATAATCGCGGACGCCTCAACAGCGAGCTGATCAGCCAGCTCAACCAGTTGCTGCAACGCCTGTCACGCACCGGCCTGCGCCACGGTGATCGCTTCGAGCAGACGGTACTGCCGCCGCTGCGCAAGCCGGTGTACCTGGCCCTGCAGCATCTGGAGCGTGCCGAACAACTGGTGCAGCGCCTGGAGTTCTTTGGCATGAATGCCATCGCCCTGGACAGCGCCAATGCCTTCCGTAATGCGATCCTTGAACGCCATCCGGCGGCGATCATCATGGAGGTCGACTTCTCCGGCCCCGGCTGCGGCCTGCAACTGGCGCAGAGCGTGCAGGAAGGTCTGGAGCACAAGATTCCCCTGCTGTTCTTCAGCCCCGAAGACACTGACACCATGACCCGCCTGGCTGCCGTGCGCGCCGGTGGCCGCGAGTTCTTCACCGGCAGCCTCGATGCGTCGAACCTGTTCGAGCGTATCGAAGTGCTGACCAACGTTTCCCAGTACGAGCCCTACAAGGTGCTGATCGTCGATGATTCGCGGGCCCAGGCCACGCACACCGAACGCGTGCTGAACAGCGCCGGCATCGTTACCCGCACCCTGATCGAGCCGATTCAGGCCATGAGTCATCTGGCCGATTTCCAGCCGGACCTGATCATCCTCGACATGTACATGCCTGAGTGCAACGGCCCGGAACTGGCCCAGGTGATCCGCCACAACGACCGCTATGTCAGCGTGCCGATCATCTACCTGTCGGCCGAAGACGACCTCGACAAGCAGCTCGACGCCATGAGCGAAGGCGGTGACGACTTCCTCACCAAACCGATCAAGCCACGTCATCTGATCGCCACCGTGCGCAACCGCGCTGCCCGCGCGCGCAGCCTCAAGGCGCGCATGGTACGTGACAGCCTGACCGGCCTGTACAACCACACCCATACCCTGCAACTGCTTGAGGATGCGCGCTTTCGCGCCGAACGCGACGGTCAGCCGCTGAGCTTTGCGATGATCGATATCGACTTTTTCAAGAAGGTCAACGACACCTACGGCCACCCCATGGGCGACCGGGTGATCAAGAGCCTGGCGCTGTTTCTCAAGCAGCGCCTGCGCAAGAGTGACCATATCGGCCGTTACGGCGGTGAAGAATTTGCCGTGGTCATGCCCGACACCGATGCTGCCTCGGCAAGACGTGTGCTGGATGAGATTCGCCAGCGCTTCGCGGAAATCCAGTTCTCCGCACAACCCCACGACCTCTCCTGCACCTTCAGTTGTGGCATCGCCCAGCTGGCGCCGCAGCTGGATAGCAAGCAGCTCTCGCAGCAGGCCGACTTGGCGCTTTACGTGGCCAAGCATGGCGGCCGCAACCAGGTCGCCATCCACCAGACCGACTGAACCTGACGCGGCCGCCCTGGCCGCGCCTTCCGTCTGCCCATCGATGGAAAACTGTGACGCAGTCGTCGCAGTCATATTACGGTCACGAAAAAGCAATAAATTCTGGGGCTTAGCAGCCGCCTGACGCATCCGTCGGTGGCCGGAACCGTTCGTTGTCGGTCGAGCCCTATGCGCCTGAAATCCCTTACCAACCTCAACACCCTGCTGCTGGTCACCGTCTGCGTGGCCCTGGCCGTCACGCTCTGGTGGTCGCAGCGCGCCCTGGAGCGCCCCTACCTGCTGATGGCGCGCTACTTGAGCCTGTCCCAGCAATTCCAGGGCGAAGCAGCGCAGAACATCAGCGCCTACCTGGAAAGTGGCGATGCCCTGCGCCATAGCGCCGCCCTGCAATCGCTGGACAGCCTCGAACAGGCCATGACTGAGCTACCCACGCAGCTGGCCGGTGATCTGCGCGACAGCCTGGCTGAGCTCAAAGCCTTTAGCGCCAACGAACTGCTGGCCGCCGGCAAACTCTCCGCCGACCCGCAAGGCCTGCTGCTGCAAGCTGAACGGGAAATGGACGCCGCCCTTGAACAACTGGCGCAATACGCTGACAGCAGCACCGCCGAGACAGCCACCAGCTACCGCCGCCCGCTGTTCAACGCAGCTCGCCACCTCACCCGCCTGGCGCATGCTCGCGACAAGCTGGTGCGCAGTGGCCGCAGCGAGCTGGCCAGTGAAGTCGAACGCGAACTGGCAGCCCTGGGCAAGCAGGCACAAACCCTCAATGACCTGCCATTGCTCGGCGTGGCCGACGCCGGCCAGTCGTCCAGCAACTCGTTTGCCGACATGCTGGGCCTGGACGCCAGCAGCGAGAGCAATGCAGCCGAGGATCGTGGCATTGCCCTCAAACGCGACCTGGCCAACCTGATCAGCCGCTACCCGGCCGAACTGCAACGCACCCGCAACCTGATCGAACAACGCAGCGCCCTGGCCAGCAGCACGCGCATGCAGATCGACCAGGTGCAGCAAGCGCTGGCCGCCCTGGAACCCTTGGTACGCGCCGAGCACGGGCGCATCCAGGGCGAAGTGCAGCTGATCCTCGGCCTGATGATCGGCCTGATTTTGCTGATTGCGCTGATCATCGACACCATCCAGCGCCGCCTCACCCGTGTACTTGAGCGCCTGGTACCAGCACTGTCGGCCTGGGCCGCAGGCGACTTCGCCAGTGATATCCACCTCAACTCACGCACCCGCGAACTGCGTGATATCGAAGAGTCGCTAAACCGCCTGCGTGCCTATCTGGTCGCTCTGGTCGGCACCATTCGCCGCCACGCCGAGCAGGTAGTCGGCTCCAGCCGCACCCTGGCTGACCTCAGTGGCGGCCTGCACGACGGCGCCGAACGCCAGGCCGGCGACACCGCACAGATCCGCGATGCCCTCGGCGAGTTGCAATCGACTATTCAGCAAGTGGCCGGCGACGCCAGCCAGGCCGCCGACGCCAGCCGCGACGCTAACCGTGCTCTGGAGCAAGGCCAGCAAGTGATTGGTCACAGCCTGACCGGCCTGCATGCGCTGGTCGATGAAGTGCAGGGCAACGCCCAGGCCATCGAGCGTCTGGCTGAAGAAACGGCAACCATTGGCAATGTGCTGACGGTGATCCGTGGCATCGCCGAACAAACCAACCTGCTGGCGCTGAATGCCGCCATTGAGGCGGCGCGGGCCGGCGAGCTGGGCCGGGGCTTTGCCGTGGTCGCCGATGAAGTGCGCTCGCTGTCGCAACGCACCAGCGGCGCCACCGCGCAAATTCAAGAGCTGATCGGCCGCCTGCAGCAGGCCGCCCTGCAATCGGTACAAGCCATGCGCACTCAGGTCGAGCACGCCGAAACCACCGCCAGCCAGGCCGAAGCTGCCGATGGCGCGCTGGATGAAATCGTCGCGGCAATCCGCACCATCGCCAGCATGGCCGAACGTATCGCCGATGCCACCGCCCAGCAGAGCGGCGCGGTCAGCGAAATTCGCGGGCATAGCGAGCGCATCCACAGCCTTGGCAGCGACAACCTGCAACGCATCGGCGAAGGCCGTCAGCAAGGCGAACAGCTGCAACACCTGGGTGGCCAGTTGCATACCGCGGTACAAGCCTTTCGCGTTTGAAGTCACTTGAGCGCGGCAATCTGCCGCGCACCATCCGGCCGTTAGACAAGACCGTTTACAGGCTGAGGCATGCGCGAGGCCACACGCCTCCGCTATGATGCGGCGACCCCCGCATCACGAGCCTGCCATGCACCGTTTTCTCAGCCTGCTTCTGCTCCTGGTCGTACTGCCGGCCAGTGCCGGCCTGTTCGACAAGCCGCCCGTACCCGCGCAATTCGGCGCACCACTGAACAACAGCGCAGACTTTCTGCCGGTACGCGAGGCGTTCAAGCTGAGCCTGATCAGCAGCTCCAGCGAGTCGGTGAAGCTGCGCTTTGTCGCTGCTGAGGGTTATTACCTGTATCGACACCGTTTCAGCTTTAGCAGCGAGCCTGTCGATATCCACCTGGGCCAAGCCGTGCTGCCGGCCGGCCAGGCCAAACATGACGAGTACTTCGGCGATGTCGAGGTGTATTACGAAGTGCTGGATGTCGAGGTGCCGGTCGACAATCCGGACAATCGCCCCTTCAACCTCAGCGTCAACTACCAGGGCTGCGCCGACAAAGGCCTGTGCTACCCACCAGAAACCGAAGTGCTGGCGATTGGCGGCGGCGCAACAGCCGGTAGTGCTGCAGCCGGTGCCGCAACGCTGTGGAGCTGGACCGACCTGGCGCTGTTCTTCCTCGGCGGCCTGGCGCTGACCTTCACCCCGTGCGTGCTGCCAATGCTGCCAATCCTCACCGGCGTGGTGTTGCGTGGCCAGCCGGGCGGCATGCGCAGCCTGGTGCTGTCGCTGGCCTACGTGCTGCCGATGGCCCTGAGCTTTGCCATCCTCGGCGCGCTGATGGGCCTGTTCGGCGCCGAGCTCAATCTGCAGGCACGCCTGCAATCGCCCTGGGTGCTGGTGCCCTTTGCGATTTTCTTCGCCCTATTCGGCGCGGCCAGCCTGGGCTTTCTCGAACTGCGCCTGCCAGCCGCCATCGACGGCCCGCTACAGCGCCTGAGCCAACGCCTGCACGGCGGCACCATCTTTAGCGCTGCGGCGCTCGGCGTGCTGTCCAGCGTGCTGGTTTCACCTTGCGTCTCCGCGCCTCTGGCCGGTGCGCTGCTGTATATCAGCGCCAGCGGTGACGCCCTCGGCGGCGGCCTCAAGCTGCTGGCGCTGGGCCTGGGCATGGGCGCACCACTGGTGCTGTTCGCCGTCGGTGGCGGTGCCCTGCTGCCAAAATCCGGGCCGTGGATGCTCACCGTGCGCAACCTGTTCGGCGCCCTGCTGATGGCCGTGGCGATCTGGCTGCTTGAACGCGTCGTACCAGGCCCCGTCAGTCTGGCGCTGTGGGGCATGCTGGCTGCAGGCATCGCACTGTGGCTCGGCGTGCTGGAACTCACGCCGAAAACCCATCACCAGAAACTCGCCCAACTGCTCGGCCTGCCTCTGCTGGTCTATGCACTGGCAGCCTGGGTCGGCGCGCTGCAAGGTCAGGACGACCCGCTACGTCCGCTTGGTCGCATGGTCAGCAGTGCCGAAGCCACTCAGGTGCAATCCGGTCAATGGCAAACCATCACGACTCCTGCCGAACTCGATGCTGTCTTACTTGGCGCAAAAAATAACGGCAAACCGTTACTGCTCGATTGGTATGCAGACTGGTGCATCAGCTGCAAGGTGATTGAACGCGAAGTACTCAACGCCCCGGAAGTCGGCCGCCAACTGGATGACTATCAGCTGGTGCGTTTCGACATCACCGAGAGCAACCCCGCGCAACGCGCCCTGCTCGACCGCTACCAGCTGTTCGGCCCGCCAGCGATTCTGCTGTTCGACGCCAAGGGTGACGAATGGCTGGATCTGCGTGTCGTAGGTGAAGTGGATGCGGCGACCTTTGCTGCCCGACTGAGCACGGCGCGGGAACGTTTTTAACGCCCCGAGTCATATATTTGCCGCAATCTGCGGTCATCGTGTCGACTATTGCTGAGAACTGGACAGCCCCGCGCTGTCGCGGCATAGTCCTGCGCAGTAGAAAAACAAGGAAGCATCGCCATGGCGACCCTACTGGTATTGCACGGCCCCAACCTCAACCTGCTCGGCACCCGTGAGCCGGGCACCTACGGCGCCACAACCCTGGAGCAGATCAACCTCGACCTGGAGCGCCGAGCGCGCGAAGCAGGCCACCACCTGCTGTACCTGCAGAGCAATGCTGAGTACGAACTGATTGATCGTATTCACGCCGCAAAAGGCGAAGGTGTCGACTTTATCCTGATCAATCCTGCCGCTTTTACTCATACCAGCGTCGCATTACGTGACGCATTGCTGGCAGTGAGCATCCCATTCATCGAAGTGCATTTGTCCAACGTGCACAAACGCGAAGCTTTCCGCCATCACTCTTACTTTTCCGATGTAGCGGTGGGAGTGATCTGCGGCCTTGGCGCCAGCGGTTATCGACTGGCCCTGGAGGCTGCACTCGAACAACTTGAACTTAAGCGCCCCTGACCTCACCGGGAGTTGAACCACTATGGATATTCGTAAAGTCAAAAAACTGATCGAGCTGCTGGAAGAATCCGGTATCGACGAGCTGGAGATTCGCGAAGGCGAAGAGTCCGTGCGCATCAGCCGCCACAGCAAGCAACCGGCCTTTATGCAACAGCCGGTATATGCCCAGGCCCCTGCCCCGGCCGCCGCGCCAGTAGCTGCCGCCCCGGTAGCTGCCGAAGCTGCTGCACCGGCGGCTGCCAAGCTGAATGGCACCGTGGTGCGTTCGCCGATGGTCGGCACCTTCTACCGCGCTTCCGGCCCAACTGCGGCCAACTTCGTCGAAGTCGGCCAGAGCGTGAAGAAAGGCGACATTCTCTGCATCGTTGAAGCGATGAAGATGATGAACCACATCGAGGCCGAAACCAGCGGCGTGATCGAATCCATCCTGGGCGAGAACGGCCAGCCGGTGGAATACGATCAACCTCTGTTCACCATCGTTTGATCCGCGGAGAGCCTGCGATGTTGGAAAAAGTTCTGATCGCCAACCGCGGCGAGATCGCCCTGCGCGTCTTGCGCGCTTGTAAAGAGCTGGGCATCAAGACCGTCGCGGTGCATTCCACCGCTGACCGCGAGCTGATGCACCTGGGCCTGGCCGACGAGTCGGTGTGCATCGGCCCGGCCTCGGGCGCGCTGTCCTACCTGAATATTCCAGCGATCATCAGCGCCGCTGAAGTCACTGGCGCCACCGCCATTCACCCCGGCTACGGCTTCCTCGCGGAAAACGCCGACTTCGCCGAACAGGTGGAAAACTCCGGCTTCGCCTTTATCGGCCCGAAAGCCGAGACTATTCGCCTGATGGGCGACAAAGTGTCGGCCAAGGACGCCATGAAACGTGCCGGCGTACCGGTGGTACCTGGCTCCGACGGCCCACTGCCGGAAGACGAAGAAACCGCACTGGCGATTGCTCGCGAAGTCGGTTACCCGGTGATCATCAAAGCCGCTGGCGGCGGCGGTGGTCGCGGCATGCGCGTGGTGTACAAGGAAGAAGACCTGATCAAATCGGCCAGACTGACCCGCAGCGAAGCCGGCTCGGTGTTCGGTAACCCGATGGTCTATCTGGAGAAGTTCCTCGGCAACCCACGTCACGTGGAAGTCCAGGTCATCTCCGATGGCCAGGGCAACGCCATTCACCTGGGTGACCGTGACTGCTCGCTGCAGCGCCGCCACCAGAAGGTACTGGAAGAAGCGCCGGCTCCGGGTATCGATGAAAAAGCCCGCGCCGAAGTGCTGCAACGCTGCGTCGATGCCTGCATCGAGATCGGTTATCGCGGCGCCGGCACCTTCGAGTTCCTCTACGAAGACGGTCGCTTCTACTTTATCGAGATGAACACCCGCGTGCAGGTTGAGCACCCGGTTTCGGAAATGGTCACCGGCATCGACATCGTCAAGGAGATGCTCAGCATCGCCGCAGGCAACAAGCTGTCGTTCAAGCAGAGTGACGTGGTGATTCGCGGCCACTCGCTGGAATGCCGAATCAACGCCGAAGACCCAGATAACTTCATGCCCTGCCCAGGCAAGGTCAAGCACTTCCACGCGCCAGGCGGCAACGGCGTGCGGATGGACTCGCACCTGTACAGCGGCTACAGCGTGCCACCGCACTACGACTCGCTGATCGGCAAGATCATCACCTACGGCAAGGACCGCGACGAGGCCATGGCCCGTATGCGCAACGCGCTGGATGAGATCGTGGTCGACGGCATCAAGACCAACGTGCCCCTGCACCGCGATCTGGTCCGTGACAAAGGCTTCTGCAAAGGCGGCGTGAATATCCACTACCTGGAGAAAAAGCTGGGTATGGATAAGCACTAAGCTTCGGCATAGCGCAAAGACAAGGGCTGCCATTCGGCAGCCCTTGTCGTTTCTGCCCTACCAGCGGTGGCAGCCGCACCACCGCTTCAAGTAAGCTGCGCGCCAATTTGCAGCGTCCTGCCACAGTGTTCACGAGGTTTCCCCATGCCCTGGTTACAAGTTCGTCTCGCCATCACCCCGGAGCAGGCGGAAACCTACGAAGATGCGTTGCTGGAAGTCGGCGCCGTCTCGGTAACCTTTATGGACGCCGAAGACCAGCCGATTTTCGAACCGGACCTGGGCACCACACCGCTGTGGTCACACACCCACCTGCTCGCCCTGTTTGAAGCCGACACCCCGGCTGACGCGGTATTCGCGCACCTGCAATTGCTCACCGGCGCCGAATTGCCGGAGCACCAGGCCGAAGTGATCGCCGACCAGGACTGGGAGCGCAGCTGGATGGACGGCTTCCAACCCATGCGTTTCGGCCAGCGCCTGTGGATCGTGCCGAGCTGGCACGCCGCACCGGAGCCAGATGCCGTCAACCTGCTGCTTGATCCGGGCCTGGCGTTCGGCACCGGCACTCACCCGACCACCGCGCTGTGCCTGGAATGGCTGGATGGCCAGCACCTGCAGGATTGCAGCGTGATCGACTTCGGTTGCGGCTCGGGCATTCTGGCGATTGCCGCCCTGCTGCTCGGCGCACCCACTGCCGTCGGCACCGATATTGACCCACAAGCCCTGGAAGCCTCGCGCGACAACGCCGGGCGCAACGGTATCGACCCAGCGCGCTTCCCGGTCTTCCTGCCGGCCGATATGCCACAGGAGCAGGCCGACGTGGTAGTTGCCAATATTCTCGCCGGCCCGCTGGTGGCGTTGGCTGCGCAGATCACCGCCTTGGTCAAACCCGGCGGCCGCCTGGCCCTGTCAGGGATTCTGGCCGAACAGGGTGACGAGGTGCGCGCTGCCTACAACGACGCCTTTATCCTCGACCCGACCGCCGTTAAAGACGGCTGGGTACGCATCAGCGGTGTACGCCGCTAACCGGCCACCGCGCACAGCTGCTGCATTAGCGAGCACTTGCGTTAGACTAGCCGCCTTGTTCAACCGGACCGCCGCATGACCCAGAGCTTCGTCACCCAGTGCCCCCATTGCCGCACCAGCTTTCGCGTGAACCTCACGCAGCTGGGTGCCGCCCATGGTGCCGTGCGCTGCGGAGCCTGCCTGCACGTGTTCAATGCCGCACAGCAGTTGCGCGAGCAGGGCCAGCAACTGCCGTCCCCCGCCGTGCCAGTGGCCGCGCCAACGCCAACACCGACTCCACAGCCGAGCAAACCGCCCGCGCCGCCCGCGCCGCGCCCGGTTACGCCCAGCACCGCACCCGCAATACCGGCGGCGCCTGCCAGCAGTAAAGCCAGCGACACCCTGTGGATTCACGACGACCTGGATCTCGACAGCCTCGACCTGGATGAGGAGCTGGCCAAGCTTGAAGCCCAGGAACAGCAACTGTCGAAACAGTTTCTGGCGATTGATAACGCGCCCAAATACAGCGAAACCTTCCTCACTCCGGAATCCGCCGAGCATGACCCGCTCGACGAGCGCTGGGCCGAAGCCCTGCTGCAGGATGAGCAACCCAAGCCCACCGCCAGCCTGACCTTGCAGGACGAGCGCCCGCCCCGGACCTCACCGGCAGCAGCACGCGCGCCCAGCCCGGCTGAGCCGGTTGCTGCAGCGCCCGAGGCCTTTTCGCTACCGGCAACCGAACCGCCGCTCAACCTCAGCGCCACCGACCGCCGCGCCGCGCCGCCCGAGCCGGAGATCGAACACATCGAGCTGCACGCCGAGCGTAAACCGTTCAGCGCCCTGCGTGACGATGACGACGAGACAGCACCGATCACCACGAAGAAGACCGCGCGCAGTGAACCCGAGCTGCGCGACGACCACCTCTTCGAGCTGGATGACGAGCCGTTGCAACTGGCCTGGCAACAACCACAAAAGCCCTGGGGCCGCTGGATCGGCTGGGGCCTGTTGAACCTGATTGGGGCCAGCGCCCTGGCCGGGCAGTACGTGATGTATCACTTCGACGAACTGGCTCGCCAGGATCAGTACCGCCCCTGGTTCGAACAGCTCTGCCCGGCGGTCGGTTGCCAGCTGCCGTCTAAGGTCGATATCGCCCAGATCAAGAGCAGCAACCTGGTGGTGCGCAGCCACCCGGAATTCAGCGGCGCCCTGGTGGTTGACGCGATCCTCTACAACCGCGCGGCGTTCTCCCAGCCCTTCCCGCTGCTGGAAATGCGCTTCGCCGACATCAACGGCCAACTGCTCGCCAGCCGCCGTTTCAAGCCCAGCGAATACCTCGCTGGCGAGCTGGCCGGTAACGCGGAAATGCCGCCGCAGACGCCTATTCACATATCCCTGGACATCCTCGACCCCGGCACCCAAGCGGTGAACTACAGCCTGAGCTTCCACTCCCCGGAATAGCCTGCACGCGGCGGATTGCTTGAAAATCCGCCACAACCAAACCCTTCGCGATAAGCCCACAGCTGTTCAGAATTTGTTCAAAACAGCCTTTCTCCGGTCATCCAGAGCGGGTATCATGCCCACCCTTTTTCGCACTCTCCTTTTTGTTCAACAGCAGGTCTCTTGAGCAGGGAAGCCCTATGTCGGCGCTACGCATCGGCCCCTACACATTGCCAAACTCGCTGATCCTCGCCCCCATGGCGGGCGTCACAGACCAGCCGTTTCGCCAGCTGTGCAAGCGCATGGGCGCGGGTCTGGTGGTGTCGGAAATGGTCACCAGCGATGTGCGCCTGTGGAACACCCGCAAGTCGAGCCTGCGCATGATTCACAGCGGTGATCCCGAGCCCCGCTCGGTACAGATCGCCGGTGGTGATCCCGAGATGCTCGCCGAAGCGGCGCGGCGCAACGTGGAGATGGGCGCGCAGATCATCGACATCAACATGGGCTGCCCGGCCAAGAAGGTCTGCAACAAGGCCGCCGGCTCCGCCCTGCTGAAAGACGAACAACTGGTGCGTGACATCCTTCAGGCCGTGGTCGCTGCGGTGGACGTGCCGGTGACCCTGAAGATCCGCACCGGCTGGGACCGCGAAAACAAAAACGGCATCAACGTGGCGAAGATCGCCGAAGACGCCGGCATTGTCGCCCTGGCCGTGCACGGCCGCACCCGCGCCGACCTGTACATGGGCGAAGCCGAGTACGAGACCATCGCCGCGATCAAACAGTCGGTGTCGATTCCGGTGCTGGCCAACGGCGATATCGACTCGCCACAAAAGGCCAAAGCCGTATTGGCCGCCACTGGTGCCGATGGCCTGCTGATCGGCCGCGCCGCTCAGGGCCGGCCGTGGATATTCCGTGAAATCGAGCACTACCTGCAGACCGGCGAGCAGTTGCAGGCACCGGGTCTGGCCGAGGTGGAACGCATTCTGCTTGAACATCTGACAGCCCTGCACGCCTTCTACGGCGATGTGATGGGCGTGCGGATTGCCCGCAAACATGTCAGCTGGTATCTCGCAACCTTGCCGGGCGCCAAGGAGTTTCGCGCCCAATTCAATCGTCTGGACAGTACGGACGCGCAGTGCGCCAACGTTCGCGAGTTTCTCAGCGAACGGCATAACAATGGAGAAGGGGTGGCCGCATGACGATGTTGACTGAGACTTTAGGAAGTGAAATGGCTCCCGTGAGTGACAACAGCAGCTTGAAGCAGCATCTCAACACGCCAAGCGAAGAGGGCCAGACCCTGCGCGGCAGCGTCGAGAAGGCGCTGCACAACTACTTCGCCCATCTTGAGGGCGCGGACGTCAGTGACGTCTACAACCTGGTGCTCACCGAAGTGGAAGCGCCGCTGCTGGAAACCGTGATGAATTACGTCAAGGGCAACCAGACCAAGGCCTCCGAACTGCTCGGCCTGAATCGCGGCACCCTGCGCAAGAAGCTCAAGCAGTACGACCTGCTGTAACCCTGAACTCCCGAAAAGGGCGGCCCACATGAGCCGCCTTTTTTGCTGATAGCTCTTTGATTGCCAAAACTTCCGCCTGATGGACTCTGAAATGACCGACCAGACCACCCGCCTCCCCGTTCGCCGCGCCTTGATCAGTGTTTCCGACAAGACCGGCATCCTCGAGTTTGCCCGCGAGCTCGTCGCCCTGAATGTGGAAATCCTCTCCACTGGCGGCACTTACAAGCTGCTCAAGGACAACGGCATCGCCGCCGTGGAAGTGGCCGATTACACCGGTTTCCCGGAAATGATGGACGGTCGCGTCAAGACCCTGCACCCGAAAATCCATGGCGGCATCCTCGGCCGTCGCGCCCTCGACGGCGCAGTGATGGACGAGCACGGCATCAAGCCGATCGACCTGGTCGCGGTCAACCTCTACCCCTTCGCCGCCACCGTGGCCAAGCCGGGTTGTGACCTGGCCGACGCCATCGAGAACATCGACATCGGCGGCCCAACCATGGTCCGCTCCGCCGCGAAGAACCACAAAGACGTGGCCATCGTGGTCAACGCCAGCGACTACGCCGGCATCGTCGAGAGCCTGAAAGCCGGTGGCCTGAGCTACGCCCAGCGCTTCGACCTGGCCCTGAAAGCCTTCGAACACACCGCTGCCTACGACGGCATGATCGCCAACTACCTGGGCACCATCGACCAGAGCCGCGACACCCTCTCCACCGAAGAACGCGGCGCCTTCCCGCGTACCTTCAACAGCCAGTTCATCAAGGCCCAGGAAATGCGCTACGGCGAGAACCCGCACCAGAGCGCGGCGTTCTACGTGGAAGCCGGCTCTTTGAAGGGCGAAGGTGAAGCCAGTGTCGCCACTGCCATCCAGCTGCAGGGCAAGGAACTGTCGTTCAACAACGTCGCCGACACCGACGCCGCGCTGGAGTGCGTAAAGAGCTTCGTCAAGCCAGCGTGCGTCATCGTCAAGCACGCCAACCCGTGCGGCGTCGCCGTGGCCCTGGACAGCGAAGGCGGCATCCGCCAGGCCTACGAACTGGCTTACGCCACCGACACCGAGTCGGCCTTCGGCGGCATCATCGCCTTCAACCGCGAGCTGGACGGCGAAACAGCCAAGGCCATCGTTGATCGTCAGTTTGTCGAAGTGATCATCGCCCCGAAAATCAGTGCTGCCGCCCGTGAAGTGGTGGCAGCCAAGGCCAACGTGCGCCTGCTGGAATGCGGCGAATGGCCAGCCGAGCGCAGCTCGGGTTGGGACTTCAAGCGGGTCAACGGTGGCCTGCTGGTGCAGAGCCGCGATATCGGCATGATCAAGGCCGAAGACCTGAAGATCGTCACTAAACGTGCACCGAGCGAGCAGGAAATCCATGACCTGATCTTCGCCTGGAAAGTGGCCAAGTTCGTCAAATCCAACGCCATCGTCTACGCCAAAGGCCGCCAGACCATCGGCGTCGGCGCCGGCCAGATGTCGCGCGTCAACTCCGCGCGTATCGCCGCGATCAAGGCCGAGCACGCTGGCCTGCAGGTCGCCGGCTCGGTGATGGCGTCCGACGCCTTCTTCCCGTTCCGCGACGGTCTGGATAACGCGGCGGCTAATGGCATCACCGCGGTGATTCAGCCGGGTGGTTCGATGCGTGATGCCGAAGTTATTGCCGCCGCCGACGAAGCCGGGATTGCCATGGTGTTCACCGGCATGCGCCACTTTAGGCACTAAAATCGGCCGCACTCGGACAGGCATCTGCGGCGTTGTCCGGCCCTCCCCCATGCTCATTGCCAGAAGGCAACTCCGCTGGGTGAAGGGCCGGACGCCTTGCATCTACCAGCCCGATCGCGACCTCGAAATTTGTAGGACGGATAACGCTTCGTTTATCCACCAAACGGCCATACGCCGGCCTCCATTGGGAGAGAAACATGAACGTATTGATTATCGGCAGCGGCGGTCGTGAACACGCCCTGGCCTGGAAAGTGGCACAGGACAAGCGCGTCGAGAAAGTTTTCGTCGCCCCAGGCAACGCCGGCACCGCCGTTGAGCCCAAGTGCGAAAACGTCGCCATCGACGTGCTGGCCATCGAGCAGCTGGCTGACTTCGCCGAAAAGAATGTGCAACTGACCATCGTCGGCCCGGAAGCGCCGCTGGTCAAAGGCGTGGTCGATCTGTTCCGCGCCCGCAAGCTGGATATTTTCGGCCCGACAGCAGCAGCGGCCCAGCTGGAAGGCTCCAAAGCCTTTACCAAGGATTTCCTGGCGCGCCAGAACATCCCAACCGCCGACTACCAGAACTTCACCGAGGTCGAGCCAGCCCTGGCCTACCTGCGCGAAAAAGGCGCACCGATCGTGATCAAGGCCGACGGTCTGGCCGCGGGTAAAGGCGTGATCGTTGCCATGACCCTGCAGGAAGCCGAAGACGCCGTGCGCGACATGCTCGCCGGCAATGCCTTCGGCGACGCTGGTTCGCGTGTAGTAATCGAAGAGTTCCTCGATGGCGAAGAAGCAAGCTTTATCGTCATGGTCGACGGCGAGAACGTGCTGCCGATGGCCACCAGCCAGGACCACAAGCGCGTTGGCGACGGCGACACCGGCCCGAACACCGGCGGCATGGGCGCCTACTCGCCTGCGCCGGTGGTCACCGCCGAGGTGCACAAGCGCGTGATGGACGAGGTGATCTATCCGACCGTGCGCGGCATGGCCGCCGAGGGCAACGTCTACACCGGCTTCCTCTATGCAGGTCTGATGATCGACAAGGCCGGCAAGCCCAAGGTCATCGAGTTCAACTGCCGCTTCGGTGACCCGGAAACTCAGCCGATCATGTGCCGCCTGGAAAGCTCCCTGGTGCTGCTGGTCGAGGCCGCCCTGGCCAAGGCGCTGGACAAGGTCGAAGCCACCTGGGACCCGCGCCCGACCGTCGGAGTGGTGATCGCGGCGGGCGGTTACCCCGCCGACTACGCCAAGGGTGACGTGATCGAAGGTCTGGATGACGCCGCACAACTGGACGGCAAGGTGTTCCACGCCGGTACCGCACTGAAAGACGGCCAGATCGTCACCGCCGGCGGCCGCGTACTTTGCGCCACAGCCATTGGTCGCACGGTCGAAGAAGCCCAGCAACAGGCCTACCGCCTGGCCGAGAAGGTCCGCTGGAGCGGCAGCTTCTACCGCAACGACATCGGCTACCGCGCCATTGCCCGCGAACGCGGGGATAAGTGAAGGTAAATAAAGGGTAAAACACGACAAAGGTGGCCAATTGGCCACCTTTGTCATATTTCCCTCACGAACAGCTTGGCTATAATCCGACCACTTATTTCTGAAGGGACTTCACTGTGCGCCGGCTGAGGATTGCCATCTACCTGCTACTCAGCTCACTGCTGATGACGCTCCCACTGGCGTCAGTTCAGGCAGAGTCGCAGGCATGGTCACACCTCATCGACCCCAGCGCCGCGCTGCAATTCAATGACATCCGCAGCCCCATCCGCCAGCAGCAGTTCCGTCCCGCCGACCTGACCCAGCTCTACACCCCCGGCGGCTCCAGCGCCCTGTGGCTGCACCACCGCCTGCCAGCCAACACCGATGCGCAGATGCTGAGGGTGTTTGCGCCCTACCTGGCCTACCTCGATCTCTACGTGCTGCAAGGCGATGAGTTGGTCGAACAGGCGCACACCGGCAGCAACCTGCCGTTCTCCAGCCGCCCACTGGCCAGTCGGGATTTCCTCCTGCCGCTGCCCAAGGCCGAACAGCCGCTGGATATCTACCTGCGCCTGGCATCCGAACATGCGCTGCGCCCCAGCATCACCCTGCAAAGCGCACAACAGATGGTGGCTGACGATAATCGCCCGCTGTTGTTCGGCTTGCTGCTCGGCTGCCTCGGCATGCTGGTGGCGTACAACCTGGTGCGCTTTGCCTACACCCGCGCAGTCAGCGGCCTGTGGCTGGCCGCCACGCAAATCTGCCAACTGGCTGCGATGATCAGCCTGCTCGGCATCAGCACACCCTGGCTCAACGAATGGCAAAGCCTGCAACCACAGATCGCCAATCTGGCGATGCTGCTGGCCGCACTCTGCGCCCTGTGTTTTACCGCCAGTTTCTTTCACAAGGTCTGCCCAAGTACTCCCCTGAAGCACCTGCTGAGTGGTGAAGTGGTGGTCATCAGCCTGGTCTGCGTGGTGCTGCTGGTAGCCACCAATCTGCAATTCAACCAGCTGGTCTACCTGCTCAACGCCATCGCCGGCCTGAGCATCCTGCTGGTATCACTGACGCACTGGCGCCATGGCTACCAACCGGCACGACTGTTCAGCCTCGCCGTACTGCTGTTCTGCGCGGCCTTTCTCTGCGCTCTGCCGATTCTCTTCGGCTACTGGGCGGTGCATAGCGAATCCATGGCCTACGGCCTGCTCGCCATCACCGTTGTCAGCGGCTTTATCCTCAGCATGGCGTTGAGCGAGCGGCAGCGGCGCATCGTGCAAGACCAGTTCAGCACCAGCCGCGCCTTGGCGGCCAGCTCCGCCGAACTGAAGGCCAAGGCCGAGTTCCTCGCCAAGATCAGCCATGAAATCCGCACGCCAATGAACGGCGTGCTGGGCATGACCGAGCTGCTGCTCGGCACGCCGCTGTCGGCCAAACAGCGCGACTACGTGCAGACCATCCACAGCTCGGGCAACGAGTTGCTCACCCTGATCAACGAAATCCTCGACATCTCCAAGCTCGAATCCGGGCAGATCGAACTGGATGACGTGCAGTTCGACCTCAATGCACTGATCGAAGACTGCCTGGATATCTTCCGCGCCAAAGCCGAACAGCAGAAGATCGAGCTGATCAGCTTTATGCAACCGCAAGTACCACGGGTGATCAGCGGCGACCCCACGCGCCTGCGCCAGACCCTGCTGAGCCTGCTGGACAATGCCTTCAAACAGACTGACGAAGGCGAAATCCTCCTGGTCGTGGCACTCGACAGCAAGAGCGAGCAACCACGCCTGCGGATTGCCGTGCAGGACAGCGGCAAGCCGCTGGATGCCAGCGAGCGCGACGCGTTGCTGAATGCCGAACTGCACAGCAAGGACTTCCTCGCCGCGACCAAGCTCGGCGGCCGCCTCGGCCTGATCATCGCCCGCCAGCTGGTGCGTCTGATGGACGGCGAGTTTGGTATCCAGAGCGGTGGCAGCCAGGGCTCGACCCTGTGGCTGACCCTGCCGCTGGACGCCGCGCGCCTGGAGCAGCCTACCGCCGACCTCGACGCCTCGCTGCAAGGCGCACGCCTGTTGGTGGTGGACGACAACGACACCTGCCGCAAGGTGCTGGTGCAGCAGTGCAGCGCCTGGGGCATGCAGGTCAGCGCCGTGCCCTCGGGCAAAGAGGCCATGGCCCTGCTGCGCACCAAGGCGCATCTGCGTGAATACTTCGATGCCGTACTGCTCGATCAGGACATGCCCGGCATGACCGGCATGCAGCTGGCCGCGCGGATCAAGGAAGACGCCAACCTCAATCACGACATTCTGGTGATCATGCTCACCGGCATCAGCAATGCGCCGAGCAAGATCATCGCGCGCAACGCCGGGATCAAACGCATCCTGGCCAAGCCGGTGGCCGGCTACACCCTGAAGACCACCCTGGCCGATGAACTGGCGCAGCGCGGCAAGGGCGATTCGCCGATGTTCAGCCCGACGCCGGTCAGCACACCGCTGAACGTGCCCGGCGATTTCCGCATTCTGGTGGCCGAGGACAACACCATCTCCACCAAGGTGATCCGCGGCATGCTCGGCAAGCTCAACCTGCAGCCCGATACCGCCAGCAACGGCGAGGAAGCCCTCAGCGCGATGAAAGCCCAGCAGTACGATCTGGTGCTGATGGACTGCGAAATGCCGGTGCTCGACGGCTTCTCCGCCACCGAGCAGCTGCGCGCCTGGGAAGCCGCCGAACAGCGCGCGCGTACCCCGGTGGTGGCGCTTACCGCGCATATCCTCAATGAGCACAAGGAGCGCGCGCGCCAGGTCGGCATGGACGGGCATATGTCCAAGCCGGTGGAAATGTCGCAACTGCGCGAACTGATTGAACACTGGGTTGCCGAACGGGAAATCCGCCGCCAACGCGACGCCCTGCCGTCCTGAGCAGGGTGATTGCCCGGCAACCGCTACACGCTTACCCTGCCACCCTTCTTTATCGAGACGAGTCCTTTCCATGGCGTCCGCGCTGTTCAGCCTGTATCTGAAACTGCTGGTGCTCTATAGCCCGTTCTTCGTGCTGTCGTGCTTTATCGGCCTGAGCCGTGGCTACACCGTCAAGGAACGCAAGCGCCTGGCTTGGAAAGTCGCCCTAGGCGTGCTGATCGCCAGCGTGCTGCTGTACCTGTTCGGCAAGCACATCTTCACCCTGTTCGGTATCACCATTGACGCCTTCCGCATCGGCGCGGGTAGCGTGCTATTTATCTCGGCCCTCGGCATGGCCCAGGGCAAGTCAGCGGTGCAGAGCGATAACGTGCAGCAGGACGTGACCATCGTGCCGCTGACCATCCCACTCACCGTCGGCCCCGGCACCATCGGTGCGCTGCTGCTGATGGGCGCCAGCCAACCGGAGTGGAGTGACAAGGCGATTGCGGTATTCGCCATCGCCCTGGCCAGCCTGACGGTAGGCGTAGTGCTCTACTTGTCCAACCAGTTCGAGCGCTTGCTCGGCGATCAGGGCCTGCAAATTGTCAGCCGCCTGATGGGCCTGTTCGTTTGCGCGCTGGCCGCGCAGATCATCTTCACCGGGGTAAAGAACTACCTGGTGCCGTAATTTCATCCGGGCTGCGCCGCTGCACCATTCACTTGCAGCGCGGCCCCAGCACGGTGCAGCGCACCTCTCCCGCCTCGCCTTCCGCAGCCCAAAAAACAAACTAAGCATTTGAAATAAAAGCATTTATAAAAACTGGCATCCTCATTGCTCTAGTGATTCCAACTTGGATACAAGATGGAATCTCGAAGCATGTCCAACGCACCTAGCGCTTTCACCCTCGCGCAATGGCAACAGGCCTACCGTGACGGCCAATCCCCTGCCGAACTGCTGCACGCCCTGCGCCTGGAACTGCGCACCGATGACAGCGCCTGGATCGCCCTGGCCAGCGAAGCTCAACTCAATATTCAACTCGATGCCCTAAACAGCGCGCTGGAAGGTGCCGCCGGTGACCTGAGCAAGCTGCCGCTGTACGGCGTGCCCTTCGCCATCAAGGACAATATCGACGCCGCCGGCTGGAGCACCACCGCCGCCTGCCCGGAGTTCGCCTATGCGGCCAAGGCCGACGCTACAGTGGTCGCCCGCCTGCGCGCTGCCGGTGCCATCCTGATCGGCAAAACCAACCTCGATCAGTTCGCCACCGGTCTGGTCGGCACCCGCTCGCCGTATGGCGCGGTGCCCAACAGTTTCAACCCGGATTACGTCAGCGGTGGTTCCAGCTCCGGCTCGGCCAGCGTGGTGGCGCGTGGCCTGGTGCCCTTCGCCCTGGGCACCGACACCGCCGGCTCCGGCCGCGTACCGGCGGGCTTCAACAATATTGTCGGGCTCAAGCCAACCAAGGGCTGGCTGCCCAATAGCGGCCTGGTGCCGGCTTGCAAGACGCTGGACTGCATCTCGGTATTCGCCTTGACCGTGGCCGATGCCCTGGCCGTGGCCACCATCGCCGGCGGCTACGACGCTGCCGATGCCTACAGCCGCAAGAACCCCAATAGCGCCAAGGTCGGCATGCCCGCCCAACCGCGCCTGGCCGTGCCAAGCAATCCTGAGTTCTTCGGCGACAGCCAGAACCAGGCCGTCTATGAGGCCGCCCTGGGCAAACTGCGCGAACTGGGCGCCGAGTTGCAAGAGATTGATTTCGCGCCCTTCCAGCAACTGGCCGAGCAACTCTATTACGGCCCCTGGGTCGCCGAACGCACGGTAGCGCTGGAAGGCGTTGATCCTGCACATATCAACCCGGTGGTGCGCGGCATCGTCGAGAATGGCCACACCTACAGCGCCTGCGACGCCTACCAGGCCGAGTACATCCGCGCCGAGCTGAGCCGGAAGATCAATGACCTCCTGGCCGGCTTCGACGCCCTGGTGGTGCCGACCTCGCCAACCACCCGCACGCTAGCTGAAATGGAGGTCGAGCCGGTACTGTTCAACAGCCAGTTCGGCACCTACACCAACTTCACCAACCTCGCCGACCTGTGCGCCCTGGCGCTGCCCGCCGGTTTCCGCGATGACGGCCTGCCGGCCGGCATCACCCTGATCGCCCCGGCCTGGCACGACCAGGCGCTGGCCGCGCTCGGGCAACGCTGGCAGCAGGCCAGCGGCCTGCCTCTGGGCGCCACCGGCCAGCCGCTTCCCCAGCAACCCAGCGACGATACAGCGGCGCCGGGCAGCGTGCGGGTGGCCGTGGTCGGCGCGCACCTGACCGGCATGCCACTGAACTTCCAGCTCACCACGCGCAATGCCGTACTGGTCGAGCAGACCACCAGCGCCGCGCATTACCGCCTCTACGCCCTGCCCGGCACCGTGCCGCCCAAACCGGGCCTGGCGCGGGTCGCCGAGGATGGCGCGCAGATCATCGTCGAGCTGTGGGACGTACCGCAGGCACGCTTCGGCGAGTTCGTCGCCGAGATCCCGCCACCGCTGGGCATCGGCAACCTGGAGCTGGCCGACGGCTGCTGGGTCAAGGGCTTCATCTGCGAGCCCTACGCGCTGGATGGCGCCCGTGACATCACCAGCTTTGGTGGTTGGCGCGCCTTTATCGCCGAAACCAAGAAGTGAATGGCAGGGAGAAGGGTGGCATGTATGCCCCCTCTCCCTAGCCCTCTCCCCAAAGGGAGAGGGAACAGTTCAGCGCCTGCGCGCATATGCGTGCGGCAAGCCAGGAGGCCGCAACAGATGTTCCATACCGTACTGATCGCCAACCGTGGCGAGATCGCCGTCAGAGCCATCCGCACGCTCAAGCGCCTGGGCGTGAAAAGCGTCGCCGTCTACTCTGACGCCGACCGCAATGCCCAGCACGTACGCGACGCCGATATCGCCATCGCCCTGGGCGGCGACAAGCCGGCTGACAGCTATCTGCGTATCGACAAGATTCTCGCCGCTGCGCAGGAAACCGGCGCCCAGGCGATCTACCCCGGCTACGGCTTTCTCTCGGAAAGCGCCGAGTTCGCCGATGCCTGTGAAGCAGCCGGCATTGCCTTCGTTGGCCCAACCGGCGAGCAGATTCGCGAGTTCGGCCTCAAGCACAGAGCCCGCGAATTGGCCGCCCAGGCCCAGGTGCCAATGGCGCCGGGCACCGGCCTGCTGCAAAGTCTGGAAGAAGCGCTGAGCGCCGCCGAGAGCATCGGCTACCCGGTGATGCTCAAGACCACCGCAGGCGGTGGCGGCATCGGCCTGATCCGTTGCAGCGACGCCGCCGCGCTGGAAAGCGCCTATGAAAGCGTCAAACGCATGGGCGAGCAATTCTTCAGCGATGCCGGGGTGTTCCTCGAGCGCTTCGTCGATCAGGCGCGGCATGTCGAGGTACAGATTTTCGGCGACGGCCAGGGCCGCGTTGCAGCCCTCGGCGAGCGCGACTGTTCGCTGCAGCGGCGCAACCAGAAGGTAGTCGAGGAAACCCCAGCGCCGAACCTGCCGCAGGCCACCCGCGAACGCTTGCACGCCGCAGCCGTGCAGTTGGGCGAGTCGGTTAAATACCGCAGCGCCGGCACCGTGGAATTCATCTACGACGCCGCCCGCGACGACTTCTACTTCCTCGAAGTGAACACCCGCCTGCAGGTCGAGCACCCGGTCACCGAGATGGTCACCGGTCTCGATCTGATCGAGTGCATGCTGCGCGTGGCCGCAGGCGATGCGCTGGATTGGCCCGCGCTCGACCGCGCCCCGCAAGGCGCCGCCATCGAAGTGCGGATCTATGCCGAAGATCCGCTGAAGAACTTCCAGCCCAGCCCGGGCGTGCTCACCGACGTGCACTTCCCGGACGACGTGCGCGTCGACGGCTGGGTCAGCACCGGCAGCGAGGTCTCGGCGTTCTACGACCCGATGATCGCCAAGCTGATCGTCCACGCGGCTACTCGTGACGAAGCCATCGCCAAGCTGCAGAAAGCCCTGGGCGAAACCCGCCTGCACGGCATCGCCAGCAACCTCGACTACCTGCGCCAGGTGGTGGCCGACGAACGCTTCGCCAAGGGCGAAGTGTGGACGCGCCTGCTCGACAGCTTCACCTTCAAGGCCAGCGTCATCGAAGTGCTGGAGCCGGGCACCTACTCCAGCGTGCAGGACTATCCTGGTCGCCTCGGTTACTGGGATATCGGCGTGCCGCCGTCCGGGCCGATGGATGATTTCGCCTTCCGCCTGGCCAACCGTATCGTCGGCAACGCGGCCGAGGCCGCCGGCCTGGAATTTACCCTGCAAGGCCCGACCCTGCGCTTTCACAGCGACGCGCTGATCGCCCTGACCGGCGCCGACTGCCCGGCCACCCTGGACGATGCGCCGGTTACCTACTGGCAGCCAGTCGCGGTCAAGGCCGGCCAGGTGCTCAAGCTGGGCCGCGCCGTCAGCGGCTGCCGCACTTATCTGGCCGTGCGCAATGGCCTGGACGTGCCGCTGTACCTGGGCAGCCGCTCCACCTTCGCCCTCGGCCAGTTCGGCGGGCATGCCGGGCGCACCCTGCGTACCGCCGACATGCTGGCCATCTCCCAGCCCGAGTTGCCGGCCTGCACCACGCCTGCGCCAGTCGCCCCGCCGCAGGCGGCTCACCCGAGCCTGATCCCCAGCTACGGCAGCACCTGGAACATCGGCGTGCTCTATGGCCCGCACGGCGCGCCGGACTTCTTCACCGCTGACGCCATCGAGGAATTCTTCGCCGCCGAGTGGGAGGTGCATTACAACTCCAACCGCCTCGGTGTGCGTCTGTCCGGCCCGAAACCGAGCTGGGCGCGAGCCGACGGCGGCGAAGCCGGCCTGCACCCGTCCAACGTGCATGACTGCGAATACGCCATCGGCGCGATCAACTTCACCGGCGACTTCCCGGTGATCCTGACCAAGGACGGCCCCAGCCTCGGCGGTTTCGTCTGCCCGGTGACCATCGCCAAGGCCGAGCTGTGGAAGGTCGGCCAGGTCAAGCCTGGCGACAAGCTGCGCTTTCACCCCATCGGTTTCCAGCAGGCGCAGAGCCTGGAGCAGGCGCAACTGGGCAGCATCGAGGCACTGGCGGCGATCAGCGCGGTGACCCTGCCGGCGCCGTCGCTGCAACCGGACACCACCGTTTCCGCCACCGTGCTGGCCGAGCTGCCCGCCGAGGGCAGCCGCCCGCGTGCGGTGTATCGCCAGGCCGGCGACGCCTACATCCTGCTGGAATATGGCGACAACGTGCTGGATCTGGCCCTGCGACTGCGCGTGCATCTGCTGATGGAGGCACTCAAGGCCGAGCCGCTACGCGGCCTGGAAGAGCTCGCCCCCGGCGTGCGTTCGCTGCAACTGCGCTACGACAGCCGCGTGCTGCACCAGCGCACCCTGCTCGACCACCTGCTGCGCCTGGAGCGCCAGCTCGGTGATGTCGCCGAGCTCAAGGTGCCGACCCGGATCGTCCATCTGCCCATGGCCTTCGAGGACAGCGCAACGCTGGCCGCCGTCGAACGCTACCGCGAAACCGTACGCAGCGAGGCGCCCTGGCTGCCGAACAACGTCGACTTCATCCAGCGCGCCAATGGCCTGGACAGCCGCGAGCAGGTCCGCGACATTCTGTTCGACGCCAGCTACCTGATCCTCGGCCTCGGCGATGTCTATCTGGACGCGCCCTGCGCCGTGCCGCTGGACCCGCGTCATCGCCTGCTCAGCTCCAAGTACAACCCGGCGCGCACCTTCACCGCCGAGGGCACCGTGGGCATCGGCGGCATGTACATGTGCATCTACGGCATGGACTCGCCCGGCGGTTATCAACTGGTCGGTCGCACCCTGCCGATCTGGAACAAGTACGTGAAGAACGCCCAGTTCGAGAACGGTCAGCCCTGGTTGCTGCGCTTCTTCGACCAGGTGCGCTTCTACCCGGTCAGCGAGACCGAGCTGGATGAGTTCCGCGAAGCCTTCCGCGAGGGCCGCGCGCAGATTCGCATCGAGCAAAGCGAGTTCGACTTTGCCGCCTACAACCGTTTCATCGCCGACAACGCCGCTGATATCAAAGCCTTCCAGAGCCGGCAGAAAGCCGCCTTCGACGCCGAAGTCGAGCTGTGGAAGGACGACGACCCGAGCGCTGCGCAGGCACTGAGCGCCATGACTGAAGACGACGCCGATCTGGACGGCCACCTGGTCGCCGCCGAGATGAGCGGCAGCGTGTGGAAGGTACTGGTCGAGCCCGGCCAGCATGTCGAGGCCGGCGCCCCGCTGCTGGTGGTCGAGGCGATGAAGATGGAACTGGCAGTGACCGCGCCGGTGGCCGGCACGGTCAAGTCGCTGCGTTGCGCCCCCGGCAAAGCGGTGACGCCGGGCGATGCCCTGCTTCTGCTGACCCCAAGCGAGGCGGCCTGAGATGCAACTGGTCAGCCCGGCCAAGCGCGGCAAGGAGCGCCCGGAGAATCTCGCCGAGCGCATCTACCTGCAGCTCAAGGACGACATCTTCGAGTTCCGCCTGCTGCCCGGTGATCGCTTCAGCGAGGGCGAGATCGCCGAGCGCATGGCCGCCAGCCGCACGCCGGTGCGCCAGGCGTTGTATCGCCTGGAGCGCGAGGGCTATCTGGAGGTGTATTTCCGCAGCGGCTGGCAGGTCAAGCCGTTCGATTTCGCCCATTTCGAGGAGCTGTACGAGGTACGCATCGTCCTCGAACTGGAGGCGGTCAAGCGCCTGTGCGAGCGCCCCAATGAGGAGCTGCCGGATGCACTGGAACAGCTGCGCCGCACCTGGATGGTGCAACCGGAGGAGCGCCTGCAGGACGGTCGCGAAGTCTCGCGTCTGGATGAACGTTTTCACTGCCAACTGGTGGAAGCCGCCGGCAATCGCGAGATGGCCCGGCTGCATGCCGAAGTCAGCGAAAAGATCCGAATTATCAGGCGCCTGGACTTCACCCAGGGGCCGCGCGTGGCGGCCACTTATGACGAACACGGAGAAATTCTCGCGGCAATTTTGTCGCGGCGATGCGAAGAGGCACAGCTATTGCTCAAGACCCATATAGAGGTCAGCAAGGCCGAAGTGCGCAAGATCACCCTGCACATGCTGCACAGCGCGCGTCAGCGCACCATGCCGGCACCAGAGGTGAAGACCTGAAGTGAAGACCCGGGGCCCTGCCCTGTTTCAACTGCCAGACAAACAACTAAAAACCAGCAGCTCAAACACTTAAGTTCGTGAATGGAGATCGCACCATGCAACGTCGCAATCTGATCAAGGCCTTTACCCTCACCGCATCCATCGCCGCCATGGGCATGACCTGGACCGTGCAAGCCGCCGAAACCATCAAGGTCGGCATCCTGCACTCGCTGTCCGGCACCATGGCCATCTCGGAAACTTCGCTGAAAGACATGGCGTTGATGACCATCGACGAAATCAACGCCAAGGGCGGCGTACTCGGCAAGCAGCTGGAGCCGGTGGTGGTCGACCCCGCTTCGAACTGGCCGCTGTTCGCCGAGCGTGGCCGCCAGCTGCTCACCCAGGACAAGGTCGACGTGACCTTCGGCTGCTGGACCTCGGTATCGCGCAAATCCGTGCTGCCGGTCTATGAAGAACTCAACGGCCTGCTGTTCTACCCCGTGCAATACGAAGGTGAAGAGATGTCGCCAAACGTCTTCTACACCGGCGCCGCGCCAAACCAACAGGCCATCCCGGCGGTCGAGTACCTGATGAGCGAAGACGGCGGCGCGGCCAAGCGCTACTTCCTGCTCGGCACCGACTACGTCTACCCGCGCACCACCAACAAGATCCTGCGCGCCTTCCTGATCAGCAAAGGCGTGGCCGAGAAAGACATCGAAGAGGTCTACACCCCGTTCGGTCACAGCGACTATCAAACCATCGTCGCCAACATCAAGAAGTTCTCCGCTGGCGGCAAGACTGCGGTGATCTCCACCGTCAACGGCGACTCCAACGTGCCGTTCTACAAGGAACTGGCCAACCAGGGCCTGGAAGCAACCGACGTACCGGTGGTGGCCTTCTCCGTGGGTGAAGAAGAACTGCGCGGCATCGACACCAAGCCACTGGTCGGTCACCTGGCCGCCTGGAACTACTTCCAGTCGGTGGAAAACCCGGTCAACACCGAGTTCGTCAACAAGTGGAAGGCCTACGCCAAGGCCAAGAACCTGCCAGGCGCCGACAAGGCCGTGACCAACGACCCGATGGAAGCCACCTACGTCGGCATCCATATGTGGGCCCAGGCTGTGGAAAAAGCCGGCACCACTGACGTCGATAAAGTGCGCACCGCCCTTTACGGCCAGACCTTCGCCGCGCCGAGCGGTTACACCCTGACCATGGACAAGACCAACCACCACCTGCACAAGCCGGTGATGATCGGTGAAATCCAGGAAGACGGGCAGTTCTCCGTGGTCTGGGAAACCAGCAGCCCGATCCGCGCCCAGCCGTGGAGCCCGTACATCGAAGGCAACGACAAGAAGCCGGATTACGCGGTGAAGTCGAACTGATCCGACGGGCCTAGCCCGCTTAAATCCTGTAGGAGCCAGCTTGCTGGCGATCAGCAGTACTCGGTGCGTCATTGAGTTCGATCGCGAGCAAGCTCGCTCCTACAGTGTCCCGCTTTTATCGGGATATCAAAGGACTGCCCCATGCCCACTGCCTTTACCCGAATTCTGCTGAGCCTGCTGTTGCTGCTGCCCCTGGCCGCGCACGCCGGTGATGCCCAGGACTTTGTCGCCGCCAACCCGGCCAAGCAGGCCAGCCTGCTGGAGAGCTGGTCCGCAGCGCCAGATACCGCGCGCCTGCCACTGCTCGAAGCCCTGCAACAAGGCCGCGTGGCCACCGACAGCACAAAGACCGCGTTTATCGAAGTAAGTGGCGCTTATCAGCCCGCCGAAGGCGAAGCTGTGCCCACTGAAACACCGCGCAAGCTGCGCCTGAATAACCGCCTGCGCGGTCTGGTCGCCACCGCCGTGGCCAGCCATCAACTGCTGGTCGATGACCCGGCGCTGCGCCTGGCCGCTGCCAAGCAACTGCAAAAAAGCGCCAAGCCAGCGCAGCTGCAATTGCTTAACGCCCAGGTCGCCAGCGAAACCGACGACGCCGTGCGCGATGCCCTGACCCTGGCACTGGCCAACCTGCAACTGGTCGACAGCGACCTGGCGGTGCGCCTGGCCGCCGTGCGCCTGCTCGGTGAAACCGGCGACCCGCTGGCCCGCACCCGCCTGGAAGCCCTGCTCGACCCGGCCGTGGAAAGCGACCCGACGGTGCGCACCGCTGCCGAAACCAGCCTGGCCCAGGTCAAACGCAAGCTGCTGATCGGTGAGCTGCTCGGCCAGGCCTTTAGCGGCCTGTCGCTCGGTTCGATCCTGCTGCTTGCCGCCCTCGGCCTGGCCATCACCTTCGGCCTGCTCGGGGTGATCAACATGGCCCACGGCGAGATGCTGATGCTCGGCGCTTACTCCACCTATATGGTGCAGGTGCTGTTCCAGCGTTTCGCCCCGGAAGCCCTGGCGCTCTACCCGCTGGTGGCGCTGCCGGTGGCGTTCTTCGTCACCGCCGCCATCGGCATGGCGTTGGAGCGCACGGTGATTCGCCACCTCTACGGTCGCCCGCTGGAAACCCTGCTCGCGACCTGGGGCATCAGCCTGATTCTGATTCAGCTGGTGCGGGTGATCTTCGGCGCGCAAAACGTCGAAGTGGCCAACCCAGCCTGGCTCTCCGGCGGTGTGCAGGTACTGCCGAACCTGGTGCTGCCGTACAACCGCATCGTGATCATCGGCTTCGCCCTGTTCGTGGTGGTGCTGACCTGGCTGCTGCTGAACAAGACCCGCCTCGGCCTCAACGTGCGTGCCGTCACCCAGAACCGCAATATGGCCGCCTGCTGCGGCGTGCCCACCGGCCGGGTGGACATGCTCGCCTTCGGCCTCGGCTCCGGTATCGCCGGCCTCGGCGGCGTGGCCCTCAGCCAGATCGGTAACGTCGGCCCGGACCTCGGCCAGAGCTACATCATCGACTCCTTCCTGGTGGTGGTGCTCGGCGGCGTTGGTCAGTTGGCCGGTAGCGTGATGGCGGCCTTTGGCCTGGGCATCGCCAACAAGATTCTCGAACCGCAGATCGGTGCCGTGCTCGGCAAGATCCTTATCCTCGCGCTGATCATTCTGTTTATTCAGAAACGCCCGCAAGGTCTGTTTGCTTTGAAAGGACGGGTGATCGACTGATGACTATGCCACTCAACCAAACGCTGCTGGCCCGCGCCAGCGCCAAGCTTGGCCCGCAAGCGTCCATGGCCATCGGCCTGCTGGTACTTGCCGTGCTGATCGCCATGCCGCTGCTGCACCTGCTGCCGGCGGACAACGCCCTGCATGTCTCGGCCTACAGCCTGACCCTGGTCGGCAAGATCCTCTGCTACTGCATCGTCGCCCTGGCGCTCGATCTGGTCTGGGGTTACGCCGGCCTGCTGTCGCTCGGCCACGGCTTGTTCTTTGCCCTCGGCGGTTACGCCATGGGCATGTACCTGATGCGCGAAGCGGCCGGCGACGGCTTGCCAGCCTTTATGAGCTTCCTCGCCTGGACCGAGTTGCCCTGGTACTGGTACGGCACCAGCAACTTCCTCTGGGCGCTGTGCCTGGTGGTGTTGGCGCCGGGTTTGCTGGCCCTGGTGTTCGGCTTCTTCGCCTTCCGTTCGCGGATCAAGGGCGTGTACTTCTCGATCATGACCCAGGCGCTGACCTTTGCCGGCATGCTGCTGTTCTTCCGCAATGAAACCGGCTTTGGCGGCAACAACGGCTTTACCAACTTCCGCACCATTCTGGGTTTCGATATCACCTCGGCGCACACCCGCGCGGTGCTGTTTCTCGCCACCGTGGCGCTGCTGGTCGCCAGCCTGTACCTGGGCTGGAAGCTTGCCCGTAGCAAGTTCGGCCGGGTGCTCACCGCGCTGCGCGATGCGGAAAATCGCCTGATGTTCTGCGGCTACGACCCGCGCGGCTACAAGCTGTTTATCTGGGTGCTCAGCGCGGTGCTCTGTGGTCTGGCCGGCGCGCTGTATGTGCCACAGGTGGGCATCATCAACCCCAGCGAAATGTCACCAACCAACTCCATCGAAGCCGCCGTGTGGGTCGCCCTCGGCGGGCGCGGCACGCTGATCGGCCCGCTGCTCGGTGCCGGCCTGGTCAACGGTATGAAGAGCTGGTTTACCGTGGCCTTCCCCGAATACTGGCTGTTCGCCCTGGGCTTCCTATTCATTGTCGTAACCCTGTTCCTGCCCAAAGGCGTGATCGGTTTGTTGCGTAAAAAAGGAGAGCAATAATGCGCGCCACTCCGGCCCCCGAATTGATGCTCGAACCCGCCTATGACCCGTCCGGCAGCGGCCGTGACCCCATCGGTGCCAGCGCCCTGGCCAGCAAGGGCCTTAACGTCCGTCACGGCACCATCCTGACGCTGGAAGACATCAACGTCAGCTTCGACGGCTTCAAGGCCCTGACCAACCTGACGCTGTACATCGGCGTCGGTGAACTGCGTTGCATCATCGGCCCCAACGGTGCCGGCAAGACCACCATGATGGACGTGATCACCGGCAAGACCCGCCCGGATAACGGCGTCGCCTACTTTGGCGAAACCTACGACCTGACCCAGATGAGCGAAGTCGAAATCGCCCAGTCCGGCATCGGCCGCAAGTTCCAGAAGCCGACGGTGTTCGAGGCGCTGAGCGTGTTCGAAAACCTCGAACTGGCGCAGAAGACCAACAAATCGGTGTGGGCCAGCCTGCGCGCCAAATTGACTGGCGAGCAGAAAGACCGCATCGACGAAGTGCTGCAGACGATCAAGCTCGACGCCTCGCGCCAGCGCCCGGCCGGGCTGTTGTCGCACGGCCAGAAGCAGTTCCTGGAGATCGGCATGCTGCTGGTGCAGGACCCGCAACTGTTGCTGCTCGATGAGCCGGTGGCCGGCATGACCGACGCCGAAACCGAGTTCACCGCCGAGCTGTTCAAGTCCCTGGCGCGCAAGCACTCGCTGATGGTGGTCGAGCACGATATGGGCTTTGTCGGCAGCATCGCCGACCACGTCACCGTGCTGCACCAGGGCAGCGTGCTGGCCGAAGGCTCGCTGGAGCAGGTGCAGAACGATGAGCGAGTGATCGAGGTTTATCTCGGTCGCTAATGCGTACCTGTAGGAGGGGCTTTAGCCGTGAGCTCTTGAAGATCAAAAGCGTCGTGGCTAAAGCCCCTCCCACAAGAACAATGAAGGACACACCCATGCTGCAAGTTGAGCAACTCCATCAATACTACGGCGGCAGCCATATCCTCCGTGGCCTGTCGTTCGACGTGAAGGTCGGCGAAGTCACCTGCCTGCTCGGGCGTAACGGCGTGGGCAAGACCACCCTGCTGAAATGCCTGATGGGCCTGATCCCCGCCAAAGAAGGCGCGGTGAACTGGGAAGGCAAAGCCATCACCGCTTTCAAACCGCACCAGCGTGTACACGCAGGCATCGCCTACGTGCCGCAAGGCCGGGAAATCTTCGGCCGCCTGACCGTGGAAGAAAACCTGCTGATGGGCTTGTCACGCTTTCCCGGCAGCGAAGCCAAGGTGGTGCCGGAATTTATCTACGAGCTGTTCCCCGTGCTGCGTGAGATGAAGCAACGCCGTGGCGGCGACCTCTCCGGCGGCCAGCAGCAGCAGCTGGCCATCGGCCGCGCGCTGGCCAGCAAACCGCGCCTGCTGATCCTCGACGAGCCCACCGAAGGCATCCAGCCCTCGGTGATCAAGGAGATCGGCGTGGTAATCAAGAAGCTCGCCGAACGTGGCGACATGGCCATCCTGCTGGTCGAGCAGTTCTATGACTTTGCTGCCGAGCTGGCCGACCAGTACTTGGTGATGAGCCGGGGCGAAATCGTCCAGCAGGGCCGTGGCGAAACCATGGAAGCCGACGGCGTGCGCGGACTGGTCGCCATCTGAATGACGACGCTGGCCCTTTACTTTGCGCATAATCAGGCTTTCGCCGACGGATTCGAGGCCCCGATGTTTGCCCTGCGTCACGCCCTGCTCCCGCTCACCGCACTGACGGGCATCGCCCTGCTGATCTGGGCCGGCAGCCAGCCGGACTACTGGATGCTGCGCGCCCTGCCCGCCGGCAGCGAACTGCCCTACCCGCTGAAACCCGTACTGATTTTCAGCGCCGTCATCCTGGCCGAATGCGGCCTGCTGCTGGCGCTGCTGCGCCCACGCTCCTACTGCCGCTCCTGGGGCCGCGCACTGTGCGCCAGCCTGCTGGCCATCGGCCTGGCGCTGTTCTGGCTGCAAGGTGCGCTGCATGCACCGCCTTACTACGGCATGCACCTGCAATGGTGGCTGGCGGTCAGCCTGGGCCTGGTGCTGCTGTGTGTTTACTCCGCCGTGCACGCCTGGCGCCAACGGCGCAACCGGGTGAGCGCATGAACGCCCCCGCCGCCCTCTTCACCCCCAGCTGGCACGCCGAGCTGGCGCTGGGTTATGGCCGCGACGGTGACTGCACGCGGCCGACCTTGCGCCGGCATAAAGGCCCGCTGCGGGTGCAGAAGCACCTGTACGCCGAAGGGCCCGAGGTGTGTCAGCACATCATCGTTCACCCGCCCGGCGGCATCGCTGGCGGCGACCGCCTGGATATTTCGGCCAACGTGGGCAGCGGTGCTTGGGCGCAATTGACCAGTCCCGGTGCAGCCAAGTGGTACCGCGCCGCCGGCCCGGCTTACCAGAGCCTGAAACTGCGCGTGGAAGCCGGCGCCACCCTGGAATGGCTGCCGCAGGAAACCATCGTCTACGCCGCTGCTCAGGCCGAACTGACCACCGAGATCGACCTGTTCGGCGATGCCAAGCTGCTCTACTGGGACATCGTTGCACTCGGCCGTCCGGCCAGTGATGAGCGCTTCGATGCCGGTCACTTCCAGGCCCAACTGAATATCCGCCGCGACGGCCAGCTGCTCTGGCATGAACGCCAACGCATCCAGGGCGGCGATGGCCTGCTCGACTCGCCCATCGGCCTGGACGGCAAACCGGTATTCGCCACCCTGCTGATCAGCGGTGAAATCGACAGCGACCTACTGGAGCACTGCCGCAACCTGAGCACACCGGTGCGCGGCGACCTGACTCAACTACCGGGCCTGCTGGTAGCCCGCTGCCTGGCCGACGAGGCTCTGCACGCGCGCGCCTGGCTGATCGCCCTCTGGCAGCTGTTGCGCCCGACCCTGCTCGGCCGCACCGCCGTCCCCCCAAGAATCTGGAGCACCTGAACGATGGACCTGACACCCCGCGAAAAAGACAAACTGCTGATCTTCACCGCCGGCCTGGTGGCCGAACGCCGCCTGGCCCGCGGGGTAAAGCTCAACTACCCGGAAGCCATGGCCTACATCTCCGCCGCGCTGCTGGAAGGCGCGCGCGACGGCCAGAGCGTGGCCGAGCTGATGCACTTCGGCACCACCCTGCTGACTCGCGATCAGGTGATGGAAGGCATCGCGGAAATGATCCCGGAGATTCAGGTGGAAGCGACCTTCCCCGACGGCACCAAGTTGGTCACCGTCCATCAGCCGATTGTTTAAGCATGATGATTAACGACGCCACCGCCGCCGACCTGCCTGCCATCCTGGCCATCTACAACGATGCCGTGCAGCACACCACGGCGATCTGGAATGAAACCCTGGTCGACCTGGCCAACCGCCAGGCCTGGCTAAGCGAGCGCACAGCGGCTGGCTTCCCCGTGCTGGTAGCCCACAGCGACGCGGGCGAGGTGCTCGGCTATGCCAGCTACGGCACCTGGCGCGCCATCGAAGGTTTTCGCCACACCGTGGAGCACTCGGTGTATGTGCGCAGCGACCAGCGCGGCCAGGGCCTCGGCCCCTTGCTGATGCGCGCCTTGATCGAACGCGCGCAAGCGGCCGGCCTGCACGTGATGGTCGCCGCCATCGAAAGCGGCAACAGCGCCTCGATTCGCCTGCACGAGCGCCTCGGCTTTGTCACCACCGGCCAGATGCCGCAGGTCGGCCGCAAGTTCGGCCGCTGGCTGGACCTCACCTTTATGCAATTGACCCTGGAGTGAAGCAGCGATGATTCCCGGCGAATACCAGATTCAGGACGGCGAAATCGAGCTTAATGCCGGCCGCCGCACGATCAGCCTGAGCGTGGCCAATAGCGGCGACCGGCCGATTCAGGTCGGCTCGCACTACCACTTCTTCGAGACCAATGACGCACTGACTTTTGACCGCAGCGCCGCGCGCGGTATGCGCCTGAATATCCCGGCCGGCACTGCGGTGCGCTTCGAGCCCGGACAGAGCCGCGTGGTGGAGCTGGTCGACCTGGCTGGCCATCGCCGTGTGTTCGGCTTTGCCGGACGGGTGATGGGCGAGCTGTAAATTTCGGGACTTCTCCTGTGGCCGTATCGCGGGCAAGCCCGCTCCTACCTGTAATCGCATTCCTCTGTAGGAGCGGGCTTGCCCGCGATAGTGAGCACGGCGAACGGTTGCAAACCCAATTGAGTCTGAAGGCAAACCCATGAAAATCTCCCGCCAAGCCTATGCCGATATGTTCGGCCCCACCGTCGGCGACAAGGTGCGCCTGGCCGATACCGAGCTGTGGATCGAAGTCGAGAAGGACTTCACCACCTACGGCGAAGAAGTGAAATTCGGCGGCGGCAAGGTGATCCGCGATGGCATGGGTCAGGGTCAGCTGTGCGCCGCAGACGTGGTCGATACGCTGATCACCAACGCGCTGATCATCGACCACTGGGGCATCGTCAAAGCCGATGTCGGCCTCAAGGACGGCCGTATCGCCGCCATTGGCAAGGCCGGCAACCCGGACATCCAGCCCGACGTAACCATCGCCATCGGCGCCGGTACTGAAGTGATCGCCGGTGAAGGCATGATCCTCACTGCCGGCGGCATCGACACGCATATCCACTTTATCTGCCCGCAGCAGATCGAAGAGGCGCTGATGAGCGGCGTCACCACCATGATCGGCGGCGGCACCGGGCCGGCAACCGGCACCAACGCCACCACCTGCACCTCCGGCCCATGGCACATGGCGCGCATGCTGCAGGCCGCCGACGCCTTCCCGATGAACCTGGGTTTTACCGGCAAGGGCAATGCCAGCTTGCCGGAGCCGCTGATCGAGCAGGTCAAGGCAGGCGCCATCGGCCTCAAGCTGCATGAGGACTGGGGCACCACACCGGCCGCCATCGACAACTGCCTGTCGGTCGCTGACCAGTACGACGTGCAGGTGGCGATCCACACCGACACCCTGAACGAATCGGGCTTCGTCGAGACCACCCTCGGCGCGTTCAAGGGGCGCACCATTCACACCTATCACACCGAAGGTGCTGGCGGCGGTCATGCGCCGGACATCATCAAGGCCTGCGGCTTCCCCAACGTACTGCCCAGCTCGACCAATCCGACCCGGCCCTTCACCCGCAATACCATCGACGAGCACCTGGACATGCTGATGGTCTGCCACCACCTCGACCCGAGCATCGCCGAGGACGTGGCCTTCGCCGAAAGCCGCATCCGCCGCGAAACCATCGCCGCCGAAGATATCCTGCATGACCTCGGCGCATTCAGCATGATCAGCTCCGACAGCCAGGCCATGGGCCGCGTCGGCGAGGTGATCACCCGCACCTGGCAGACCGCCGACAAGATGCACAAGCAGCGCGGCCCGCTGGATGGCGACGGCCCTGGCAACAGCAATTTCCGGGTCAAACGCTATATCGCCAAATACACCATCAACCCGGCCATCACCCACGGCATCAGCCATGAAGTCGGCTCGATCGAAGTGGGCAAATGGGCCGACCTGGTGCTCTGGCGCCCGGCCTTCTTCGGGGTGAAACCGACGCTGATCCTCAAGGGCGGCGCCATCGCCGCCAGCCTGATGGGCGACGCCAATGCCTCGATCCCGACGCCGCAGCCGGTGCACTACCGGCCGATGTTCGCCAGCTACGGCGGCAGCCGCCACGCCACCAGCATCACCTTTATCAGCCAGGCAGCGTTTGATGCAGGTGTACCCGAGCAGCTCGGATTGAAGAAGAAGATCGGCGTGGTCAAAGGCTGCCGCGAGGTACAAAAGACCGACCTGATCCACAACGGCTACCTGCCAAATATCGAGGTGGATGCGCAGAATTATCAGGTCAAGGCCGATGGCCAACTGCTCTGGTGCGAGCCAGCGGATGTACTGCCAATGGCGCAGCGCTATTTCCTGTTCTGATCCACCTGTAGAACCGCGAAGCGGCGGCGAAGCCCAACAACTGCCATGCCCCCCTCAACGCAGTTGGCTGTCCTTGCTGCCCCGGCGGTTGTAGCCGCTGAATCTGGCCTGTTCCTTGTCGTGCCCACTCTGGCAAGCGACGCACAGGTGCACGCCGGGGATGGCTTGGCGCCGCGCCTCGGGAATCGCCGCGTCACATTCCTCGCAGTGGCTCAGGCTTTCGCCGCGCGGCAGCTGGCTACGCGCACGCTGGATGGCGTCCTCGATGCTGCTGTCGATCTGCTCCTGTACCGCACCATCATTTGCCCAACCGCCGGCCATCGCAATTGCCCTCCGCTGTGTATGCCTCTAGATATGCGCCGTCTACGGGCAAATCTCAAGCGCACGCGGTCGCCCTACTCCTTGACCTCCATAAACTCGCGCGCCCAGACGATATAGTCCTCAGGCTGGGTGTACTTGTGGGTCAGCTCGGTGGCGTTGAGGTCGCATGTATCGACACCGCGCTGCTCACGCAGGCAGTCGTAGGTGGCCTTGATTGCCGCGAAGTAGGCGGCATGACCGTTGACCACGATGCGCACGCCTAGGCTAGCCAGGCGTGCGTTGTCACGCAGCTTGGGGTTGCCGTAGGTGACCAGCATCAGCGGAACGCTCAGGGCCGCGGCAATCTGCTCCAGGTGGGCAAAATCCTCGACCCCAACCAGGCAGATGGCATCGGCACCGGCCGCCTGATAAGCCTGGGTACGACGAATCACCTCGCTGACATCCAGCACGCCGGCATGTGTGCGAGCGATGATCGCCAGGTCCGGGTCAACCCGTGCTTCCAGGGCCGCGCGAATCTTGCCGACACCTTCATCAATACCGATCAGGTCGGTGGATTTACGGCCGAACTGCGCCGGCAGTAGGGTGTCCTCGATGGTAAGCGCGGCAATCCCGGCGCGCTCCAGTTCCACCACGGTGCGCATTACGTTGAGCGCATTGCCATAGCCGTGGTCGGCATCGGCGATGACCGGCAGGCGGCTGACGCGGCCAATCCGCGTGGCCTGCTCAACGAACTCGCTGAGGGTAATCAGAGCGAAATCCGGCGCGGCCAGAACTTGTAGTGAAGCTACAGAACCGCCCAGGATGCCCACTTCAAAACCCAGATCGGCAGCAATCCGCGCGGCCATAGGGTCAAATACAGAAGCGGTGTGATAGCAGCTATTCGAAGCAAGAAGCGCACGAAATTGTGCGCGAAGGTCGTGATGCGAGGCTCTTTGCATGGGGTGCACCATCGTTCATAGTCGATTCTGAGCGAGGGATTATGTAGCAAAACTACAAAACCCGTCATGTAGTAAAACTACATAGTCGACCAGTAACCTTGCCCCCACCTTTCAGTCTATCCAGCCATTCAGCGCGCTACCCCACGTCCGCCGGCAGACGTGGGCCAAAGCCGCCACCAGTCAGCAGCCCATAAGCCATCCACAGCATCACCCCGGCATATAGCAAACGCGGCAGCCAGGTGGCCAGCTGTTCGGTCAGGCTATCCAGCTTCTGGGTTTCCACCCCGGCGTAGTTGAGCAGGCTGGCTGGCAAGGTGCCGCTGGCCTCCCCCGTGCGAATCAAGCCAAGGGCCAGTCCCTGTCCGGGGAAATCCACACTGACCAATGCCTGCGCCAGACTTTGGCCACGCTGCACAGCCAACTGCACGGTACTGAAACGTTTGCGCAGCGGCGCATGGCGGATCACCGCGCAGGCCTTGGGCAGGGCATCCAGCATGGGCATGCCGGCCTCCAGCATCAGCCCCAGGCTGTCGAAAAAGTCACGCAGATTACGCCGCAGCAGCGCGGGACCGAGAATCGGCACATTCGCCAACAGACCATCGAGCGGCGAAGCCGCACCAGCAGGCGCGTGCTGACGACGCAGGTATAACCCGCGCCCCAGACCATACAGAGCCCCAAGCAACAACAACGACCAGAGTACGCCCCACAGATAACCGACGATGCTTAGCTGACCGCCGACCAACGCCGGCAGCGGCTGAATAAACAGCGCCAGCACCAGCACCGCCGCCGGCATCAGCAAACGTGACTTCACCGCAGCGACCTGCTGTGCCCTATAGCTGTAACGCTCAGCCAGCCGCTGATAGACCGCAGCCAGGCAACCACTGCTCTGCGCAGCGCTCAGCAAGCTGCTGTCCAAGGGCGTCAACAGGCCACTGTGCAGCCCGGCGCTGGCCATATCGCGACCACCGGCGACCTGTGCCCGCAATGCCTGCAGCGCGGCCCCGGCGCGCCCAGGCAACGCCACACTGAGCAGCGCCTGCGCCACAGGCACACCGGCCTTTTCCATGGCGGCCAAGTGGCTGAACAGTTGGCCGCGGGCAGCAAAATCCAGCGTGACAGAACGGGAACGGGGCATCAGCAGGCTCGGCAGGTGATAACCGGAAGTGGCTCGAACTACTCAGTGGCGGTGGGGATCTGTGCGTGCGGCATCCAGCGACGAAAGATCTCGGCGAAACTGCCATCCTGATGCATGCCATCCAGGGCGCGTCGCCAGCGCTGCACCACAGCGGCGTCGGTCTTCAGGGAAAAGGCAATGTAATAGGCCGAACGCATAAATGGCAGATGCGCCTGAACCTGATCGGCGCGCAACCCTCCCCGCGCCAGCTCAGCATCAAGGGTCAAATCCTCGGTGGCAATCAGTTGCACGCGCCCGTGCTTGAGCATGGTCACCATACTTTTCGAACTGGTGACTCCGTAGAGGTTTTTAAAGCCCTGCGCCTCCAGCGTTTCATAGGTGTACCACTGCTTTGGCACAGCCAGCGGGCCGCTCTCGGCCGCTTGCTGCAGGCTGTCGAAACGCAGGTTGCGCGATTTCAGCGAGTAGAAGCTGGTGGTGCCGATCAGCAGCGGACCAACCCACTGGAACTTGGCCTCGCGCTCCGGCGTGCGCACGGTGGAAAAGATCGCCGTATTCGGCTCGTGCTGCGCCAGGTGATAACCACGCGTCCAGGGCAGCAGCTCGATATGTGCCGCATCCCCGGTGCGCTCGATCAGGTGGCGCACAATCTCCACCGCCAGACCGTGCAGCTCGCCGTTCTGGCTGTAGCTGGTAGGTGGCGCCTCTTCGGTCAGCAATTGCAACTCGGCCTGCACCGTGGCGGCCATGCAGCACAGCAGCCAGATACTCAGCAGGCGACATCGTTTCAGCAAGGTGGAATCTCCGGGCACTGCTCTCAGACTAGCTCAGTGTCGGCGGATTGCGTCAAGGCAGCGGCGCCAGCACCGGCATGCTGTTGGGATCGGAGAACCAGCGCCGGTGAATGCGCAGCAGGCCGCCATCACGGTTCAATTGATCCAGCGCCAGCTGCCAATGCTGCACCAACGCCGGATCGGTATTCCGGGAAAAGGCGATATAGGAGTTGGTGCCCATCAGGGTGAACTGCAACTCGACGTCTTCAGCTTTCATACCCTGTTCAGCCAGCATATCGTCCAGGGCCAGGCTGCTGGCCACCAGCAACTCAATGCGCCCATGCTTGAACATCTTGGTCATGTGCTGCGGGGTCGGTACGCCGTAGAGATTCTTCAAGCCCTGATCGCTGAGGTATTCATAGGAGTACCACTGCTTCGGCACGGCTACGGTGCTGAAGCGCTCAACGTCCTTGAGCGAGCGCACATTCAACCCGGCACCGCGCCGTGCGTAGAAACTGGTGTGACCCAGGGCAATCGGCCCAACCCACTGGAACAACGCCTCGCGCCGAGCCGTGCGGACAATGGAAAAAAGCCCACTGTTGGCTTCGTGCTGCACCTGATGGTAACCACGAGTCCACGGCACCACCTGGATGGCTGCCGAGGTGCCGGTGCGCTGCACCAGCTGCTCGACCACTTCCACCGCCATCCCGGTCAGCTTGCCGTTGTCGTAAAAACTCAGTGGGCGGTATTCCTCGGTGTACAGCTGCAACTGTGCCGCCAGCGCCGATGTCCAGCAACCAAGCAACATCAGCACCAGCCAAGGCTTCAAGCGCATTGGGCAATACCTGCAAACAGACGAATGGCGAGCCGCAAGGCCGCATGATAAACAGCCCCTGATTCAGCAACCAGCATAGCTCTGCGGCAAATCCGTGCGCGGCTATGGGTTGACCGTCAGCGCCACCTTCTGCGTCTGCAGCCACTGCGCCAGGTTTTCACGGTTTACCTGCTGCACCGGCAGCGCGACATGCACCGGTTGCGCCGATAGCTCGCCACGCAGGCTCTGCACGGCTAACCGGACGGCCTGATAACCGATCACATGGGCTTGCTGAACCATCAGGCTGTGCACTTCCCCTTTGCTCAAGGCCTCAAGCAGCAGCGGGTCAGCATCGAAGCCGACATGCAGTAATTCCCCGGCCTTGCCGAGTCGCCGCAGGGCTGCCAGCGCGGCCCGCGTGCTGGTGCTGTTGGGGGTGAAGACGCCCGCCAGCTGTGGCAAATGATCACGCAAGGCATTCACTGCCACCTGGCTGTCGTCACCGATGTAGGTATCCAGCAGGATATTCAGGCCGCCCTGCTCAGCGCCCTGACGAAAACCACGTTCACGTTCGCTGGTCGAGGGTACGCCGGCTTTCAAGCGCAACAGCGCCACCTGGCCCTGCCCCTCAAGCGCCGCAGCCATGGCTTCACCAGCTTGCACGCCAGCGCGGAAGTTATCGGTGGCAACCACACCGCGCACTGCACTGCCGGGCAGGTCACGATCGAAGTACACAGTACTGATGCCGCTGGCTGCCAATTGTTGCACCCGTGAGACGATTTCCGGCCCACCCGGCGCGATAACCAGTGCCTTGCAGCCGCGCTCCAGTATCCAAGTGACCATCTGCAGCTGGGTCTCCGTACGGCCTTCCTGGCTCGGCCCGCGAAAATGCATATCCAGGCCATGCTCAGTGGCAGCCTGTCGCGCCCCTGACTCAACCTGGCCCCAGAACGGAGTCGCCCCTGCAGCCACCACACCAATGCAATCCTTTGCCAAGGCCTGAGCGGCGCAACTGATCAAGACAACGAACAGCAATAGGTATTTCGCTGGGCTTCGGCCGCACATCTCTCTTACTCCCAAAACCTGGCGACACCATGCGCGCCTGTATGCGCCACACCGGAAAAGAGCTCAAGTGTCACCGTAGAGTTTTCAGGCTCTATTCCCGTGTTGGCACGATCACAACGAAACGGGAACACACCCTAGTATCACTTTAGCATCAGTCAATTAGCCGCACCGGCCGGCGACTTGCCGGCCATCCGCCAGAAAACCGTGGCGCACGCCGACACCTCACACTTTTTCACACTCCAGGCGACGGCTGGGCTGGTAGCCGCCGCTCAGGCAGGCGATGATCGCGTTTCTTTCCCGCACCTTGAATGACATGACCGATACCACGCAAAGCACCCAGGCCACGCACAAACCCCGCCCGCTGATCGATCTGCTGGTCAGCATCCTGATCCCCTCTCTGATCCTGATGAAACTCAGCGGCGAAAGCCGTCTCGGGGCCGATGGCGCGTTGATCCTGGCTCTGGCTTTCCCCTTGGGCTGGGGCAGCTTCGAGCTGCTCAAGTACCGCAAATTCAACTTCATCGCCCTGCTCGGTCTGGTCAGCGTACTACTGACCGGCGGTATCGGCCTGCTCAAGCTGGACAATCAATGGTTGGCCATCAAGGAAGCGGCGATCCCCGGCATCATCGGCATCGCCGTGCTGGTCTCGACGCGTACGCGCTTCCCGCTGATTCGCACCATGCTGTTCAATAAAGCTGTGCTCAATGTCGACAAGATTCACGAGCGCCTGGAACAGGCCGGCAACACCCAACTGTTCGAAGCGCGCCTGCTGCGCGCCACCTACTGGCTGAGCGGCACCTTCTTCTTTTCCTCGGCAATGAACTACGCACTGGCCAAGTGGATCGTCATCAGCCCAGCCGGCAGCGAAGCCTTCAACGCCGAACTGGGACGGATGAACCTGCTCAGCTACCCGATGATCGCGATTCCCTCGATGATCATGCTGATGGCCATCTTCTATTACCTGTGGCGCACCATCCACGGCCTGACCGGCCTCAAACTGGAAGAGGTGATGGCCAACGTCGAGCAGGAAAAACAGCCCTAAACGACGCTGCCTGACGCGGCCACGAATGCTGACGCTCTCCGCTTATTTGGGCCTGTTTATTTCGGCCCTGGGTGCCGCCACCCTGCTGCCGCTGCAATCGGAGAGCGTGCTGGTGGCGCTGCTGCTCAGCGGCGCCTATTCACCCTGGGCGCTGCTGGCGGTGGCCAGTGCCGGCAATATTCTTGGCGCGCTGCTCAACTGGCTGCTCGGCCGCTACCTCGAACACTTTCGTCACAAGCCCTGGTTCCCGGTCAGCGACGCGCGCCTGGAACAGGCGCAACGCGGTTATGCCCGTTACGGCCGCTGGTCACTGCTGCTGAGCTGGGTGCCAGTCATCGGCGACCCGCTGACCCTGGTGGCCGGGCTGATGCGCGAACGCCTGTGGGTGTTCCTGCTGATCGTCAGCCTGGCGAAAACCGCCCGCTATGCTGTATTGACAGCCCTGACCCTCGGCTGGAGCTGAGCTGCACCACGCGCAACACACGCCGTAACGCCAACGGCAAGTCCGAGGTTGAGCATCGGCCATGCCTCCGTGATACTGCGCAGCCTTCGCCCAGGCGTGTGCGAGGACAGTCGCAGTAGGAAGGAGTGATCTCAGTGGAGCTGCATCCGTAATGAAAAGGAGCGATCTGGCCTGGACTCTGGTGGGGCTCGGCGCCGTGCTGCTGTCGTGCTACTTGCTCTATCACCAAGTGCGCACAATCTCCCTGAATGAAATCGCTGACAGCCTGCGCGCCATTCCGCGCCTGGATTGGATGCTGGCCGCCGCAGCCACCCTTGGCGCTTACAGCGCCCTGGCCTGGTACGACCGCATCGCCCTGGCTCACCTGGGCAAAAAGATTTCCTGGCGCTTTATCAGCCTGTGCTCCTTCACCACTTATGCGCTGGCCCACAACATCGGAGCCTCAGTATTCTCTGGCGCCCTGGTGCGTTATCGCGCTTACCGCAGCAAAGGCATGACGCCGCAGGAAATCGGCATCCTGATCGTCTTCTGCTCCTTCACTTTCGTCCTTGGCACCATCCTCGCCAGCGGCTGCGTGCTGGTACTGGAGCCGGATCTGATCCACCGCGTGGCGAAGGTCACGCCGCTGGTCTCCGAAATCATCGGCGTACTCCTGCTGCTGTTGGTCGCGCTCTATGTGCTCGGCTCCTGGCGGCATTTCAAGCCCTGGCACTGGGGCAAGCTGCATCTCGAATACCCGCGCCTGGGGATTGTCGGCCGCCAGTTGCTCGCCGGCCCACTGGAGCTGGCTTGCGCGGCGGCGATCATCTACTTCGCCCTGCCGGCGGAGAACAACCCTGGCTACCTGGTGGTGTTCGGCGTATTCCTCGCCTCGTTCTCGCTGGCGCTGCTGTCTCACGCCCCCGGCGGCCTGGGCGTGCTGGAAGTGACCTTCCTCGCAGCGATGCCTGAGCTGCCGGCGGCAGACGTACTCGCTGCGCTGATCGTGTTCCGCTGCTTCTACCTGCTGTTGCCATTCGCTCTGTCGCTGCTGGTGGTACTGGGCTTCGAATGGACGCAGTGGCAGAGCCGCCGCACCAACCCTGACAACCCGCCTTTGCCCTGAGTCGCACACACCGGATAACCGGGGGCAGCATTGCGCCGCACACTCGCATAGAATGCGCGGCCGTTTTTGCGGCACGCCTTCACAACAGCCGCTCGCCGGCTTCGTGACAGGATGCCCAAAAACCTCCCGGTACTTATTCAGGAACAGCGCGCCGCATGACCCTTTCCACGCCCGCCCGCGCCTGCGGCATCGACTTTGGCACCTCCAACTCCACCGTCGGCTGGCTGCGCCCCGACGCCGAGACGCTGATTCCCCTGGAAGACGGCAAGATCACCTTGCCCTCTGTGGTGTTCTTCAACCTTGAAGAACGCCGCCCGGTCTACGGTCGCCTGGCCCTGCAGGAGTACCTGGAAGGCTACGAAGGTCGCCTGATGCGCTCGCTGAAAAGCCTGCTGGGCTCAAAGCTGCTGAAAAGCGAAACCACCGTACTGGGCAGCGCCCTGCCGTTCAAGGACTTGCTCGGCTTCTTTATCGGCGAGCTAAAAGCCCGCGCGGAAAACACTGCGGGCCGGCCCTTTGAAGAAGTGGTACTGGGCCGCCCGGTGTTCTTCGTCGACGATGACCCGGTGGCCGATCTGGAGGCACAGAACACCCTGGTAGCCGTGGCGCACAAACTTGGCTTCAAGGACGTGTCGTTCCAGTACGAGCCGATTGCGGCAGCCTTCGACTATGAGTCGGGCATCAGCCGCGAAGAGCTGGTCCTGATCGTCGATATTGGTGGCGGTACTTCGGACTTCTCCCTGGTGCGTCTGGCGCCCGAACGTCGCGCCGTAGCTGATCGTCACAGCGACATCCTCGCCACCGGCGGCGTGCATATCGGCGGTACCGACTTCGACAAGCAACTGTCGCTGGCCGGCGTGATGCCGCTGTTCGGTTACGGCAGCAGGATGAAGAGCGATGCTCCGATGCCCACCAGCACCCACCTGAACCTGGCCACCTGGCACACCATCAACGCGGTGTACTCGGCGCAGTCGCAGCGCCAGTTGCAGAGCATGCGCTACGACATCGTCGACCCCACCGGCATCGACCGTCTGTTCCAGCTGATCGAACGCCGCGACGGCCACTGGCTGGCCATGCAGGTGGAGGAAAGCAAGATCGCCCTCACCGAGCAGGATGCCCGGCCCATTGACCTCAGCCGCCTGGAAGAAGGGCTGGTCGCCGAGCTGACCCGCGAGCTGTTTGAAGGCGCCATCGAGCCGCTGCTGGAGCGCGTGCGCACCAGCGTCACCCAACTGCTCGGCGATGCCTGCGTCGGTGTTGAGCAGGTCGACACGGTGTTCTTTACCGGCGGCTCCAGCGGTATTCCGGCGTTGCGCCAGAGCGTCGCGGCGATGCTGCCCAACGCCCAGCACGTGGAAGGCAACACCTTCGGCAGCATCGGCAGCGGCCTGGCCATCGAGGCGCACAAACGCTACGGCTAAACACTGCAACAGCTCGCGGCTAAAGCCTCCCCACAAACACATCGGTCTCCGTGGGAGGGGCCGGGCGGCGCTCCGCTTTAGCCGCGATACAACGGCAAACGCCAGCATAAAAAACGCCAGCTTAGCGCTGGCGTTTTTTATGGCTGCAGAATCAGCGCGGCACCACCGGCTTCTTCGGCGGCTTCTTGCCTTTGCCTTTCGCGGCATCGGCGCGTTCCTTGGCCGCCTGCTGGTTGCGCGCCTGCGCTGCGGCCTTGGCCTGCTCGCGCTTGTCCCAGGGGTTGCCACCGGCCGCACCAGTATCACGCGGCGGCAAGCCGGTGTGCTGGGTCAGCATTGGCTTGCCCTTGACGGTGTCCTTGGCAACCTTGTGGCTACCAGCCGGCGTCGAGTTCTTCCGCCGTGCGCTGTGGTACTCGTCGACCTTGGGCTGGAAAGCCGGAATCAGCTGGTGTTTGCCATTGCCGATCAGATCCCCACGGCCCATGCGCAACAGCGCCTCACGCAGCATCGGCCAGCCTTTCGGGTCGTGGTAACGCAGGAAGGCCTTGTGCAGGCGGCGCTGTTCTTCGCTCTTGACGATGGTCACGCCGTCGCTCTTGTAGCTGACCTTGCGCAGCGGGTTCTTGCCCGAGTGGTACATGGCCGTGGCGGTAGCCATCGGCGAGGGGTAGAACGCCTGCACCTGGTCGGCGCGGAAGCCATTGCCCTTGAGCCACAGCGCGAGGTTCATCATGTCCTCGTCAGTGGTGCCGGGGTGCGCGGCGATAAAGTACGGGATCAGGTACTGCTCTTTACCCGCCTCTTTCGAGTACTTCTCGAACATGCGCTTGAACTTGTCGTAGCTGCCAATACCCGGCTTCATCATCTGATTCAGCGGGCCTTCCTCGGTGTGCTCCGGGGCGATCTTCAGGTAGCCACCGACGTGGTGGGTGACCAGCTCCTTCACATACTCCGGCGACTCGACGGCCAGATCGTAACGCAGGCCTGAAGCGATAAGAATCTTCTTCACCCCCGGCAGCGCGCGGGCACTGCGGTACAGCTGAATGAGGCTGGAGTGATCGGTATTCAGGTTCGGGCAGATGCCGGGGAACACGCAGGACGGCTTGCGGCACGCGGATTCGATTTCCGGGCTTTTGCAGGCGATACGGTACATGTTGGCAGTCGGCCCGCCGAGGTCGGAAATCACCCCGGTGAAGCCCGGCACCTTGTCGCGGATTTCTTCGATCTCACGGATGATCGACTCTTCCGAGCGGTTCTGGATGATCCGCCCTTCGTGCTCGGTGATCGAGCAGAAGGTGCAGCCGCCGAAGCAGCCGCGCATGATGTTTACCGAGAAGCGGATCATCTCGTAGGCCGGGATTTTTTCCTTGCCATAGGCCGGGTGCGGCACGCGCTGATAGGGCATGCCGAACACGTAGTCCATCTCTTCGGTGGTCATGGGAATGGGCGGCGGGTTGAACCACACGTCCACTTCGCCATGCTTCTGCACCAGCGCACGGGCGTTACCCGGATTGGTTTCCAGGTGCAGCACGCGGTTGGCGTGGGCGTAGAGCACTGGGTCGTTGCGCACCTTCTCCATGGACGGCAGACGGATCACCGTCTTGTCGCGGGTCATCCGCGGGCTGGCAAGAATCTGCACAACCTTCGGCTCGTTCGGGTCCTCGACCAGGCCTTTCTCTTGCTCGATGGCACAGGCCTGGGTGTCCTGAGTATTCACATACGGGTTGATGATCTTGTCGATCTTGCCCGGGCGGTCGATACGGGTGGAGTCCACTTCGTACCAGCCCTGCGGCGTATCACGGCGGATAAACGCAGTGCCGCGCACATCGGTGATGTCTTCGATCTTGTGGCCATAGGACAGACGCTGGGCCACTTCGACGATGGCGCGCTCGGCGTTGCCGTACAGCAGGATATCGGCGCTGGCGTCGATCAGGATCGAGTTGCGCACGCGATCCTGCCAGTAATCGTAATGGGCAATGCGGCGCAGCGAAGCCTCGATACCGCCGAGCACGATCGGTACATGCTTGTAGGCTTCCTTGCAGCGCTGGCTGTACACCAGGCTGGCGCGGTCCGGACGCTTGCCGGCCAGGCCGCCGGGGGTGTAGGCGTCGTCGGAGCGGATTTTCTTGTCCGCGGTGTAGCGGTTGATCATCGAGTCCATGTTGCCGGCCGCGACACCGAAGAACAGGTTCGGCTCACCAAGCTTCATAAAGTCGTCTTTCGACTGCCAGTTCGGCTGGGCAATGATGCCCACGCGAAAGCCTTGCGACTCCAGCAGGCGGCCAATAATGGCCATGCCGAACGAGGGATGATCCACATAGGCGTCACCGGTCACGATGATGATGTCGCAGCTGTCCCAGCCCAGCAGATCCATCTCTTCCCGGCTCATTGGCAGGAACGGCGCCGGCCCGAAACACTCGGCCCAGTACTTTGGATAATCGAATAACGGCTTGGCGGCTTGCATGGGCATGAAAAGTGACCGGTGTTGGCGAACAGGGATGGAAAATCGCGGGCGCGGAATATAGCACAAATTTTAACCAAACCCGACTCAGACACTCGGATTAAGCGCGTAAAAATCCCTTACGGCTTGTAGTCTTCCTGTAGTGGCTTACGGCTATACTCCAGCGCATAACATCGGCCGCCAATAGCCGAGATCAGGAGCACATCTGGTGCAACGCTTAGCCTTTTCGATCCTTTTCACGCTGAGCCTGGCACTGGCCAATGGCCTGGCCCAAGCCGCAATCGTGCTCACCCCGCAAAGCAGCGGCAGTTCATTGAATGAACAGATTGAACTGCTGGAAGATGTCGGCGCCCAACTGACCATCCGCGACATGGCCGACCCGGCCGTACAGAGTCGCTTCCAGCCGGCGGCAGGCCGCGCCACCGTTGGTCAGAGCCGCAACCCCTGGTGGGTCAAGGTTACCCTGCAACGCAGCAGCGATGCTCCCAGCCAGTGGTGGCTGGAAAATGCCGGCATCACCATCTTCAACCTGCAGCTTTATCTACCGGACGGCCAAGGCGGCTGGACGGTGCGCGAAACCGGCGAGGCCGTGCCCTATCTGGATGGCCGCGACTATGCCTACCGCCGCATGGTGTTCCAGCTACCCGAAATTGGCGAACAGCCGCTAACCCTGTACTTCCGCAGCCTGGACCCGGCGGGGAACTCCTTCCCGCTGAAAATCTGGCAACTGCAGGACCTGGCACAACAGGCTGGCCACGAAAACATCGGCTTCGGCCTGATCTACGGGGTGATTCTCGCCCTGCTGCTGTACAACCTGTTCATCCTGGTCGCCCTGCGCGACCGCGCCTATTTCTGGTACGTGATGGCCACCGCCTGCGTGCTGATCTTTATTCTCAGCATGACCGGCCACGGCGCTCAGTACCTCTGGCCGGATGACGCCGTGCCCTTCTGGCTCGATCGCATCACCCTGCCCTCCCTGTGGGGCATATTTGTCATGCGCTTCACTCAGGAGCTGCTCTACACCAAGCGCGGCTTGATCTGGCCGCACCGGCTGCTGAATGCAGGCTGCATCCTTTATGTCATCGCCATTGTGATCAATGCCTTCGGCTACCGCGCCGAAGGTGCGCTGATGATTGCCCTGACCCCGATTGTCACCGTCCCGACCGCACTGTTCAGTGCTGGAGTGCGCTGCTACCAGGGGTTTATCCCTTCACGCTTTTACCTGCTGGGCTACGGGGCGGTGCTCGCCAGCACGGTTGTGCTGGTTATGCGCGCCGCCGGGCTGATTGAGCCGAGCAACTTCACCGCTTACCTGTTCCCGATTTCGGTTGCGGCAGAAACCATTCTGTTCTCGTTCGCCCTGGCCTATCGCATTCAGATGCTCAAACAGGAAAAAGCTGAGGCACTGGAACAGGTCGATCGTGAGAAGACCGCGCGCCTGGCTCAGGCCCAAGCCAACGCAGCTGAACTCAAGCACTCGGTAGAGCAGCGTACAGCCGAACTCGCGGCCACCAACGAGCGCTTGCTGCAGCGCGAACACGAACTGCAACACGCCGCCTTCCACGACCCGTTAACCGAGCTGCCGAATCGCCGCTTTCTGGTCGAGCGCTGCGAAGCGGCGCTGGCCAATGCCCGCCGGCACAATGAAGCCACGGCTCTCCTGCTGATTGACCTCGACCACTTCAAACCGATCAACGACCGATATGGCCACGACGCCGGCGACCTGATGCTACAAAGCATCGCTCAACGTCTACGCGAACATGTGCGCGCCGGTGATGCGGTAGCACGCCTGGGTGGTGATGAGTTTGCCGTGCTGATCGGTGGCGACGATGCCGAACAGCATGCCCGCGAGATTGCCCGCCGCCTGCTGGCCGAACTGGCCAAGCCGGTGATCTACGGTGCCGAACGCCTGACCGTGACCATCAGTATCGGCGTGGCGCTATACCCACGCCACGCCAGCAATTTCACCACGCTATACAAGGCCGCCGACGAGATGCTCTACAAGGTCAAGAGCCGTGGCCGCTCTGGCTGGGCAGTTTGTGGTGAAGATGGCGAACTGAGCAGCGAAGCACGCCTGCATCTGGATGTGCTGAATGTTCCCAGCGGCCTGAGCTGATACCGCTCGCCCAGCATCACCCAACCAACGACTAGCAGCGATCTCCTGTGATCATCCGCACATAAGCGCCTATACTCGCGGCAAACGCCACTCGACACAGGAAGTCCGCAGTGCAGCGCCTACTCCTTGTTCTGCTCCTGGCCAGCAGCGCCCTTAACGCCGCTCCGATCACTCTGAGCGCCCCGAGTAGCGGCAGCCTGCTCAATGATCGAATCGAACTGCTAGAAGATGTCGGTGGCCAACTGAGCATCGCCGATATGGCCGACCCTGCGGTGCAAAGCCGCTTTCAGCCGGCCGCCGGACGCACCAGCGTCGGCCAGAGTCGCAACCCCTGGTGGATCAAGCTCAACCTGCAGCGCGGCAGCGATGCACCCAGCCAGTGGTGGCTGGAGGTTGGCGCAGTCACCCTGCTCGACCTGCAACTGTATCTGCCCGGCGCCGATGGCCACTGGCAACAACGTCAGGCCGGCGAGCGCGTCGGCTTTGCTAAAGGCCGCGACCACGACTACCGCCGCGCCGTGTTCCGCCTGCCAGACCTTGGGCAACAGCCGCTGACCATTTATTTGCGCACCTATGACCCCGCCGGTAACTCCTTCCCGCTGCGTGCCTGGCAACTGCACGACCTTGAGCAACTGGCCAAACGCGAACATCTGCTGCTCGGCCTGATCTACGGAGTGATTCTCGCCCTGCTGCTGTACAACCTGTTTATCCTGCTGGCCCTGCGCGACCGCGCCTACCTCTGGTATGTACTGACCATGGGCGCATCACTGGTGTTTATCGCCAGCATGAGCGGCCATGGCTTCCAGTACCTCTGGCCTAACGGACCGGTGCCCACCTGGCTGGACCGCATCACCCTGCCGATCCTGGTCAGCCTGGGTATTCTGCGCTTCGCTCAGGAGCTCCTGTCCACTCGCACCCACCTGCGCCTGGCGCATCACATTCTCAATGGCTGCATCGTGGTCTATCTGCTGGCCCTGGGGGTCAACCTGGCCGGCTATCGCAGTGAAACGGGACTGCTGATCGGCCTGATTCCGATAGTGACTGTACCCACCCTGCTGATCAGCTCCGCGATTCGCTGGAAGCAGGGTTTTATTCCAGCGCTGTTCTACCTGCTGGGCTATGGCAGCGTACTGCTCAGCTTTGTGGTGCTGGTATTGCGCGCCGCCGGCGTGGTGCAACCGGGCGAATCCACCGCCTACCTGTTCCCGTTGGCCGTGGCCGCCGAGGCAATTCTGTTTTCCTTCGCCCTGGCTTATCGCATCCAGATTCTCAAGCAGGAAAAAGCCGACGCCGTGCTTCAGGCAGACCGCGAGAAAACCGCACGCCTAGCCCAGGCCCAGGCCAATACCGCTGAACTGCAGCACGCGGTTGACCTGCGTACCGCCGAACTGGCGGCGGCCAATGAACGCCTGCGGCAACGCGAGCGTGAATTGCAGCACGCCGCGTTTCACGACCCGCTGACCGAGTTGCCGAACCGACGTTACCTGATTGAGCGCTGTGAAACCGCACTGGCCAATGCACGCCGCCACAATGAAGCGATTGCCCTGCTGCTGATCGACCTCGACCATTTCAAGCCGATCAACGACAAGCACGGCCACGATGCCGGCGACCTGATGCTGCAGTGCATCGCCCAGCGCCTGCGCGAGCATGTGCGCGCAGGCGATACCGTGGCCCGCCTGGGAGGCGACGAGTTCGCGGCCCTGGTATGCGGCGCAGACGCCGAAACGCACGCGCGGGAAATCGCCGAACGGTTACTGGCAGAGCTGGCCAAACCCGTGCTCTATGGCGCCGAACGCCTGACTGTGACCATCAGCATCGGCGTGGCGCTCTACCCGCAGCACGCCGGCAACTTTGCCGCGTTATACAAAGCCGCTGACGAGATGCTTTATCGGGTTAAAACCCGTGGCCGTTCAGGCTCGGCAGTGTGCGGCGAAGATGGCGAGCTCAGCGACAGCACACGCCTACACCTAGATGTGCTCAGCGTGCCCAGCGGCCTGCTCTGATTCAGCCGCGCCGGTAACGGCGTGGCACCCGCGCAGTGACCTTGCTGAGCAACTCGTAACCGATGGTGCCCGCTGCTTGCGCCACCTCGTCCACCGGCAGCTGCGCCCCCCACAGCTCCACAGCGTCGCCTTCAACCGCTTGCGGCAAATCGGTGAGATCGACTGTCAGCATGTCCATCGACACCCGCCCCACCACCGGTACCCGTTGCCCCAGAATCACCGCGGGTGTTCCCGCCGGCGCATGACGCGGATAACCGTCGGCATAACCACAGCTCACGGTGCCGATACGTGACGCACGCTCGGCGCGCCAGGTGTCGCCGTAGCCCACCGTTTCACCAACAGCAATCTCGCGACAGGCAATCAGCTGCGCAGTCAGGCTCATCGCCGGGCACAGGCCCAGCTGCGCCGCGCTCAGATCAGCAAAGGGCGTAGCGCCATAGAGCATGATGCCGGGGCGCAACCAATCCATATGCGCAGCCGGGATGGTCAGAATCGCCGCCGAGTTGGCCAGCGAGCGCTGCGCGAAGTCCAGATCCAGCAGATCGAGAAACTGCTCCAGCTGCCATTCGGTGGTCTCGCTGCCGCGCTCATCAGCACAGGCAAAGTGACTGAGCAGATTCAACTCGGCCACCTGCGCAGCGCCCTGCAAACGCCCATGCCAGTCACGCGCGGCAGCAGCGCTGAAGCCCAGGCGATGCATGCCGCTGTCCAGTTTCAGCCACAGGTTCAGCGGCCGCGCCAGATTGGCCGCGAGCAGTTGCTGCGCCTGCTGCTCACTGTGCAGCACCACATCCAGGCCCAACTGCGCGGCGAAGGCGTACTCATCTGCCTCGAAGCAGCCTTCAAGCAACAGAATCCGCGCCGCGCCATGCAACGCGCGCACCTCAGCGGCCTCCTCCAGGCTGGCCACGGCAAAGCCGTCGGCGACATCGTGCAAAGCCGTCACCACCTCGCGTACGCCATGCCCATAGGCATTCGCCTTGACCACCGCAAACGCCTGCCGCCCCGGCGCACAGCGTTTGGCCTGCGCGTAGTTGTGGGCAATTGCGGATAAATCGACAGTGGCAACAAGCGGGCGCATGGGGCAGGGTCCTTAAAGCCAAACGGGCGGCCAGTTTAACCACTGGCCGCCCGTTTTTATTGATCTGGCGCGGCAACAACGCCTGTTGCCCGCGAGTCAGTTACTCGTCGTCGAACTGATAACTGCCCGGCGCCAGGTTCTCAAAGCGTGAATACTTGCCAAGGAAGGCCAGCCGCGCTGTACCCAGCGGACCGTTACGCTGCTTACCGATGATGATTTCGGCCACGCCCTTGTATTCGGTTTCCGGGTGATAGACCTCATCGCGGTAGACGAACAGGATGATGTCGGCGTCCTGCTCAATCGCACCGGATTCACGCAAGTCAGAGTTGATCGGGCGTTTGTTCGGGCGCTGTTCCAGACCACGGTTAAGCTGCGACAGGGCGATCACCGGGCAGTTGAACTCCTTGGCCAGGGCTTTGAGCGAGCGCGAAATTTCCGAGATCTCGTTGACCCGGCTGTCGCCGCTGGAACCGGGAATCTGCATCAGCTGCAGGTAGTCGACCATGATCAGGCCAATCTCACCGTGCTCACGCGCCAGACGCCGGGTGCGCGCACGCATTTCCGACGGCGAGATGCCGGCGGTATCGTCGATAAACAGCTTGCGGTCGTTGAGCAGGTTGACCGCACTGGTCAGCCGCGGCCAATCATCATCATCCAGGCGACCGGCGCGCACCTTGGTCTGATCGATACGCCCCAAGGACGCCAGCATACGAATCACAATGGATTCCGAGGGCATCTCCAGGGAGTACACCAGGATCGACTTGTCGCTGCGCATCAGCGCGTTTTCCACCAGGTTCATGGCGAAAGTGGTCTTACCCATGGAGGGACGACCGGCGACGATGATCATGTCCGCTGGCTGCAGGCCACTGGTCAGGTTGTCCAGGTCGGTAAAGCCGGTAGACAAGCCGGTAATCGCATCGCCATTGTTGAACAGCTCGTCAATGCGATCGATGGCCTTGACCAGGATGTCGTTGATCCCCACCGGGCCACCGGTCTTCGGCCGCGCTTCGGCGATCTGGAAGATCAACCGCTCGGCTTCATCAAGGATTTCCTCGCCGGTACGCCCTTCCGGGGCATAGGCGCTGTCGGCAATCTCGTTGCTGATGCCGATCAGTTTGCGCAGGGTGGCCCGCTCGCGAATGATCTGCGCATAGGCCTTGATGTTGGCCACCGAGGGGGTGTTCTTGGCCAGCTCGCCGAGATAAGCCAGACCGCCGACCTGGGACAGCTGACCCTCCTTGTCCAGTTGTTCGGACAGGGTCACCACGTCAAAGGGATGGTTGCGTTCGGCCAGCTTGTGCACGGCGCGAAAGATCAGCCGGTGGTCATGTCGATAGAAATCGCCATCGGAGACCTGATCCAGCACGCGCTCCCAGGCATTGTTGTCGAGCATCAGACCGCCGAGTACGGCTTGCTCGGCCTCGATCGAGTGCGGCGGCACCTTCAGGGCGGAGGTTTGCAAGTCGTACTGTTCGGGCAGGCTGATGTCGTTCATAGGGCTCTGGGCAAAATTCTGTGTTCACAAAACAAAAGGCACGACATCACTTGCGTAATGTCGTGCCTGATTGTTAGCGGCCCGGCACCTGAGTGCAAGCCCACTTAGTCGCGAGCTGATTAGGCTGCTACGACGACAACCTTGACGGTTGCTTCAACGTCGCTGTGCAGGTGCACGGCTACGTCGTATTCGCCGAGTTGACGAATGGTGCCGTTCGGCAGACGCACTTCAGCTTTGGCCACTTCAACGCCGGAGGCGGTCAGGGCTTCAGCGATGTCGTGAGTGCCGATGGAGCCGAACAGTTTGCCTTCATCGCCCGCAGTAGCGGTGATGGTGACTTCCAGTTCAGCCAACTGAGCAGCGCGGGATTCAGCGTAAGCTTTCTTCTCGGCAGCCAGTTTTTCCAGCTCGGCGCGACGCGCTTCAAACGCAGCAACGTTTGCAGGAGTAGCGGCAGTGGCTTTGCCTTGCGGCAGCAGGAAGTTACGACCGTAACCGGCCTTAACATTCACTTTATCGCCCAGGTTGCCCAGGTTGGCGATTTTTTCCAGCAGGATCAGTTCCATTTGGTAATAACCTCTTAACTTTTAACCTTCACCGTTCGCGGGGCCCGAGCCGTGCTTGCGCTCAAAGCGACCACGAAAATCAAACAGACTGTCGACAATGGCCAAAACCACCAGTAACGGATAAGTCAGCTGCATAAACAGCAACAGCGTGATGTACAACCCAACCAGCCAGAACTTCGCCAACCGCCCTTGCGCCACCAGCCCATGCAACAGGGCGATGCCTGCAAACGCCAGCGGCACACTGCACAGCGGTGTCAGCATGGCCATTTGCGGACCCAGATTGGGCCCCAACAGCATACCGACCAGCAACAGCATCGCCAGCGGAGGCGGGAGGCGCAGCGCGCGAAACTCGCGGCCAAAACCACCCGGGTTATACAACTGCGCCTGCCAGAAGCGCCCAAGGATCAGGCTCAACAGGCTGACTGTCTGCAACAACGCCGCGATCAATCCGGTCAGTACCGGTGCAATCAGGCTATCCAGACGCGCTCGCTCATCCACCGACATCTGTTGGTGAACCCCATCGAGCATTTGCGGCATCAGCTTTTGCAGCTCAAGCGCCATTGCATCAATGGGTTCGCGGAACACCGCACCCAAGACCAGCCCATACACCAGGCCCAATGCCACACTGCACAGCAGCACACGATTCCAGGACAGGTTGGCGCGTAACAACAACGCCAATCCCAGCGCACCGAGCAACACCAACAGGGTGCGCGGCTCACCGAAATACCACCAGCCAATGGCCGGCAGCAGGGCCCAGGCGAGGATGCCAGCGGCATCACTCCAACCGCGCCGCAGAAGCACCAGGCTTCCAGCGGCAGCACTCAACCAGAACAGCAGCGGCAATGCCGCAGAAACCACCACTACGAGAGTGGCCTGCATACGGCCGCGCATAATGAATTCAGCCAAGGCGCGCATGCAATTTATCCCTTACTTCTTGTCGAACATCCGGTCTCAGCGGCCGTGGCTGTCGGTGTAAGGCAGCAGGGCCAGGAAGCGGGCGCGCTTGATAGCGGTAGCCAGCTGACGCTGATAACGAGCCTTGGTACCGGTGATACGGCTTGGAACGATTTTGCCGGTTTCCGAGATGTAGGCTTTCAGCGTGTTGAGATCTTTGAAATCGATCTCTTTCACGTCTTCAGCAGTGAAACGGCAGAACTTACGACGACGGAAGAAACGTGCCATGAGAGTGGCTCCTCAATAGATCCGTGGATTACTCGTCAGCGTTATCGCTGTCGCTGTTGTCGCTGTCATCGCCATCGGCAGAGTCAGCGCTTTCAGAACGATCACGACGCTCGCGGCGCTCGCTACGATTTTCCTCAGCTTTCAGCATTTCGGACTGTTCGGTAACGGCTTCGTCGCGACGGATGACCAGGTTACGGATCACGGCATCGTTGTAACGGAAGTTGTCTTCCAGCTCAGCCAGGGCTTTGCCGGTGCACTCTACGTTCAGCATGACGTAGTGAGCTTTGTGGACGTTGTTGATGGCGTAAGCCAGCTGACGACGGCCCCAATCTTCCAGGCGGTGAATTTTGCCGCCGTCTTCTTCGATCAGCTTGGTGTAACGCTCAACCATGCCGCCGACTTGCTCGCTCTGGTCCGGGTGAACCAGAAAGATGATTTCGTAATGACGCATAAATGCTCCTTACGGGTTGTAGCCTGCCGCCAAATGCGGTCAGGCAAGGAGTGAAGTTCACTTGTTTGTCTTGCCACAACAAAAAGGCGCAAAAGCACCTGCCGTCGCGGCAAGGGGCGACATTCTAGAGAAGCCCCCTGCCACACGCAAGGCAAACTGGTGATTATTTGAACAATACGCAAGCAGGTCCTGGCCAGGAGAAAGTCGCGCTGCACATCAGATTCACGGGCGCCGCGAGACGCCCGACAGGCACTAGGCTTTGCTGCCAGCCTTGCGCTGACGCAGTGCTTCAAACAGACAGACACCGGTCGCCACCGAGACATTGAGGCTACTGACGCTGCCGGCCATGGGTAGCTTGACCAGGTAATCACAGTGCTCGCGAGTCAGCCGCCGCATGCCTTTGCCTTCGGCGCCCATAACCAGCACGGTCGGCCCGGTCAGGTCATGTTCGTAGAGTTCCTGCTCAGCCTCGCCGGCCGTACCGACGACCCACAGACCGCGCTGCTGCAACTTCTCCAGACTGCGCGCCAGGTTGGTCACGGCCACCAACGGAATCACTTCCGCCGCACCGCAGGCCACCTTGCGCACAGTGGCGTTCAAGGTGGCGGATTTGTCTTTGGGCACGATTACAGCCAGCGCACCAGCAGCATCGGCCGTGCGCAGACAAGCCCCAAGGTTATGTGGATCGGTCACACCGTCGAGCACCAGCAACAGCGGCGCGCCCTCGGTGCGGTCCAGCAGCTCATCAAGCATGGCTTCGCCCCACACCTGACTGGGGCTGACATCAGCCACCACGCCCTGGTGCACACCCTCGACCCAGGCATCCATCTCGCGACGCTCGCACTGACCAACGGTAACTCGCGCATCCGTTGCCAGCGCCAGCAGCGTTTGCACCCGCGGATCATTACGCCCTTCTGCCAGCCAGATCTGCTTGACCCGCTTCGGATGGTGACGCAGCAGCGCTTCTACAGCATGCACGCCGTAGATTTTTTCCAACTGACTCATGACTTCGCCTTACGCTTGCGCGGCCCGCCGCTGCTCGGCGCACCACCAGCTGCGCCCTTGCGATGACTACTCGGCTTACTCTTGGCGGCCGAGCGAGCGCTGTCGCCCTTGCCAGCAACACCCTTGGCCGGTTTGCCTTTCGACTCGTTGAGCAGAGACTTCTTCAATGCCCGGCTCTTTTCAACATCGGTATTACCCGGCGCTGCACGCTCGCTGCGACGCCCGGCCCGACCAGCCGCCGACTCGAAACCACCGCGGCGCTGCCCCACCCCCGCCGGCATAGCCGCTTTGCCTTCGGCCAGTTCGAAGTCGATCTTGCGCTCGTCGAGATCGACACGCATAACCTTGACCTCAACGCTGTCGCCCAGCCGGAAGCTACGACCACTGCGCTCGCCCGCCAGACGATGATGCACCGGGTCAAAATGGTAGTAGTCACCCGGCAGGGCGGTGACGTGCACCAACCCTTCGACATAGATGTCTTGCAACTCGACAAACAGGCCAAACCCCGTCACCGCGGTAATCACACCCGGGAAGGTCTCACCCACGCGATCCTTCATGAACTCGCACTTGAGCCAGTTCACCACATCACGGGTTGCCTCATCGGCGCGACGCTCGGACATCGAGCATTGCTCGCCCAGCTGCTCGAGGATCGCATCGTCATACGGATAGATGCGCGCCCGCGGCATGATCGCCGCACCAGCACGCTTGACGTGCGGGGTATCGAGTTTGGAACGAATCACGCTGCGAATCGCCCGATGAATCAGCAGATCCGGGTAGCGACGAATTGGCGAGGTGAAGTGCGCATAGGCGTCGTAATTCAGGCCAAAGTGGCCCTGATTATCAGCGCTGTATACCGCCTGACTGAGCGAGCGCAGCATCACGGTCTGGATCAGGTGATAATCCGGACGCTCACGAATGCTTTCCAGCAGCAGCTGATAGTCCTTCGGCGTCGGGCCGTCCTTGGACTTGCCACGATGCAGCGACAAGCCCAACTCGGTGAGGAATGCCTTGAGTTTTTCCACACGCTCCGGCGGCGGGCCATCGTGCACGCGGTACAGCGCCGGAATCTCATGCTTCTGCATAAACGCGGCAGTGGCAACGTTGGCCGCCAGCATGCACTCCTCGATCAGCTTGTGCGCATCGTTGCGCTGGGTCGGGCGGATCTCGGCGATCTTGCGTCCAGCACCGAAGATGATGCGGGTTTCCTGAGTCTCGAAGTCGATGGCCCCACGTTCATGGCGCGCAGCCAGCAATACCTGATACAGCGAATACAGCTGCTTGAGGTGCGGCAGCACCTCCTTATATTCGCCACGCAGGGCCTTGCCTTCGCTGCTTTTCGGCTGTTCAAGCATGGCGCTGACCTTGTTGTAAGTCAGCCGCGCGTGAGAGTGAATCACCGCTTCATAGAACTGATAATCGGTCATCTTGCCGGTTTTCGAGATGCTGATCTCGCACACCATGGCCAGACGATCGACATGCGGGTTCAGCGAGCACAGGCCATTGGACAGCTCTTCCGGCAGCATCGGGATCACCCGCTCCGGGAAGTACACCGAGTTGCCGCGCACCTGAGCCTCGGCGTCCAGCGCCGAATCA